>MHZA01000047.1 GCA_001828595.1 Planctomycetes bacterium RIFCSPLOWO2_12_FULL_40_19
ATCGGGTTTGAAGGCCTTACTTCATCCCTGTTGTACATATAGTCCGGAATGTAGTATCGATACGCAGGAAGTGTTCTCCAAAACCTGGAGTACTTTCCTGGATATGGCGGAGCGCCCTTTGGATATCCCATGTACTTGGCATACAAACCTGAAAAGAACACCTTTCCTGAATTGTCAGGATCTCCAGGCATACCGTAAACCTCGTGCGGCACCCAGTGTGTGATGATTTCTACCGCTTCTGCGTCTTTACTGGAAAAATTCTCGTAAAAACAGAATGCGGCCACAAACGCAACCAATGCAATCAATAACTTATTAAATCTTCTTAGCATTTATTTTTACCTTCTCCCTTCCTTGTCTAACTAACTAAAATATAAAATAACTAACGTGAACCGTAATACAAACGTTTGTAAAGTTTTTTGATCAAATGAATCTTTGTGAAAAAAACAAGCACCCCCTTTCACTCAATATCACTCTAAAAGCCTCCCTTTTGAAATGTGGATTATATAATTTTCTGAAAATATGTCAACAAAAACTTGCCAAAAATTCAAGCTCAAATGAAAACTTTTTTTCTAAAGTAACGGATCAATATGTAATCATTACTTTTACCTTTCTTAATATCCCTTAAGAACCTCCATCATTGCAAAAAACAACAAACTACAATATGCATTTTGGAACATTCGATTTCAGCAAGCTAGATGCCGAAATCTAGTTTCTATTTATATATTACTTAAGCCACAATATTTACATGGCTTACAAATGTCATGTTGATCGAATAGTTCCTTTTACCAATATATTCGAAATGTTAGTTTTCCTTCATTAGTAAAGAATATTTTGATGCTGAATCATATAACTGTAACTGCCAAAATACCTTATGTAACTGTCAAATTTAAACCACTGCTATCGCTTAAGTGCCATTTAGATTTTAAAGAGATTCCTTTCGCAGATTCTGGAGAAAGTAGACCAAATTATCAATCTCTTGACTTGAAAGCTTATCTTTGAATGCAGGCATTACACTAAATCTACCAAAGAATTTCTCTTGGCCAGGATCTTCAATGATACCCCTGAGCCATTTATCAGAAGCAAAGGCATCTAGCGTTGGAGCTATACTCCCTCCTTTTCCATCATAGGTATGACAATTATAGCACCCATTCTCTTCTAAAATCATTTTCCCGGTTTCTTTCAGCACAGAATCTATCTCTTTGTCCTGATCAGCCTGTGCAAGTAAGAACTCTACCAGATTGGATAAATCCTCTTTTTTCAGACTAAACTCAGGCATTTTATCGATCTTTGTATTACCATAGTATTTGGGAGCATTGGGATCCTGTATTAATCCAGTTAGCCATGGCTTAGAATTATATGCTGTTAAATCAGGAGCGGAATTGCCCCCTGCGCCTTTGAAATTATGGCAGACAATACAGTGCAGGCGAAACAATTGTTCTCCCGAATACAGATGATCATTCTGAAACACCGATATTCTTCCTTGTGGCGGTATGCACGCAATGCCTATAAAAAAAGTCAAGACAACGGAACATATCTTTAGAAAGTTGCGACGTCCGTTTTCACCTGAGTGGTGCACACTTTCCTCTATGCTAGATTCTTTCTTCGTATTCATACTCCTAACCTGTCAAACTGAAAAGTGTACTATGGCAATAATTCAAAAATAGTTAATTTCTATTTTTCGTACTATTTACCAATTTACCCACAAACTTACCCACCTTATCAACCAATACATCATCACCCTGACTACTGTATTTCTCTATCTCTCTCATGATAGCACTTCCTACGATTACGCCATCCGCAACTTTCCCTGCCATTCTAGCCTGTTCAGGAGTTGAAATCCCAAACCCCAGAGCAACCGGCAGGTTTGTTAATTTTTTTATATTTTGAATATTTTCAGTTATGCCAGCAGACAATTCGCTTCTTACCCCTGTAATACCTACAACAGAAATATAATACAGAAAGCCTTGAGACTTTTTTACAATTAATTCCATTCGATGGCTTGTAGTAGTTGGTGCAATAAAGCATATTATCTTAAACCCCTCCTTCTTGCCGGCTTCCATTATTTCTTCAGCCTCTTCAACAGGAAGGTCAGGGATTGTGGCGCCATCAAATCCTGCTTTAACTGCGCTTTTAACAAAATTGTCGCAACCATTCTTAAAAAGAATACTCTGTGAAATCATGGAAACAATAGGAATTTCTGTTTTCTTACGGACATCTCTTACAAGCTCCAGGATGTCTGAAAGTTTAACCCCTCCAGAAAGTGCCCTATAATAAGATGATTGAATTACAGGTCCATCTGCTATTGGATCAGAATAAGGTACTCCTAACTCTATCATATCTGATCCTTTTCTGTAAAACTCCACAATCAACTTCCTTGTTGCATCCAGACTAGGATCTCCCGCTGTTATAAATGGAATAAATGCAGATTCGTTTCTCTCTCGTAATTCATTAAACTTGGCATCAATCCTATTCAACTTAAACAGGCTCCTTTTGTCACTGATTACAACTCTATTCCCATCTTTTTGGCAACCTCAAAAGAATCTTTGTCTCCACTGCCGGAAATATTTATCACAATAATCTTATCCTTATCAATCGTTGGCGCAAACTTAACAGTGTATGCTATTGCATGAGAAGCTTCAAGAGCGGGGATTATTCCTTCCAGACGTGTACATAGATTGAAAGCATCTACCGCTTCATCATCAGTAACAGAAACATATTCAGCCCTTCCTGTATCCTTTAAATAGCTATGTTCAGGCCCAACTCCCGGATAATCCAGACCTGCTGAGATAGAATGAACTTGAGATGTCTGGCCGTCGTCATCCTGCAACACATAACTCAAGCTGCCGTGAAGTATCCCTTTTTCGCCTCTGGAAAGTGAAGCGGCGTGCTGCCCCACATCAAAGCCCAGGCCACCTGCCTCCACACCAATTAGTTTAACATCTTCATCCTCAATGAAAGGATAAAAAACACCTATTGCATTACTACCACCCCCAACACATGCTATGATATAATCCGGCAATTGGCCTTCTGCCTTCTGCATCTGCTCTTTTACTTCCTGCCCAATTACTATCTGGAAATCCCTGACCATCATTGGATACGGATGTGGGCCTACCACAGAACCTATTATATAATGCGTATTCATTACTGAAGACATCCAGTCTCTAAGCGCCTCATTAGTTGCATCTTTAAGTGTTCTGGAGCCGGTCTTTACCGGAATCACATTTGTTCCCAGTAATTTCATTTTAAACACGTTTAAGGATTGCCGCCGTATATCCTCTTCTCCCATATAAACATCACAACTCATCCCAAACATTGCGGCTGCAGTAGCGGTGGCGACGCCATGTTGCCCTGCGCCAGTTTCAGCAATAATTCTTTCCTTACCCATTCTAATGGCAAGCAAGACCTGCCCCATGGTGTTATTAATTTTGTGAGCGCCTGTGTGATTTAAATCCTCTCTCTTAAGATAAATTTTTGCACCGCTTAATTTTTCTGTTAACCTTTTCGCATAATATAGAGGAGATGGTCTTCCTACGTATTGCTCCAAATAATACTTTAATTCCTCATTAAACTTCGGATCCTCTTTAGCCTTAAGATATTCCTTTTCAAGTTGCTCCAGGGCCGGCATTAAGGTTTCCGGTACGAATTTCCCGCCATATTTCCCAAAGTGTCCACTCTTATCAGGAAGAAACTGTTTACACGTTTTTTCCTTTAATCGTGTATCCTTAACTATCGTTGTCAACATATTCATTACCCCCTTTTACATAAAAAAGGGTAGCACAGCTTAATACATCTGTGCTACCCTCCACAAAATACTACTAAGTTACTTACGACAAATTAATGATGCCCAGCTCCGGCACTAGGTTCATTTGGATCATAATCGCCCTCTTTTCTCTTGTAACCGGTAAGCAGGTCTGTATATTCTCCATGTTTCCAGAAATCATATGCTTTATGCACTACACCAACCTCTTTCTCAAGTGTAGCAATTCTTCTCAATTTAGAAGCCTCAGACTTAATCTCAACAAGCTGCCTATCCATAGGGAATGCACCTGAATTGTAAGTAACATCATCAATTGAGAAATGTGCTGCTGCTTTGTATACTGAAGTTACCTGATACACAATCATCTCTACAGCCATTCTCTCTATATCTGATACGTTATAAAATCTTGGCGCACCACCAGGTAACAGATTCATCGTGTGACCACCTGTCCAGTCAGGCGCCAGATCAGCAGGCATTGGATCCAATAAACCTTCCAGATACAATCCAACGATTATGTTAACTGCCTCACGCCATTTTGTAAAACTGATGTTTATCTGTTCATCCATAGCATACAAATGCTCAGCTGACCAACGCGGAGAATGACATCCCTGACATTTTTTTATCCATGCATCCCTCTTGGCCTTATGCTTTGGGGCACCTCTGTAAAGCTGAAACATACCCATGTGCGCATACTCAGTTGAAGCATTCTGTACATTGTGATTGCCATCTTCTCCCATATGGCAGTACGCACAAGTTGGCACCCGGTAATTCTGTGGTGTCAACTTCTTAGTCCAGTCCCAGGTATCACCTTCCATCATGAGTATTTTTCCGTGGTATGAGTTGTAATAGAACTCATATTCTGCATGGTCAACACCCATATGGCAAATACCACAGGTATCAGGTTTCCTGGCCTCTGAAGGTTTAAACTGATGCCTGGTATGACAACCATCACACCTGTTTCCAGCGATACCATGACATTGAGCACACCCGGCTACCTCTTCTCCCGGTTTTCCGATCTGCCATGCAAATTCAGTAACCGAAACATCCCATATAGTAGTAGGTTTATGTGATCCCTGTCCACCGGCTTGATGCTCGCCATGTTCCTTGGTGTGACACTTGCCGCAAGTGTTGTGGCTTGGCATTCTTAATTCTTTGTGATTATTACCATGACATGAGTCACAACCAACCACTTGTTCCTTTTCCATCGCAACTGTCTTTCCACCCTTTGAGTGCTTACTCGCTTTCCAATCAATTACGATTCGTGGCGTCTGCACGGTATGACACAATACACACTCCTCAGTCTTGAATACGCCCTCAACCGCTTGCGTTGATACATAGTAATCATCAGGGTTATAGTACATTGCAGTTACCGGTAAGTAATAAAATATGTTTTTAAACTTACCCTCACCTGGCAATGTTCTATCCGGCCCTGAGTATTTCGCAGTCAAACCAAACACATAATTCTCCCCTGAATCATCAGACCCTACAGCTTGACCATAAATCGATGATGCCACATCCTGAAACGTAGGAGCAGCCTCATCTGCATTTGCACTTTTGCTGAAATTCACCGGCAAAATTGCGCAACCGGCAATAACTGCCATCATTAACAAATAGCCTCTTACTGAATGAATCATTCTTTTCTCTTCTCCTTTCTTCTTTACCTAAAAGATACCAATCTAAACTTGAAGCAACATTTATATAATATGTCTCATTAATTCCATCTCACAAGCTTGTTGTATTTTACTCGTAAGTGCTATGAATAGCAATACCTTAGAGTAAGAAAACGAATACCGCCTCCCTTCACTACAGGTTGGTGAATTATACTTATAACCGCTTACTTGTCAAGTGGATTTTGTAATAAATAAAATAATAAAGCTGGCATAGCTTTCAAACCCCTGCTATGCCAGCTTTTTGTTAATGAAATGCTCAACTGAGCATCAAGAATTTAAAAAATACTAACAATCCTTAATGGGCTCTATATCCTGGATAAGGGTCTGGACCCTGAATATTATCCCACTGAGCGCCCAAATCTACCCATTCAACAAATAGGAATCTTTCTTCCGGTGTCAATATCTTGTTGTGCATAACCCTTCCTTCAACAGGTATAGGATTCGCCCTTGATGCAAACTGTGACAGTTCTTCTTCATACAGACGCCAAACAAGAAGACTGTTTATAGCAGCACTCGGGTTCACATACTTTCCACCAATATTTTTATCTCTTCCTCTCTGAGCCGCCAGTAAGCTGTTATATGACTGACTGTATGCAGCAACGCCATTAACAGATACCAGCTTTGTGCTGCCACTCAGATTAGGAGACTGCGTTGAGCCATGGCAGGAAGCACACTTTGCATCTATGACAGGCTGAATGTCTCTTCTGAAGTCAACAGTTCTCAACTTGTCTATGTTTAAACCTTCAACTTTTGCTGAAGTAGTACCGGAAGCGCCACCATAATAAACGTCAGCAGGTACAACTACGTCATCACCATGTTTCACACCAGCATACTTTCCATTCTTGTCAACTCTTAAGTCAGCCCACATAAACGGTGAATCATAATGGCTCAAATCACTGAACCACCAGTTGTAAAGCGCTTTTGTGTGAATGTTCAGAAAGCCCTTTTTATCATAAGAACCCCAGTGACAACCCGTACATATTCTGCCACCATAAGGCCTCACATATGCCCATGAAAGCTGAGTCTGTACTGACATGCCTCTGTCATCCAGTATCTGTGTGCAATAAGGCTCATCGCCAGGATGTGAGCTTACAACTGAGCCATCATCCTCAACATACTGATAACCAAACATACGTCTTTGTGAGAAAGATGAACCTGAGTTTGAGCTTGATTTCGCGCCACCAAGAAGATGGCTTCCAGCTCCCTGCAGATACCTGTTGGCATCCGGCTCTTTAGCCTCTATGGCGTTAAGCACCCTGATAGCCTTGATGTCCCCATGTCCAACTTCCTTAGCTCTCTGATGCGGATATGGACCAATTGGAAGATTTGTCAATGTTGTATCAAAGCATATAGTTGTACTCCATGAGTGAGGATATCCCTCAACCCTAACCTGGTCAAAAGGCTGATAGGTCACGGTTGTAACTCCAAACTCATTACCTGCTGTAAACGAATTTATCCACCTTGGCTTGTATCGTGGATAAACAGGCTGAGGCTGATGATCGTTCCACTCCGGATCATCATAAACTAACTCAGAAACTGTACCCTTGTCAACGGAGAACCAGGATATACCAAAGTCACGCCTTTCAGCAGAAGAAACCATTAAACGTCCATCAGGCAATGGATGCGGACTTCTGTAGAGTCTGCCATCATTGCTCAGCCTTGCTTGTGTCTTCGAATGTGGAGTAGTCCAGCTTACCCTTGCAAGATTGCCAATACCTGAATTATTATCTAAAGCTTCAATATAATACAGGTAACCGTCTGAGCTTTCTTTCGCCTGAATCTTAGGCGTGTCAGGCTGCTCATCTACTTCATTACCATAGATGTGCCTTGGGTAAGAGCCATCCCAGTTATCAACTATGAGGCATGTGCTACCATTAGAATTGTTATGCGTACCATTTGCCTGTGTACTGCTGAACATGATGTTTCCATCACGAGTTATTGTTGGATCAAAATCAGAACTTACGTTATATGTGATCTTGTCTATAACTGTATCCACATTGGGCATATTGATACCTACCAACAAGTGGCCGCAGATGCGATCCATAGACTTTCCACCCTGAGGGTCAAGCCTGAAAATATTGAAGCCAAAAGGTCTGCCAAATTCATCAATAGACCCTTCAGGTGAGTAAGCAACAATCAGGAAACCCATCTTGTCAACGTCTCCACGATGCCTCCAGTCACCTTCGAAGTATCTGTCTCTCGATATCACTCTACCTTTACCTTCCTCAATGGCACCGGCTGCATAGTAGAGAGGGCTTCTGAATGCACCAGGCGCATCAGTCATCTGTCTTACGCCTGAACCATCAATATTCATCTCCCATATCTGACTACCGCCGCCATTTTTGTGAACACCTGCAAATGCAATCTTTGTACAATCCCAGTTAAGGCAAGGATCATAAGCACTCTGGAAATCTTTTGTAAGCACTTTCAGGCTCCTTGTCTTCATGTCGTATGACACAATCCTGCTGTCATTAGATACGTAATTCGGGTATTGATGATACGGGTCGCCTGCTGTTGTAGGTTTTGACTGGGTAAATACTACAGATTCAACCTTCCCCTGAATCTCTCTTGCCATACCCCAGTAATCAGCCCATATAGCTTTACCAGGCTTAGGACCACCAGTCATAACCTGCGCCTGGCAGTCAGCGCTGCTAAAAAGCCCCCATATTGCAACAACACCAACCAATGCCATTGACTTTAAATATCCCTTCTTCATAAGTTGGTTTACTCCTTTCCTTTTTTAATGTAAATTAAACTCAAATTAATACAATGATAGTTTTCATAGAGAATAGTCTCCAGCAATTGACTGGAGACTATTTCCCTACAAAGAACTTTTATAAAGCCTTCATAAACTCAACAAGATCCTCTAACTCTTGTTTGCTCAGATGTGATGTAATACCATGCATATCCTTTGTAGTAGCTGTATTGTCTATTGTAGCCATCAACGTCTCAGCGCTGCCATCGTGGAAATATGTACCTGAAGCGTAAATATCTCTCAATGTTGGCGTGTCAAACTCTTTTACAAGATCAAGACCAATGATAGGCACATTGTACTCTTCACCGTATGGATCAACACCACGCTCGAGGGCGGCTGTGTTAAAAACTGCACCAGGAGTTGTCCTGAACCCATCCTTACCAACCCTACCTGTTCCAACATCGTGGGTCTGTGCATCGCTGAACAGTGCACTTGGGTTCTTTGGATCGCCAGGATGGCACTCAATGCATCCAACCTTTGGATCGCTGAATACTTTCCAACCCCTCTTCTGTGCTTCCGTCAATGAACCGTCTTCATTCCTGAAAGGACTTCCTGTGAACTCTAATGACCTGATGTAGGCAATCAAAGCCTCTAATCTCTCAGGCGAGAAATTCTCACTTCTGAACACAAATCCAGGGTCACGTCCGCATACCCTGTCAATCGAAGATGTAGCACCTACGATTTCATCAGGATGACCGGTAAAACCTTCATGCCTGAACGGTGGGAGATACCTGCCGCCGCGGATATACTTTGTGTTTTTCCAACTGCCCCATCCTTCGTCTCCGAGATCCCAGATCAAACCAGTTGTCTGACCTCTTTCATAATGGCAGCTTGCACATGAATACTCACCCTGCAGTGTCCATGATGCTTCATTAAACTGAAATTGTCCATATCTGACTAATTCACTTTGGTATGGAGCGTGCTTTACCCTGTAATGCACTTCAGGAACTGTCAACGGCTCTCCTCTTCCAAGCGGTTCCCATTCCGGACCTGTCTGTATTGTCGCTATTACCTGGGCATTTCCTGCATCTACTGTCATAGGAGCAGAAAAACCAACCAGTGATAAGGCAGCGACTAATCCCAATGTCAACAACTTCTTCATCACCAACCTCCTTTTAAAAAATTTTTAGAAAACAAATCCTGTTTCGGTAACCCGAAAGCTACACATACTATCAATTAACCGGCGTTTGAATGACTGATATGTTATTTGTAAAATAGTTTGCAGCATAGCAGATCTTGCCATCAGGTGACAATGCTACAGAACTTGGACCTAGCCCTACGTTAACCCTGGTAACCAGATAGTCAACCATCAGCGTCAGGTCGTTCTTCATATCGTCCAACTCTTCCTGTGTGCTGCTTGCAACGATATCAATCAATTTTCCAAGATCAAGAATTGTTACCCTGTGCATGCTCCTTATGCCGATATATACATACTTTCCACCCGGATCCACGGCCAAACCATAAGGATTTCCATCATAGTTGTTATGCTCATCCAAAGGCATACATGCAACTTTTCCGCCAGCCTTGGTCTCTACAACTGCAAGGTTGTTTGAGAATATCTGAGCATTCTCTGCCTCACAAACAGGCAGCCAGTTCTTAGGCTGTTCCATTGTAACAAGCACATATGCTCCATCAGGCGTATACGCTACGCCTCTCAGGTTAGCGCTCTGATAAATGTTCCTATGCTCAACAACCCTTCCCGTTGCAAGATCTACAAAATCAACACCCCTGTTGATCTTGCCTGTTGTATCCAGGATTACAGCCGCAGTTTTCCCGTCAGGCGAAATAGCTATATCCCTTGGGCCATAATTAGTTGTCTTGATCTCACCGACTTTGCTATTATTTGCAGTGTCAATGATATCAACCGTATTCCACATACTACCCGAACAACATACATAAGCCTTTGACCCGTCTTTTGACAGTTTAATGCTACAAGGCCAGTCACCAACTTTAATTGTTTTAACAACTGCCTTTTTACCTACATCAACGACTGACACACTGTCACTTTCAGCATTACATACATATAAGGTACGTCCATCATGCGCAAATACTGAAGATTCCGGCTGCACCTGAACAGGCACTTCTCCGGTAACCGCCCTCGATTTTGTGTCAACAAAAGTCACGCTATGGCCTGATTGGTTGGCTATAGCCAATGTGCTACCATCAGGCGAAACTGCAACGTGGAATGGGGATGGGTGCTCTGTCCTTACCCTTGTGCCCTGTATGAAACCAGCACCAGCGCTTTGAGCCAGTGTCAAGCTTAACACCCCTGCACCCAAGAAACCCAATAACCAAGCCTTTTTCTTCATTCTTCACCTCCAAAATGTAAAAATAAATATTAAAAAATTAAAAACTAGGAACATGCGGACATGTACCTGATTTTGTGCAAACCGCCTCTAACGGCTTACCGCAATCCTCACATTTACCAGGGGTTACCAATGTCGGAATGTATTCTATTCTCTCATCAAGTTGATGCCCTGCGCCTGGATGGTCATGATCCTTATTACACGCCGCACATCTGAACACTACCTTAGACCATATCTTTTTGCTGGTGATATCATCCATGCAGACTTCGCAAATACCTGGATGAGGTATACACTTCTCATAAGCTTCGCAATCCTTATTAATGCAACTGTAAATAATCCTCTGACATCCCCATCCTTCTGGAAGATCTTGGTGTACCTTTGCGTCTGTATATTCCCCACTTCCCGCCTTATATTTCTTATAATCCCAAATATAATTAGCGGTGTCACAATCCTTAAACTCTCTTATTTCCTTACAAACTTCACACCAGAAGTGCAACTGAATCTTCTTCTTTGGACAATCTTTACCTTCTCCCGCAACGGCGTAGTTAGCATAGTCTGTGAAGATAAATACTATGCAGAAAAAGGTACAAACATGCAAAACTTTGCCTGCAAATCTCCTTGTGGCACTCAATTTTCCCCGCCCCAAAACATAAAATTATAAGATTGTAACATCACTAAAAATCTGGAATATGTGGGCATGTTCCAGACATTTTACAAGCGGTGTCAAGCGGTTTCCCACAATCCTTACAATTGCCAAAACTTATTAAATGCTCCGCATATTCCTTCTTATGATCAATCACATGCCCTGCTCCCGGTTCATCAGACACCTTCCCGCAGCCGGTGCATTTAAAATCAAGCTTTGCTCTGCTTTTTCTGGGTGCCAGGTCATCACCACATGTTTTGCATGAACCTGCATTATATGGCAAACATACCTTAGACCCTTCACAAAAAATACCATTCGGATTTGAGGACCATTTTTTTCCATCACGTATGCAGTAATACTCAGTCCTCAAACATGCCCAAGACGGCACCATTTTATGCGTGGCAACTTCTTCACCAGCTTTATGCTCCTTGGTATTCCAGATGTATTTCAAGTTACCACATTCATTCCAAGTGAAAATCTCCTCACACACTGTACACCAATACAATTTTTCATTCTCTTTCTTCGGACAAAGATTTCCCTCTGCTGCTCCAGCAAAATTCAGTTGACTACCAACAAACGCAATTATGCACATAAAGACACCAAAATATAAAGCCTTACTAACGAATGCTCTCATTGTATTCAACTCTTCACCTCCTTTCAATACTTTAATAAAAAATATAACACGCAACTACATTGTTTTAAGCATATTACGTGCCAAAATGCTATATACCATTATGTTTGACATAAGCCTTTTAACACTAAAGCATTGACATGCCACTTTCGAAAGCATATTTCCATCTGCGCTAAAAAACTGGCTCAAAAAAACCAAAACGGCCATTTCAATCACCAACACCAGTAATTTAACAAAAAAAAATTAAATGTCAACTCTTAATGTTATATTTGATAAATTTAGTTATTGTCGTATTTTTTCCAACCTATACCTGAAGGTTCCCCTGCTGAGTCCAAGTAACTTAGCAGCCTTGGTTTTATTGTTTTTGCTTTTTTTCAGCGCCTGCAAAACCAGGTGTTTTTCCAATTCATCTATCGAGATTCCTTCCGGAGGCAAATTAAAATCTACCATTTTTAACATATTGCCTTTACCATTCTCGCTACCTGACATAGAATCTTTAACTAAAGCCACAGGCAGATGTTCTTCTGTTATCAAGTCTCCTTTACACAGTATTACGGCTCTTTCCAGGCAATTCTTTAGCTCTCTTACATTTCCCTCCCACTTGCTTGAGACAAGAATCTTTTCTACATTTTTTGACAGTTTCAATGGAAATTTGCCCATTTTAGCAGAAAATTGTCCGACGAAGTCCCTTGTCAATGGTAAAATGTCCTCTTGCCTTGACCTGAGAGGAGGTATATTTATAGGAAACACATTTATGCGATAGTATAAATCCTCCCTGAATTGACCTTTTTTAACATACTCTTCAAGATTCTTATTACTGGCACATATTATTCTTACATCAACTTTTACAGATTCCGCCCCTCCAAGTCGTTCCAATTCCCTTTCTTCAACAACCCTCAGCACTTTGGCCTGAACAGACGGATTCATTTCCGATATCTCATCGAGAAACAGAGTGCCTCCGTTTGCCAATTCAAAACGACCTTTTTTGCATTTCTCTGCTCCTGTAAAAGCACCCTTTTCATAGCCGAATAGCTCGCTCTCCAGCAAATTCTCCGGCAGTGCAGCACAGTTAATCGTAATCAATGGACCACTTTTCCTTAAGCTATTAAAGTGAATGGCCCTTGCCACAAGCTCTTTCCCTGTACCGCTTTCACCATAGACAAATACAGTCGAATCCGTTCTGGAAACATCCCCTGCTAACAGAAGCACTTCTAATATTTTAGGTGAATTACCAATGATATTCCCAAAATTATAATGAGACTCTAACTCCTTCCGAAGATACCTGTTTTCCATTGTCAAAGATCTCATTTTCAGGGCTTTTCCCACTGCGACAGAAAGCGTGCCATCTTCAAATGGTTTTGTAATGTAATCAAACGCGCCTTCCTTCATTGATTCCACTGCTGTTTCAATAGAATCATCTCCAGTCACAACTATAACCGGCAGATCCGGGTCCATTGATTTAATCTGCTTTAAAAATTCCAATCTGCCAATTCTGGGCACTCTCAGGTCAGTAATGATTAGATGAAGCCTTTCATGCTCAACGAAATCAACTATCGAAGTCACGTCCTGAGCCTTAACAACTTCGATATTTTCCATCTCATCAAAAATTATTCTAATATTACGTATTATACGTTCTTCATCATCAGTTACCAACACCCTGCTAACCATAAAAAACACCCTTTAAAAATTGGAACAGCGAATTTTCGCTTATCAGAAAGCAAAAATACTAAAAATATCAAAGTTAATATTTTTAGTTAAATCTGCTATAACGAATACAATAGAACAAATTAATGACGATAGCATGAAACCGACCATAAGCAAACCAACTGCAAGAAGCGGAAGTCCCATCAGCTTAGACACAAACTTGGCCTTGCGAGACGCCGGTTGAACTTTAAGCTCCTCCAATTGCCCCTCTTCTTTCAACCTCTCATAATAAGCGCCTCTCTCGTGTTTCATGTGACCTTCGTCAATCCTTCCAGTAAACATTGCCTCATCAACAGGTATATTCTCAGGCAACAGGTGAGTGTGTAAGAAATGAATAGAAAAGATAAAACCTGCCGCCAGCAAGGCTTCATACCTGTGAGCAACCAGCGCTATACTCGGCAAATCTATAAAAGTCGCAACATAAGCAGGTATCAGACTCGCAGATTGCACTGGAAACCAAAGAATAAAACCTGTAACACCCATAACCATGGTGCCCCACATAAGCGAAAGATATTCAAACTTTTCCCAATATATATATCTATCAAACTGTGGCCTTTTCCCCAATCTGAAAAACCACAAGACATCTCCCAGAACATTTAATATATCCTTTGGCTGAATCAATAGAGATTCAGGTCCCCAGAAAATATTTCTATTCTTTCTTACAAGGGTTTCAAATGTTAGAAACGCAAAGTGCAGAAAGGCCGCAAGAAAAGTAATAAGAGCACAAATCCTATGAATGTTACCAGCTGTAGGATAACCTCCCATAAGATTATACAGAAAACGAGCCCATGCGTATTCTTTAAAAACCAGCGGCATACCGGTCAACACTAATCCAAAAAAGCTGATAATTATGAGAAAATGGCCAAATCGGTGAAACAAGCCAAATCTTAGAATAGTATTATTATTACTTGTCATGTTCCAATTCCTTTCCTTTTCGCTCGTCCAATAATGTGCCTAACCACGACAAAAGCATATGCGTCCCAAACTGTGCAAAAGTTATTACTAAAATGCCCACATACATTACGAAGAGAATTGTTAATATTATCTGCGGACTCTTTATTATACTCTTGACCTGACCGGGATCTTTCCTGATGTTCAGCAGGGCAACCATAGCAGACTTGTAATAACCTAGGTTTTTATATTGCGGATGCGCTACATGTTTAATAAAACTATCGCTGGCACCCGGATGGCATTTACCGCACGTCTCTTTAGCATTTTCCGGGCCCAGAGTAGACTCTGGATCTGATGAGTTCAATATGGTATGCTGACCATGACAATCAACACACGTTGCTATATCAGTGCCTACATGCCCCATCGCTGTAACCTGGCCATGCAGATTATTACGATAAGAGTGGTAGTATTTTGCGTGACACCCTCCGCATTTCTCTATCGTATCCATTCTGTGATACAAATTATCAACTCTGGGCGTGTCACGTTTGGACTTCTCTCCTGCATGGCAATGTTTACAGGTAGGCAGTTCCACACCTTTTTTCCGCATCAAATTTGCGTGACTACCTTCCAGAAATGTTTCGGCAGGGTCGTCATGGCAAAATGTTATACAATCAACAGGCTGCAGGTTCGGATAATGTTCTCCTTCTGATCCTTCCAGATCGGCATGACAATCAATACAGTAAAAATCCTCACCTCCATGAGCAGATGCATGGTATGCATCTGCGTCAACCAGCATCGAGACAATCTCTACTTCACCGGTAACATGATCAATCCTTACCTTGACATCCACCTCTGCCGGGTCTGTATGGCACTCTAAACACTCGCTATTCTCCTGAGCACAGAGGTTTTCTAATGAAAAAGAATAAGTGAAAAACAAAAGACATGAATAAAGACATGAAATAAATGCAAATCTACAAACTTTAATATCCCCGAATACATCTATAGTTGTTTTCAGCAAAGATACCACTTTATGGTTTCCTCCCCTTGATTGAAAGAAAGATAGTACTTTATACAGTGGGTCAAGCTTTCACTACAGCAACATATCTTCTTGTATAAATATTAAGCTAAGTTCACACCGCAATCATCACTCCTCCTCCACTTATGAGTGAGGAGGGGTGATAATGCGCAACTTACTGCCAATACTTTTTAAAAGTTACTAATGTGAAGCTTTAATTTTAAAACTAACTCCAAAAGAAACAGAAGCTATTGCTGTTAGTGAGCATTACTTGGCTTTGTCTTAAATAGCGGATCCTGCTCTATGTAGCCCTTCCACTTCTTTTTCTCGTCATCAGACATCTTGGCCAGCACATCATCAATCCTATCATTATCCCTGTGGTCGTCCTTCTTAAAATACTCTTTGAAGTCCATAACCTTGGGCTTGCCTGTCTTTTCATCGTTGCCTGCCTTCGGGCATTTATTTTTGTCATTAGCGTCTTCCCAGTGGCACTCCAGACATTGTTCTTTTATGGTATTATATTTATTTACGCCAGCCACAACCAGGCCCGCATCAAATTGAACCTTTCTGGCAGTCATCGGGTCTTTTTCCAGCAATTCCTTAAACGCATCCTTACCCTTTTTGTTGTAATTTTTCTTTACATCTTCATACCCTTCACCAGGACCGTGACATGCTTCGCATGCGACGTCTTCAATGAAATTGCCAAGTTTAGATTTGTCCTTCTTTATCTTCATATCCAGCGCTGTTGCATGACACTTTAAGCACTCTGGATTACTCTTCTCCTCATCAGTTTTCAACCTTTCCTTAAAGGTATGCGAATGCAGCCTCTCTTTGTACTCTTCACCTTCAAAACAGCCCTTTGACATGTGACATTTACAACCTGCATTACCCACGTATTTCCACATCTGCTTTTCAGCGCCAAAACTCTGGTTACTTTGAAAG
>MHZA01000048.1 GCA_001828595.1 Planctomycetes bacterium RIFCSPLOWO2_12_FULL_40_19
AGACATTTTCTCTTTCCAGCACTTCAAACATATCAGGATTGTCATGCTCATCATGGTAGGCTTTGCCGGTATCCAATACCCCTTCATGAAACGTTTCAAAGATACTCTGCCTTGTGTATTTTTTATTGAAATTAAATACTGTGTTTATCAAAAACTTAATCATCCACGCCTTAAAGTTGGAACCCTCTTCAAATTTATCAAACGACCTGTATGCATTCATAATCGCCGTTTGCAGCACATCCTCAATATCATTTCTGTTCCATATCAAACTCTTACAAACCCTGTATAGAATATCTCTATGTGGTGTTAAGAGTTCAATAAACAACTCCTTCTTTTTGTTTGATTTGGTCATAATGTATTTGTAAACTCAATCATCCCGTTTAGCAAAAGAAACTTATAGATTATATTTCACGAATGCCGGTTTTTATTGCAAAAAATATTAAAACTTAGAAAGTACCAAATCGTTCTATGGGAATCCCCCCCCCCTTTTTAATAAAGGAGGATTAAGGGAGGCGATGTCATGTAAAATATGTAGGATGGGTTACCCGTCCGACCGAGTCATCCGGGCGGGAACGAAGCGAACCCATCTTCCAATCAATACCCATCAATGGGTTGTTCGATTAAGTGGAAAGAGTGATTGATTTAGAGAGAGTGTGTTCAGTTATACTACTGGATGGTAACAATGAAGTTATAAAGAAGGGAAAACGTTATGGATAATAAGAAACCGGAGCAGATAACAATAGCAGAAGAGCTTCATGTTTGTCCTGAATGCGGGTACGAGGATGGTTTTCATACTTCATTTGTGAGGCAGACAAAAGAAAAGTGTAAAATCATCCTGATATGTCCAAGCTGCCATGCCCGTTTTGATCCGAATTGGATGATTAGTATATAAGGCTAATAGTTGAATAGTGCATTCCAGGATGGAACATTATCAAGATTAAAAACCTGACACTGTCTTGCTGCTGACTTGTTAGATGTTTGTTATTTCAAAAGGATCAAGATGGTCTTAGCCTAACATAAACTCATCTGAATTTATTACGTCCTGATAACGAGTTCTTCCATCATTCCCATTTATTCCTAAACCTGGAATATCTATTTTATATTCTTTTTTGTTCATTACAGTTGATAACACCGAAACATTTAATGCGTTTCCAATATTTTTTAATTTATCTCGTAATTCACTAACTGTATCTATCCCTATTATACTGCACCCCATTAAGTAAGCGTGTGTTGTTTTGGATTTTTTTGGAGTGCAGTGACACGGTCTCTACACACGCATCGACACGGTCGATGTACTCCATATTTACATCAATATAGGAGTATTGTAACAATTTGGGATGCTCCCTGTGAGTGGGTACAAGGCCATTTAGCCCAAATTGTTTAAGAAAGTCTTTTAATAATTCTCTTAGCCAAACCTTCTTCTATTTCATTATGCCTTGGAACAGGTTGATATTTTTCATTTTGAGGGTTTTTATACCAATCGTGATTGCCTCCATGACGGACAAATATGCAACCGATTGATTTGATTCTCTTTATTAGATCTTTTCTCTTCAAACAGCTAATTCCAATACTTTTGATGGCTTTACATTAGCGATTAAGCCTTCTTTAATATCATTGTAAATCTCTAATAAATTTTTCTTTAACTCTTCTAATGTTTTACCCTGGCTCTCGTAATCGGGATACTCCTGTATATGCCCAACATACCATCCTCCTTCTTCTCTGTAAACAATGTATGTTTTCATAGTTATACCTCTAATAAATTGTAAAATTAAATCTTATTATTTCTCTGACGTTATAATTTAATATTGATTATTTTGCTACTTATTGTTGCACCTCCACATTCTGTTATTTATATTATCTTCAAGCTCTTCAAGTGTTTCCCCTTGACTAAAAATACCGGGGATTTCCTTTAATCTCCCAACATACCAATTATCGTTTGTCTAATATTCCAGTGAAAAATTTTTCAACATAATTTACCCTCCCACCTATCTGACTGCTTTTACTCGTGCGAATTAATCTATTGTATTTACGCAGTATCATAAATTAGTAGAGAATTTAAGTCAATTTGTTTTTTAATAGAGGGGACTCCGGTCTGTTCCTGTTTTTGGCTTTGCAGAAAAAGTATGATATAATTCACGGTTGACATAAGCATAATAATGGTTGTTAATAATATAAATATCAGTGAGACTATAAGAAAGGAAAATGTCATGGATAGAAAGAAACCGGAGCAGATAACAATAGCAGAAGAGCTTCATGTTTGTCCTGAATGCGGGTACGAGGATGGTTTTCATACTTCATTTGTGAGGCAGACAAAAGAAAAGTGTAAAATCATCCTGATATGTCCAAGCTGCCATGCCCGTTTTGATCCGAATTGGATGGTTAGTATATAAGGCTAATAGTTGAATAGTGCATTCCAGGATTGAACAATATCAAGATTAAAGACCTGATCCTGTTTTACTTTTAAACATGACCAGCCTCTCTTTCGAGAGGATTTCAATTCTGGAATCCTCTCGAAAGAGGGGTCTGTCGTCAGGCCCGTCCGAACGCCCGACTGTATCTATTCTGGCAGGCGAAAATCGTTCAATATAGAGATAAGTGTTACTCAACAAACTTCAGCGCAGCCGAATTAATGCAGTATCGAATTCCGGTAGGTTGCGGGCCATCGTTGAATACATGGCCGAGATGTGCATTGCATACATTACAAACTGCTTCAGTCCTTATCATGCCATGGCTTTTATCTGTAACCGTTTTAATACTTTGTTCTGAAACGGCTTCCCAAAAGCTTGGCCAGCCTGTTCCTGACTCAAACTTTGTTTCAGAATTGAACAATTTGCTACCACAACATACACACTGATATACACCTTTTCCTTTAAAATTATAATATTCGTTGTTGAAAGGAGGTTCTGTTCCCTTTGCCCGCGTTACCCGGTATTGCTCCGGCGTAAGCAGTTGCATCCATTCTTCGTCGGTTTTGTCTACTTTTTCAGTCATGGTTGGATCTTTCTTTTTATGTAGTTTGGAATTCTCCTTCGGTAATATATTTCTTTGATCTTCATCTGCTTTGGTTTTATTACAGGTAAGTAAAAGACATAATAATAGAAAGATGGCTAAAAGCAATGGGGTATTCTTGTTATGTATCATAATGTGTGCTTCCAATATACTATGAATATGCAAAGCTGACAGAATGGAATGGTGGGTTCGCTGTCGCTCCCGCCCGGATAATCCTGTCGGACGGGTACCCCATCCTACTTCAATAAAACTGCGAAGTTATGTTACTAAAACGCCTCTCCCCCAAAGGCTTCTTCAAACCGTTTGTTAAAAGATTCAGGCGTAAAGTTGAAGTTCTGCGGGCCATAAACCTCCACACAATATGCAGCAGTGACCGCCCCTATTTTTGCGGCATGAATAATGTCATTATCTGATAGAAAGAACCCCTTCATTAATCCCGCCCTGTAAGCATCGCCGGCCCCTGTAGGATCTTTTACGGAAGCAACCCTGGCAACAGGAATATCAATGCTCTTGGTTTTGCCATGTTCTTTAAGTATCACTACTGAACCGTATTCCCCTTTCGTTTGAACCACTATCTCCGTCTTCTCCAGAATATCGTCAATCGTCATGGAGGTTTTCTCCTGGGTCAACTGCAGCTCATAATCATTGCAGATAAATATTTTTGATCCGTCTATCATTTCTATTAGACGTTCTTTTGACCAGGCGGGCAGGGACTGCCCCGGGTCAAAAATATAATCTATATTTTTCTGTTTATATATACTTGAAAAATTAAACATATCATCCAGATTACCCGGTGAGACTATGGCAACAGTGTCATCGTGCGCAACGGATTCAAAATCATAACCGGAACTGAATTTCATGGCGCCCGGATTAAATGCCGTTATCTGATTGTCTGACTGATCGGTGGTTATATATGCGCCCGCTGTGAGTTCTTCATCAATGATTTTAATATTTTCTGTGGGAATCTTATTATTTTTAAACCAATCTCTGTAAGAGTCAAAATCACGCCCTGCTGTGGCTATTATGGTTGGACTTTCACCAAGCAGGGAAAGGGCGTATGCAATATTACCGGCAGTGCCGCCGAAATTTTCCTTTAATTCATTTATCATAAAACATACATTAAGGACGTGCACCTTATCCGGAAGTATGTGGTCGGAAAATTTTCCAGGAAAGTCCATAATCCTGTCATAAGCAAGTGATCCCGAAACAAGAATATTCATTTTACCTCCTCTAAAACCAATCAATTTTTACAAAGAATAATAAGGTATTAAGTTGCAATTTACCGCTGTAGTAGCGAAAACCTTTCTACCCGTACATAGGTTCCAATCGCCTATTGCATCTTCCTTAACAACTCCACGCCGACTACTCTTTCCAGTTCGGCGATGTTTATGCCGAAGTCGGCTACGGCTCTATAAAATGCAAGGTTAAAATCAAGCAGCGCTCTCTGGCTGTCAATAAGATTCAGAAAATCAACCTGGCCTGCACCTCTCCTACACGGGTTTGTGAATAAGGGAATTCCAAATTAGAATCGTCTAAAGCACGAACCTGTGGCACCCTTTTCTTTGATGCGTCCCAACTTAATCCTGCCGCCTGAAGTCCGGGGTTCATCCTTAACGCTTCGTCTATAACCCATTTTATTTTCAAAACGGCAGCCTTATCCTCTGCTAGTGTAATTCCAGTAAATATCGCAATAAGAAATAATACAGCTACCAATAACCTGGAGAAAAAAAGGAATCCGTTTTTAATATACTTTAAATTCATTGTTTATCCCTTATTTTAACAAATGTACTAAACCCGAAAACCGAAGTACGAAATATGAAACAAATTCGTTTCGTGCTTTGATATTCGACATTCTGATTTCTCATACTTTACTATGGGTAGCGGCTACAGCTTGAATCTTCTCAATCTCAGGGAGTTCGTAACCACAGACACCGAGCTGAATGCCATTGCGCCTGCCGCAATCATGGGATTAAGGAAGCCTAGAGCGGCGATAGGTATTGCCAGTACGTTATAACCAAAGGCCCAGAAAAGGTTCTGTTTGATTATGCTCATCGTCTGTCTGCTCAGTCTCAGCGCTTCACATGCCCTTGAAATATCACCCTTTACGAGCGTAATATTTGCAGCCTCCATTGCTATCTCGGTAGCTGTTCCAATGGCGAAGCTGACGTCTGCAGTGGCAAGGGCAGGCGCATCATTTATCCCGTCTCCGATCATCCCAACAATCTTACCGCTTTGCTGAATCTTCTTTATCTCACTGCATTTATCTGCAGGTTTGAGATTTGACTTCACAATCATTATGTTCATTTCTTTACCAACCGTTTCAGCAACTACCTCATTATCACCGGTGAGCATAACGACCTCAACACCCATATCTCTGATTTTTTGTATGGCATCTTTTGATGTTTCTCTCACCACGTCTCCTATGCCGATGACGGCTTCTACCTCATTGTCAACGGCCAGAAAGGCAACGGTCTTACCTTCACCTTTGATTTCCGCAGCCTTCTGTTTTAATTCTGATACGTCGATATCATTCTCTGCCATTAGCCTGTCACTGCCGATTAAAATAGTAGCTCCATTATAAACTGCCAGCACACCCATTCCCGTAATAGTTTTGAACTCTTTTACCTCACTTAAGTTCACACCCTGATCCCTGGCATGTTGCACTATCGCCCTGCCTATGGGGTGTTCTGAGTGCTGTTCGCAGCTTCCCATTATGTGCAGGATGTTTTCTAAATCTTCTTCTTCAGGCAGTTTTTTTTCCTTAGTCTTTTTGAATAAGTCAGTAACTGCAGGTCTCCCCTCTGTTATTGTGCCTGTTTTATCCAATACAAGTGTATCAATCTTATATGCAAGTTCCAGGCTTGCGGCATCCTTGATCAGTATTCCCGCTTCTGCTGCCCTGCCGGTGCCCACCATAACGGCCGTAGGTGTGGCAAGTCCCAATGCACATGGACACGCAATCACCAGCACTGCAACCGCAGGAATAAGGGCCTCGTTAAATGGATAGCCTGCCAGCACCCATGCACACAGGGTTAGCAGGGCTACGGCAATAACTATCTGTACAAATACCCCGGAAACCTTATCCGCTAACCGTTGAACAGGAGCCTTTGACCCCTGGGCATCCTCAACAAGCTTTGTTATGCGAGCCAGCACAGTATTTTCCCCGATATTTTCTGCCTTCATGTATATAAGGCCAGTTGTATTTACAGTGCCGCCGAAAACCTCATCTCCTTTCACCTTATTAACAGGCATACTCTCTCCGGTTAACATTGATTCATCGATGGAAGTTTCCCCCTCTGTTATTACGCCGTCAACCGGTATCTTCTCACCGGGCCTTATAACGAGCCATTCGCCTGACTGCACTTCAATTACAGGGACTTCTTTTGTTGTGCCGTCCCTTACAACCCTGGCCATCTTCGGCTGTAAATTCATCAGTTTCCTGATCGCCTCACCGGCCTTACCCTTTGCCTTTGTCTCGAAAAATCTGCCAAGCAGAATCAACGTAATTATTATTGAGGCAGATTCAAAGTAAAGGCCGCTTCCTCCTTCCACCAGGATTATTACGCTGTACACATAAGCAGCGCCTGTTCCCAACGCAATCAGGGTATCCATCCCTAATGACCGGCGCCCGACCTGTTTAAACGCATTTTTAAAGAAACCAATACCCGGCCAGAAGATTACGGCAGTTGTTAAAATGAGTTGTGAAAGGTCGGAGAACCTGAAATGAATCATGAACATGCTTATTGTGAATACAGGTATGCTTAATATTGCAGAAATTAAAAACTTTTTCCACTCTGATTGTGCAATTTCTACTTCGGATACAGCAGGGGTTTCTTCCTTGACAACGCCATAACCCAGACCTTCGATAATTTTATAGATTTCTTCAGCAGAAGCGCTGCCAGTAACTGTGGCCTTCTTTGTTGCAAAATTAACTATTGATTCACTGATGCCATTGGCGTTGTCTAAAGCAGTCTCTACTCTTTTTGCGCACGAGGCGCAGGACATTCCCGTTATTTCAACTGTGACATTTCTTGCATCTTTCAAGTTAAATCCTTTATAATTTTTCTAAATCCTCACTCAGTCTCTCCGCGGATTTCAACCATATATTCGTCCAAACTCTTTTTGTTTTTGAGCCTTCCTTTCCA
Organism: Planctomycetes bacterium RIFCSPLOWO2_12_FULL_40_19; assembly: GCA_001828595.1. GTDB lineage: Bacteria > Planctomycetota > Brocadiia > Brocadiales > Scalinduaceae > Scalindua. The sequence continues at coordinate 7,155 of MHZA01000048.1, forward strand.
TATACGTTTCAGGTTTTCAACAGGATTAGCCTTTAAAACAAAATCGCCCCCTTTAGAAACAATATTAACCTCATTTCCCGGGATTATACCAGGGGTTTTCTTATGTTTATGGGAATCGTAATCTGATATTTTCTGGTTACTTTCGACATTTGGGACTCCTTTTTGGTATACCAAATATTAGAAAATAGTATACCATGTTAATGGTTCCATTCAAGCTTAAAGATTAGTGGTCTAAGTCAATCTCGATTGGATGGAATCCAGAATTGGTTTGATCTGCTGTGCCAGTGCGTTAAGGCCGTGGTCGGTGGCAATCTGGTATGCCTTCTCCGCAAGGGGGAGCGCCTCAAGAGGCCGCGTTCCAGCTTCTCAGAGAGCAGATTTGCCTACCGATGATTGGAATGGTTATAGTAGTTGTTTTCTTCTGGTTATAAGCATACGGTTATTCGCAAGACGGCTGATGTTGGCGAGAATTTGTTGCCTTTGACTAACCGAGTCGTTTCCTTGCTGAAACGTTGGTTGCAAGGACCTCATCAAGGTTCGCCAAGATATTCTCACTTGGACTATTGTTCTACCGTCTTATCCAACAAGCGGTAAATATCGCTCCAGTTACGGCTCATTATATTCGTGGCGGTAAATGTTAAATCATATATACAAGATTTAGTAGCAGTGGTAGTCAAGGGAATAACCCAATTATAGTATTTGAATCCGTTTTCCCAATGAAGCATAAGCAGCCAGAATGCCTTTCCATTTTACATACCTAAAAGCCCTTTTTGGGCATTTAGAATTTCCCATCCACGAAAGTTCAATTCAAATTGTTTCTTTTCTACATGACATTCCAGGCATTTCTTGTTGCCGGTTTCTGCCCATTTCTGTAGTAACATAGCGGTCTTTGCCGTCTTCCCCTCATGAGTAAGAACATCTTTTCCCGAATGGCAATAATTACATTCTATATCCATCATTTCTGACAGTTTAAACATTTTGGCAGCTACTTCTAATTTGTCTGTAAATTGCTTCTTCCCTGCATGGCAATAGTTACACTTTACTCCAATTGCCATTGCGGCTCTTGTCATAAATTTTGCCTTATTTCCTTTTTCAGTAAAATCAGTTACTTCGTCGTTATGGCAGAAAGAACATTCTTCTCCCAATGCCGGCGCCACATCTTTACTGCATTGCCGTCCTTTTTCTTCTTTACTTCCTTCAAGGTAAGTTTCCGGTAATGCGTCAGGTTCCGGAATATCCAATTGTCCTGCGCTTAATAACCCGCATGTGAACGCTATTAGAAAAGCGATGCTGAAGATATTAATGTTTTTCATGTTCTTTTTCATTTAGTACCGTTCCTCATATTTAAATTACTAAAGCTCTTTTAATCCTCCAGAGGGATACTGTATGAAATTGCACCCAGTAAATCTCCAAACTTTCTGTCTGGATGGCAGCTTATACATCCTTGCATAACGGCATGTACGCTTGTAGCCGCCCTCAGATGGTCTTTGCCCTCAATCTTTTCAATCTTTTCAAAATATGTACTACCGGAAAGCATTGCCTTAATAGCCTCTCTCTCAAATTTATCCCTGGGATTATTGTCCGGATTGAAAGGCGTGCCGGTTGCGTCCAATAATCTTGCCTTGTGCCAACCCTTCTTATTCATCGCTTCAAACACCCTTTTGGATAAAGTAGCCGCAGGCAGTATAGAGGGATCATCTACATATTCTGCAGTGATAAGGACGATGAAGGTCTTATACAAATCATCCAGCATCCGGACTGTCTCTCTCGCCCTATCCAGTGTTTCATACAGTATTGATTTGTATAAATCGTCAAGCGCCTGCAACGGTTTTTGAGGCTGTTCTTTGAAATCATAATATGAAGGATCTGACGCTGTTGCCGTTATTGTTAAACTTGTGAGAGAAAATATTACTATAGAAATTAAAAATAACTTTATAATTTTCATTGCCATATATATTCTCCTGATTTTTTAACGAAACAGAAAAACTCATTTTTAAAATACGAATTTAACATTTTCTGAGGTACCTTTTCAAGCCTGTCAGAATGAGAATTCAGATATTTAAGAGATGCTATTATAGTACATATCACCATAATGTAAAGGAGTGGTTATTATAAAATTATTAACATCAATTTGAACCTGTTATGTTTAGTAATGAAGAAAATAAAAAATGATTAATAATTCAGTCAGATTTGATATAATCTTAAAAATGGAAGAATTTACTTTTCTCGATGATATAGCAACGGCGGACGTAGCAATAGAATCTCGTGGGGATACCCTTGAGGAATTATTCTCTGCGTCTGCAAGGGCAACTTTCGACGTTATGGTTAATGCCGGTGACGTACAGCCTGAAGTAAAGAAGACTTTGCGCCTGGAGAATTCTGAGATAGACGGGTTGCTGTTTGACTGGCTTGCAGAAATAATATACCTGAAAGATTCAGAGGCTATGGTTTTCTGTAAATTTGATATAAAGATAAAAAAAGATGTAAATTATCATCTCGATGCCGAAATCTTTGGTGAAGAGATTGATCAATCCAGACATGAACTCCGGTGCGATGTAAAGGCAATAACCTTTCACCTGTTCGAAGTGTATGAAAAGGACGGAAAATGGATATCCAGGTTTATTTTGGATATATGAGAGAAAAGATTGAAGGATTGTAGATTGAAGAATTCCTAAATTAACTAATAACGCATAATGAATGACGATAATAATTTTAAAATATAATATTCGAAAGGCAATAAAATGAACAGCGATATGAAGATCAATAAGATATCTGATTGGGTGTGGGAGATCCCGAAGACTGAGAAGGAAGGTATGCTGGTCCCTGCAAGGATATTTGCAAGTGATACGCTTCTTGAAAGTATGGATAAAGGTGTTTTTGAACAAATCACAAATGTTGCCTGCCTGCCCGGTATTCAGAAATACGCACTCTGTATGCCTGACGGACACTGGGGATACGGATTCCCGATAGGTGGTGTAGCCGCCTTTGATACCGAGGAGGGTATCATCTCTCCCGGAGGAATCGGGTTTGACATAAATTGCGGAATGAGATTGATTACCACAAATTTAAAAGTAGATGAAGTAAGACCGCTACTTCAATCACTCATTAACGAGTTGTACAGGGCTGTTCCGGCAGGAGTGGGCGCCAAAGGGGACATTAAGGTCTCGGTATCACAGCTAAAGGACATAATGAAGAGAGGGGCTGAATGGTGTATTGAAAATGGTTACGGCTGGCCTCAGGACCAACAAAGGATAGAGGAAAACGGACACATACCAGGTGCAGACCCGTCGAAGGTGAGTGAAAAGGCCATTTCGAGAGGAATAAATCAACTGGGCACTCTCGGCTCAGGGAATCATTATCTGGAAATTCAGTTGGTGACAATAGAAAATATATTCGATGAGAAGATTGCAAAGGTTATGGGCATCAGGGAAAAAGATCAGATAGTCATTATGGTGCATTGCGGTTCAAGGGGATTTGGTCATCAGATCGCTACAGATTATCTCAGGGTGTTTGACAAGGCAATGAAGAAATATGGCATGACCGTCAGGGACAGGGAACTTGCCTGTGCGCCTTTTAAATCACCGGAAGGTTCAGATTATTACAAGGCCATGCTTTGTGCCGCCAACAGTGCCTTTGCGAACAGACAGATAATTACCCACAGGATCAGGGAGAGTTTCTCAAAGGTATTTGATGCCGATGCACGGAAACTGGGGATAGAGATAGTGTACGATGTCGCCCACAACATAGCAAGGGTGGAAAGATATAAAATAGACGGCAGAGAGAAAGAAGTCTTGGTTCATAGAAAAGGTTCGACAAGGTCTTTTGGCCCGGGCAGTAGGGAACTTCCGGAAATCTACAGGGACGTCGGACAGCCCGTTATTGTTGGCGGTTCGATGCAGACTGGTTCCTATCTGCTGGTGGGTACCCAAAAGGCAATGGAGGAAACGTTCGGCTCTACAATGCATGGCGCCGGCAGGACGATGTCAAGAAGTGCCGCCAAAAAGAAGGTAAGAGGCGATCAGCTCATAAGGACTATGGCAAAAGACGGCATACTCGTCAAAGCAGCCTCATTGTCCGGCCTGGCAGAGGAAGCGGGCATAGCATATAAGGACATATCAGAAGTTGTTGAAACCATGGACGTATTAGGCATATCAAAAAAGGTTGTACAACTGAAGCCTATTGGTAACATAAAGGGGTGATGAGGCTAGAGGTGAGAATTGAGGGATTAAGGGATTGAAGGATTTTCGATTGAAGATTTAACAAAAAGATAGATGTCGGATGCTGAAAGTCCGATGCTGCCTGCCAGTTCGTCAGGCGGGCGTCGTTCGGATGGGCCGAAGGGGCTGATTTATAATATGATTGAAATAGATGGTTCATATGGCGAGGGGGGCGGCCAGATATTAAGGACTGCTCTGACTCTATCTGCAATAAAAAATAAACCCTTCGAAATGTTTAACATCAGGGCGGGCAGAAAGAAACCTGGTCTTGCCGCTCAGCATCTGCAATGTGTCAAGGCAATGGCTCAGATATGCGGCGCGGAGGTGAGCGGTGCCAGAGTCGGTTCTTTAACCCTTAGATTTCACCCCGGAGAGATTGAGTATGGAGACTACTGTCTCGAAATAGGTACTGCCGGTTCGATTTCTCTGGTACTGCAGACAATCTTTTTACCTCTGTCTCTTGCGAATGGGCCTTCTTCCATAACAATCAGGGGCGGCACACACGTCCCGTTCAGTCCATGTTTCCATTACCTCAAAGAACAGTGGCTTTACTATCTGAAAAAGATAGGTTTTGATGCAAAGATTGAAATGGTTCGCGCAGGTTTTTATCCAAAAGGCGGTGGAGAGATA
>MHZA01000049.1:0-6265 GCA_001828595.1 Planctomycetes bacterium RIFCSPLOWO2_12_FULL_40_19
AAGGTAAAACATAATCAGTCTAAAACAAGCGGGTTTCGATTTGAACGTCGACGAAGCCAATTGATGGTTCGCAGTACCGGTCTACGGATGACCAGCCACCTCTCAAGCCTGTACTTGCCTGGAAAGTTCAGCAGCATTATCCCGATTACAATCGTCAATAAGCCTTGTCCTGGTAGAACCAACATGACAATCCCAACAACAATGAATACGTATCCGAGAGCATTCTTCCCTATCAACAATATACCTTGTACTACAGGATGATGATCAGAATATGGCATCCTATTACGCTCTCTATGAGAGAAATAGTCAGAAGGGATTCGAACTACCAACTTAGGAACAACAATCAAAGTGGAAACAAAGGTAATGATTGACGCCACGGCCAGCCACCAGAGGACATTCTCATAAGTATGAATATATTCGACCATATTAAGATATACTCAACAGGGTTATAAACTGTGATTTTTCGATTTCTTTAACATGTGAGGAAATAAAAGGCTAAAGCCTTAACTCCTGGTATGTTAGCTAACCCGCCTGAACGAGTCATTCGGGCAGGTAGGATTTTATAAAATGCGTTCTTTCTGTCCCACTTAAGTATAGTACAGAAAGCTGTGCCGCTGCCGCCTCGAAACGTCCGGCAACAACAATCAGCAGCAAAAAGTAAACGGAACCTTCGCAAAGCTCTTTTTGGGAAAATTCCTGATAAACTTACCTTGCCATATTTTCTCTGTTTCCTTACACTTAAATGATTGATTATTTTGCCTTGTATTGAAAATGCGCATAAGACAATAATATATTGTGAAGATACTATATGGTCAATAGATAAATACTCTCTCGCTTACATTGTAAAGAACAAACGAGTTATCGGTTATGATAATGGTGAAGGCTAGGGTGATCACAGGCATTATAAAGAGCGTGAACTGTGAAACGAAAAAGCGTCAAGATAGGAGTAAGAAGCGTAAAAGGTGTCTTAAACGACTTTGTAAAGACCGGTAACATGATAGAGGCTGGAAAACAAGTAAAGGGGGAGAAAGCGATTTATTTTGAGAGTATTAAAGGATTTCGAAAGGCATTAACGCCGATGAGACTGTCATTATTACACCTGATTAAGGAAAAACAACCCGAAAGCATTCAATGCATTGCAAGATTGGCCAAAAGAGACATCAAGAGCATTACAGTAGATATAACGATATTAGAATCACTTAATCTTATTGATTTGGAACGAAAGAAGGTTGGACGCAAAGAAGTAACACCGCGTGTCGAATACGATACAATAGAACTATCTATTGCAGTATAAATGAGATCCATAAAATCTTTCTCTTCAAAACTCTTCCCTGACACGATGAAAGGAAGCGAACCTGGGATGCCGGATTTGTAGAAACCATAGTACTTAAAGGTAATAGTGCTTCCGACAGGAGGAGGATTGTCTCGTTCCTGATCAGAAAAGCCTGTTCCGATTGCAAATTGAATTCCATTCGGCAGCTCCACCAACAGCGACCCGAGACGACCTGCATTTCTTCCAGAGCCTGAAATGTGCCTGATGACTGTCGCCTCTGCATCCTCATATGTTTTTACTTTCAATAAATTGTAGGAACGCCCGATTGTATACGGAGAATCAGGACCTCTCAACATCAAACCTTCACCTCCATGAGACTCGATTTCACTGAGCTTTCTTCGCAGATGTTCCCCGCCTTCGCATATTTGCTGCTCCAACACTTCAACGAACTGGTTTGGATGTTCCAGAAACCAACGACACGCAAAATCGAGACGTTTTTCAAAGCCCACTTCTATTTGAGGATCATCAAAGATCAGGTAACGGACTTTCTCCCACTCGGCATTAGCGTTCTCTCGTCGAACGATACTTACAAGTTCTGAAAATTGCTCCTTTCCTGTCCAGAGTTCACCATCCAGGGAAGTTGATGGGAAATTTCTTGTAAACCATTCGGGAACATGCAAAGAGTTTCCTGCACTGGAAACCCTCTTCTTTGCCGTGATTCAGGTCTTTCAACGTAAACTAATATAGACTATGCCAAATACTCTGGCAAGACTTTAATGAATTCTATATAATAATAAGCAAATAATTGAAATGTGAATGTCAATTAAGTAGAATCAATTAAATTATTTAGAAATCATTAATAAGAGGAGAAGTTTCACCATGATAGAATTTTGGAAGCAAAATATAATAAGTAAAAACCTTAGCCATTTTAAAGCAGTATTTCTGTTATATAGGCAATCGTTTTTGCCCGCTAACGTTATAATCATAGCGTTTATGCTGCTTTTTGTTCTTTCATGTGGAAAGGCTGAAAAACCTGTTTCTGAGGGGGAAGGTATTGTTACCAAATTAGAGTTTGAGAGTAAAATAAGATTTAGATTGTACATGAATGACCTTGAAGATTATTATGACGATTTAGCGGTAGCGATCAGAAAGCAGAATTGGGAGAAAATAAGAAAACATGCCAGGCAGTTGGGAAAAATACTACCCGTAGTCTTAACAGGAAGAAAAAAGCAAGAACTACCGATAGATTTTGTTATGTTTGATTCCGAGTACCACCTTAGTACGCTTAAGCTGGTGGAAGCTGCCGAGGCAGAAGAAACGGACCAACTGAACATCGAATATGAAAAAGTGAAACAGGCCTGTGACAATTGTCATAGAATATATAAAGAGGAATAATTGGCGGTATTTGGGGTCAAACCTTCATTGTTCAATAATTAATGGTTTTCCATTCCATCTATTTCTCATTGATTGTCAATTGGAATATGAAGGTTTGACCCTGCTCCCCTTTTTGGATTTGGTTATGTAGCTCTAAAGAGTGACTAGAAGTGGTTTTGTTCCGCTCAAATTGCTCACTTTTAGTATAGAGAAACCAATCACGTTTCCATCTTTATCAACTTTTTCCATTACTGCGTCGTGTTCCGTCTCTTTGAAGTAACCCTCTTTTTTCTCAAAGATTACCTCAAGGTAATCAGATTTTTTGTCATACCATACTTTTACTTTCTTTCCCATAATACATCACCTTTCTTTATCGCATCTGTGAAATAAGCAGTTACAATGTAAAAATCGTCAGTTAAAACTTTAACAACAACACATAAAGATTTCTTCGTAACAGGTGTAGCATCGTAATTTCGATAAAACAATTCTATCAGGATTTAGCAAAGTTTCACTTATTTTTTCAATCTGACCAGACATTTCTGGATGTTCAGTTTGGATATGTTTCAACCGTTCCCTTGTAAACCTAATCAGTCTCTTATGAATATCTTTTATTATCTTCATTCACCTGATTTGTCTTGTTAAAAGAAGGTGATAATATTGTTGTAATTCTGTAACGTAATTGCTTGACTCAAAAAAATCCTTTATCTAACTCACTCAATACCAACAACCTTTATGTCGAATACGATATCTTTTCCCGCCAGGGGGTGGTTGCCGTCAAGGATTATCTGCTTTTCGTCTACGTTAACTATTGTTCCCGGTATGTTTTCTATTTTTACAACCATGCCTATGGTGGGTTCAAGATTTTTGGGTAGTTTGTTTTTGTCAAATTTCATTACCAGGTCTTCGTTCCGCTTCCCGTAAGCGTCTTTTGGCTCTACGGTGACATTCTTTCTCTCATTCAGTTTCATCCCTATTACCGCCTGGTCAAGCCCGCGCGGCATCTGCTCGCTTCCGACCGTAAATTCCAATGGGTTTCCTTCTTTTGATCTGTCAAATACGGTGCCATCCTTAAGGCTCACTGTATAATGGATTTTAATCTTATCATCTTTTTTTACGACGGTCTTTTTTCCTTCTTCACTTCCGATGACTTTGTCCGTATATCCACTAATCAGGGCTAACCCAATTATTAGAAACAACGTCAACTTAATCTTAATCAATGATTGTGTTACTGCTAAGACTTTTCCTCTCATTTCATCCCCTTCAAATTAATTATTAATTAAGGTAATACAACCTGATATATTATAATTATATCCGAGATCTCTGCAATAAGCTTCTGATGATGGTTTTTGTCAAAAACGTTGTAAGGTTAAATAATGTTGCTATGAAATTTCTGTTTGTGGCAAGTTTTAAGAATATTACGGGTTTTTTGATCTTATTTGCTCGTGCTATGTCATACCTGCTGGCTAAAGCGACAATCCTTTTAAGAGGTGTATGTTCCTCAAAATCGAGAATATCATCCAGGTAAAAAGATATGCATCTGTAACCATTCGCTTTTTTACTATCGGTTATTGATAAATCCGCCGAGCTTCCGTTCAACGTAAACTTAAAATCAACGCTGTTGCCGTTTGAGTGAAAGAACCTGAAAATGACCTTTCTACCCAGGTACTTTAACAGCCTGGTATCTCTGAATCTGGCATTCTTTATCTCGCCTCCCACAAGGGCATGAAGGTATTCAAACATATAGTTCTTTAAATCCCCAAGGCTATTTCTGTCATCATTTTTCTCGATAACGGCAACGTTTATCAACCGGTATACCGCTTCAAGTACTGTGCCCAGTATGGTGCGTTGACGGGAAGAAGAGTCTATGCCGTAAAACTTTCCGTTACAATATGCCAGCATTTTCTTAAGGGTATTCAGGTCTATGTTGTTGGGCGCTACTACGGTACCAAAGTTATTGTACATATTCCAGTTATAGCTATTAATGGCGTTTTCCTTCTTGTATTCCCCGTAGATGCCGGTTCCGGGATATGGGGTCATTACCATAAATACGGCTTGTTTCAGTCCCACTTCTTTAGCGTATTCGGGATACCTCTTTATGTCTTCAACTGTTTCATGAAGGTGGCCGATTATAAAATAACCCTGTACTTTTATCTTATGGTCATTCAATATTTTAATGGCCTTTTCACAGGTTTGAGGGTTTGTGCCTTTTCTTATCCTTTTCAATGTTTCCATATTCGGGCTTTCGATTCCGAGGCTTACATGCCTCAGGCCAATGTCATGCATCTTTTGCATTATGCGTTCCGCCCGGATAATGTCCGTGGTTCTGCTTTCTGTCCATATTTTGAAGTTGGTCAGATTATTTTCTGACATCAGATCAACAATTCTTTCCATCCTGTCAACATCTGTTAACACATTTGCATCCCAAATCTTCAGTATCTTACGCTTTTTTGTGGTGTGTATCATCTTGAGTTCCTCAATCACGTTTTCAGGGCTTCTGTGCCGCCAGCTTTTATTTACCATATCATTTGAACAAAAAGAGCACTTTATCCTGCAGCCTCTTGACGTGAATACGGTATCGAATAGATAGTCGGCTCCTTTATTCCCGAATCTTTTTGGCCTTATTTCGCGTAGTGGTTGTGGAATGCTGTCGAGATCCATGATAATGTCTCTGTCCGGGTTGTGAATTACATTGCCGTTGTCCTTGAATGACAATCCTTTAATGTCTTTTGATGGGCCGTTATTGACAAGTTCCTTGAATGTAAGTTCACCCTCTCCCCTGATTACTGCGTCAATGTACCGGGATTGAAGCACTTCACCCGGAAGCGCTGTTGGATGATAACCACCCAGGACTACATATAAATTGTGTCTCTTGGCGATCTCTGCGTATATCAGGGCATTTGTATAAGCGCCAGTCATTGATGAGATGCCAATCATGTCTGCGGGATGGCGTCTCAGGTATCTCTCAAAATCACGTACGGGATTTGATGCATAAGTGTCAACGGGAATTGTTATTGTGTCTACATCATCTTTTACCATACCGGCAAGATAGCAGACTTCGGTTATATCTGAAAGTATCAAACCGTAGGGTATGTCTATTTTCTGAGGAGCCTTTAACAGGCAGACGTTTTTAAAAATGCTCATTTTCTGCGATGTTTTATTGCAACTTTATTAATGGCATTCAAATATGCCTTTGCGCTTGCTTCTATTGTGTCTGTGCTCACTGCGCGGCCTCTATAGTTATTGCCTTTGACTTCCACTTCGACACTGGCTTCTCCCAAGGCATCCTTTCCACTCGTTACCGCCCTGACACTATAATCAAGAAGCGTGCCTTTTATCCCGGTCAGCAGATCGATTGTTTTAAAAATAGCGTCAATCGGCCCGTCGCCTTTTGTTGAATCGGCCAGAATTTTGTCCTTCCCGATGCGAAGTGTTATACTGGCTGTCGGCACAGGCCCGCAATTTATACTTAAACTGTTAAGTTCATAAAGATGCGGCGTTTCTGATTTCTCATCCTGAATTAATGCTTCTATATCCTGATCATAGATTACCTTTTTTTTGTCAGCGAGGAGTTTAAATTGCTGAAATGTGCGTTCAAGTTCTTCATCAGGCAGATCATAA
>MHZA01000049.1:6285-15413 GCA_001828595.1 Planctomycetes bacterium RIFCSPLOWO2_12_FULL_40_19
ACCAAGTTCCTTGACACGTTTCTTAAATCCGTGTCTGCCGGAAAGCTTACCAAGGACGATTTTGGTCCTTGGCAGACCGATTTCTTCCGGCTTCATGATTTCGTAAGTCGTCCTTTCTTTCAGAACACCGTCCTGATGCACGCCTGATTCGTGTGCGAATGCGTTTTCTCCTACTATTGCTTTGTTTCTTTGTATCTGTAATCCTGTCAAACCGCTGACAATCTTACTTGTGGCGATTATTTCCTTTGTTCTTACACGGGTGGTATGTCCAAAGAAGTCCTTCCTTGTCTTAAGCGCCATAACAATTTCTTCGAGTGACGCATTGCCCGCTCTTTCTCCGATTCCGTTTACGGTGCATTCTACCTGGGTGGCGCCTGCCTTTATGGCTGCGAGTGAATTAGCGACTGCCAGACCAAGATCGTTGTGGCAGTGGACGCTTATAACGGCATTTTTAATATTCTTTACATTATTTTTAAGGGTTTCTATCAAGGATGCATATTGTTCTGGCACCGCATATCCTACAGTGTCCGGTATGTTAACGGTCGTTGCTCCCGCATCTATTACGGCCTCTACAACTTCTACAAGGAAATCCGGTTCTGTCCTTGACGCATCTTCAGGAGAGAACTCTACATCGTCAACATATTTTCTTGCGTGTTTTACGCCTTTGACGGCAGTCTTTATGATTTCTTCCTTTGCCTTTATAAGTTTGAATTTTCGATGAATTTCAGATGTTGCAAGAAATACATGAATCCTGGGCGCTTTGGCTGCCTTAAGCGCTTTGGCCGCGCATTCTATATCTTTGTCAACTGCCCGCGCGAGAGCGCAAATACTAACATCCTGTATTTCCTTTGCAATATTACTTACAGACTGGAAATCGCCCTCTGATGTTATTGGGAATCCGGCTTCGATTACGTCAACATTCAGGATAGAGAGTTGTCTTGCTATCTGCAGTTTCTCTTTTGGGTCTAGGCTGGCGCCAGGAGATTGCTCCCCATCTCTTAAAGTAGTATCGAATATTATGATTTTTGACATAAAAACCTTTTCATGTAGGGGCGTATTGCAATACGCCCCTACAACTTATTTTGACTGAATCCATTTCATGAGTTTACGCAATTTTGCGCCAACCTTTTCTATCTGATGATTCTTGTCTTTTGCGACAAGCGCATTAAACATTGGACGGCCGGCTTTATTCTCAAGAATCCATTCCCTGGCAAAACTGCCGTTTTGTATCTCAGAAAGTATTTTCTTCATCTCTTTTTTTGTCTCTTCATTGATTATTCTTGGCCCTCTTGTCACGTCTCCAAACTCAGCAGTATTGCTGATTGAATGCCTCATGTATGTCAGGCCGCCCTGGTAGAAAAGGTCTACTATGAGTTTCAGTTCATGCATACATTCAAAATACGCTAATTCCGGTTGGTATCCTGCCTCGACAAGCGTCTCGAATCCGGCCTTGACCAATGCAGAAGCCCCGCCGCACAATACGGCCTGTTCACCAAAAAGGTCTGTTTCTGTTTCTTCTGCAAAAGTCGTTTCCAGAACGCCTCCTCTTCCACCCCCAATACCCCCGGCGTACGCCAGGGCGACTTTATCTGCGTTCTTTGAAAGATTTTGATGGATAGCCATTAAACACGGCACACCTCCGCCTTTGACATATTCGCTTCTTACCAGATGTCCCGGCCCTTTCGGGGCAACCATGATTACGTCAATATCGTCTGGAGGGACAACCTGGCCAAAATGGATATTGAAACCATGTGAGAATAAAAGTGTTTTACCTTTTTTCAAATGAGGTTTAATCTCCTTTTCATAAACACTTGCCTGCAATTCATCAGGTATCAGTATCGCAATCAGATCACCCTGTTGTGTAGCCTTGTCGGCGGACACAGGTTTAAAACCGTGCTTAACTGCCAAACTGTAATTTGGAGAGTCTTTTCTCTGTCCAACTATAACCTTGAGGCCGCTGTCACGAAGGTTTTGTGCATGAGCATGCCCCTGGCTGCCATAGCCGATTATTGAAATCTTTTTACTTTTCAGAGTTTTGAGATTAGTATCTTTATCAGTATAAATCTTTGTCATGTCATTCCTTTCTATAATTGAAGTAGTAACTCTTTTTGCTTACCAAGCCCATAGCGGTGGAAACCTGCCCGCCAAACATACCGTCGGGTAAAAAGGTTTCCGCTACTGTTGACAATCGTGACCGTCCATAGAGATGGTTATATTAAATGTTTTCTATTATTTTGCCGTCCTTCATAACAATCTTATTTCCGACTATTGTCAGTATTGCTTTGCCTTGAAGTTTCCAGCCGTCAAATGGACAGTTTCTTGCTTTCGAAAAAAACTTATTAACGTCAACCTTCCATTTTTTCTTCATGTCAATTACCGTTATGTCCGCTTTAGTTCCCTGTGTTAAACTGCCTACCCCAAATTTATCCAATCCAAAAATTTTAGCCGGCAAAATAGTCATTTTTTCAATTGCCTGTTGCAGTGTTAAAATACCCGGACGAACCAGGTATGTTAGAACTAAACCCAAAGTTGTCTCTAAACCGATAAGCCCAAAAGGAGCCTTATCATAAGGCAGATTTTTTTCTTTTACCGAATGCGGAGCGTGATCGCTGGCAATAATATCAATGGTGCCATCAGCTAATCCCCGCCTTACCGCCTCAACATCCGCCTTTGACCTTAACGGAGGGTTGACTTTAGCATTAGTACCAAACTTTTTTACTGCTTCTTCACTTAACAAAAGATGATGTGGCGTTGCCTCTGCGGTTACATTTACGCCTCGTTTTTTTGCTTTAGCAATTTCGTTTACAGATTGAGCAAGGCTGACATGGGAAATGTGGATTCTGGCGCCAGTCTTTTCGGCCAACTCAATATCACGCATAACAAAACGGCCTTCTGCTGTATACGGTGGATTCGTAATAGTATCAGGTGATTTTCTTTTGCCCTTTTCTTTCTCTTTTTGTCTCCTGCGGTATAATTCTGATTCTTCACAGTGAGGATTAACTAAAATATCAAACTCTTTTCCCTTTTTAAGTGCATTAAACATTAATCTGTTTCCAGCGACAGGGTGTCCATCATCAGAGATTGCCCTGGCGCCGGCAAATTTTAATTTTTCGACATCAACTAATCTATACCCATTCAACCCTACTGTAGTAGCTGATTTTGAATAATAATTAACTATGCTCTGTTTCTTGGCAATTTTTAAAAGATGAATAAGACGTGTCGGAGTATCAATTGGAGGATACGTGTTTGGCTCTGCGATAACAGTAGTAAAACCACCTGCTGCGGCAGCGCATGATCCTGTATAAATATCTTCCTTATACTCTTGTCCCGGTTGCCTGAGATGGACATGCACATCTACAAGGCCGGGAACTACTAATTTATCTTTAGCATCTATAATTAAAGCGTCTTTATCTTCAATATTTGGACTAATCTTCTTAATTCTGGAGCTATCAATCAAAACGTTAAACACTCCTGTCTTTTTATTTGCAATATCAAGAACAGTTCCGTTTTTGATTAAAATCTTTTTATAATCAACCATTGTTGAGATTGTCCCGGTTTTCTCTGCGCACTGTATCAAATAATCCTATTTCGGCCCGCGGTTCATGGCAATTCTGCCTGTACGCGCAACCTCCTTTATACCGAATGGTCTAAGCAGATTTAACACGGCTTCGAGCCTGTCTTCAGGGCCTGATATTTCAACGATCATGTCTTTTTGCCCAATATCTATTATCTTTCCTCTAAAGACATCTACCAACTCTATAATTTCACTTCTTTTCCCCTGTGTTGCGTTTACCTTAATAAGCATCAGGTTTCGTTCAACATAATCAGATCCTGTAAAATCCGTTACCTTAATCGTATCTATGATTTTGCCTAACTGCTTTCGAACCTGTTCCAATATTGATTCATCTCCGCTAACGACAATTGTCATTCTGGATATGGCCATGTTTTCAGTCTCTCCAACGGCCAGGCTTTCAATATTAAACCCCCGGCTACTGAATAAGCCGGTGATGCGAGACAGTACGCCGACCTTGTTTTCAACTAAAACAGATATTATGTGTTTCATAATAAATTAGCTCCTTTCAACTCGCCTGTGTGTGTACGCATGCAGACAAGCCGCTAACTTTCCTGCCTGTCAGCAGCAATGTCATTGAATTAAGACGTAGCGGAAACCTTTTTACCCGACAGTTTGTTTGATGGGCAGGTTTCCGCTAGTGTTGATTCCTTAATTTAATTTTTTTCAAGTGACTGAGCAGCATTCATAGCCGCATTATATACCAGTTTTAACGGAAGCCCTCTTTCATCTGCAATCTTTCTGCAATCCTCATGTTCGGGAGAAATATTTTTAATGCATCCATTAAGCATGCCTATCTTTACTCTAATCATGCCGTATTCGGTCTTTACTTCAACAAACTTCCTGTATAGCTTCTTACGGTTTGCCTTATATTTCCTGATGCCAAATGTAGTAGACTGTTCGAATATTATTCTCTCCACTTTTGACAGATTCGCATCATCTACAATAATGCTGATGAGGGTTCCAGGACGGGATTTTTTCATTTGCACCGGTGTTATGTAACCGTCCAGCGCTCCGGCATCTAATATCTTTTCCAGTAAGTAACCAAAATGTTCTCCTGGCATATCGTCAATGTTTGTCTCCACCATCCAGACTTCATCTTGTTCATTTGCTGTGATTGTTTCGCCAATCATTACTCTTAAGAGATTTGGAATCTGTGGGATTTCATGACTGCCTGCGCCATATCCGATTTGTAAAAGCATAATCTCCGGGCACATTTCCACGTTTACGCCTAATGTGGTTAGAATAGCTGCTCCGGTAGGTGTTATGAGTTCACGTTGTATATCCGTGCCTATTACGTGATGTCCCTTTAATAGTTCCACAGTTGCCGGCGCAGGGATTGGGAACTGTCCATGATTGCATTTTACAAATCCGGTGCCCGTCCGTACTGGTGAAAAGTATATGGTTTCAATCTTAAGGCCATGAATGGCAATAACAGCCCCTACTATATCTATAATTGAATCAATAGCGCCAATTTCGTGAAAATGAACTTCTTCCGGCGAAGTGTTATGTACCTTTGCTTCCGCCTTTGCCAGGTTTTCAAAGATTTTAATGCTGTCTCTTTTTACACCCTCGCCTAGCGTACTTTTGTTAATAATCCCGGATATATCCTTGAGGGTTCTTTTCCTATTATGTTCGTTGTCTATTTTATCTTCTTTGATTAATACGTCAAACTTTGTTCCCGTAATTTCAGACCGAAGAACTTTTTTAGAATCAAGCTCATAATTGTCTATGCCCAGTTTCTTGAGTTCTTCATTGAGTTCTTCATAGTTGAATCCAGCATCTATCAGTGCCCCCAGTATCATGTCACCACTGGCGCCGGAGAAACAATCAAAATAAGCGATCTTCATAAGGATATTTTTATTTAAAACATATTACAAGTTCTTTTGTTATATAAAGTTATTGAAACATCCGATTAAAAATAGTAGCACACGTATTTTATAGAGTCAAATAAAAACCAGTTTCCTTTCCAGTGACGTAATTTGCAAGTAGCATATAGTTAATACGGAATGTTTTATGGCTTGACACACTTGTTCAGGGCCATACGAAGCTGGAGGGCACGGCAGTTACTAATTATTTATGTAGATGGAAGAAACTCCAGAGCATGTTTTGATAGTACTGACGGGTGTTCAAAGGACGTGCAGTTCGCTGACTTTGCGAAAATGGTGGCCATAAATTGCAAGAGTAACAGCCAGTGGAAACAATTCGCGGCGATGAAAAGTTGTCCATAACATGAGATTCCAGAATTGAAAGCGTTCCTTACCTAAAATACCGAGACGGTAGATGGAACTAAGCAGCGCTATAATGTGTTCAAATTTAATTTTGCCCCTAATTTTTGGAGACTTATATTCTTTGAAGAGCGTTATAATACGCTTATAATAATTTTCAGGGGAGTATATGTGACGCAATATTTTTTTATACCCCTCCCGAAATATGTCCGGGTCCATGTTGTTGTTGGGAATAATATTTGTTGAACCGTCTGCATTGTCACCAGTCATTCGTCCGAGCAGGCGTCCCTCTTTTTTCAGGCGTTCGTACAGTCTTGTTCCGGTCGGAGCCTGAAGCAGACCTACCATTGCCGTTACAATTCCGGTTTTCTGGATAAAATCAATTTGTCTCTGGAAAATAGATGGCGTATCATTGTCAAATCCTACAATGAAGCCTGCCTGTACTTGCAATCCTGCTCTCTGGATTATCCGCACATCTTCGGCTAAGTCACGGTCCTTGTTCTGTTTTTTGCCGCATTCGGCCAGGCTGGCTGTATCAGGTGTTTCGATTCCGACAAATACAGTGTGAAATCCCGCTTCGAACATCATCTGCATTAATGCCTCATCTTTGGCCAGGTTTATGGATACTTCGGTGTTAAACGTGACTCCGGTGTGATTACCTTGCCATTTTATTAATGCCGGCAGCAGTTCTTTCTTCAGGCTTTTTCTGTTTCCGATAAGATTGTCATCAACGAAGAATACATTCCCGCTCCACCCCAGTCTATAGAAAGTATCCAGTTCGGCAATGATTTGGGCGGTTGTTTTGGTTCGTGTGCGGCGCCCGAATAATGCAGTTACGTCACAAAACTCGCATTGGTACGGACAACCCCTTGTGTACTGTATGCTCATAGAGGCATACCTTTTCAAATTTGCTAATTCCCATAAGGGGGCAGGAGTTTCCCGAATGTCAGCAAACTCAGGCGTCGTGTATATTGGCTTGGCACAACCGTTTTTCAGGTCTTCCAGAAAAGGGGGTAAGGTTATCTCTGCTTCATTGAGCACAAAATGGTCAACATCTTTAAACTGTTCATGCTCACTTGTAAATAATGGGCCTCCGGCAACAATCCTGACGCCTGCTTCTTTACACCGTCTGATGAGTTGATGAGCAGATTTTCGCTGAACGACCATGCTGCTGAAAAATGCGTAATCCGCCCATTTCAGATCTTTATCCGTAAGCTTTGTTGCATTGACGTCTACTAAGCGTTTTGACCACTCTGCTGGCAGCATTGCGGCAACAGTCAGTAGACCAAGTGGCGGGAAGGATGCCTTTTTGCGTATAAACTTAAGTGCGTGTTTGAAACTCCAAAATGTATCTGGAAATTCAGGATATATTAATAATACATTCATAGCGTTAGCATTTCGCTAATATTTTATGCTATTAAGGACGGTAAGAAAAAGTAGTTATCCTCAATGGTAAGATGCTTCATTCTATAACATTAATACGTAATGTCAAAGGTAAATATCTTTAAATTATGGATATTCTTCACTTTTAATGGTTACCCGGGGAGGATTCGAACCTCCAATGAGAGAACCAAAATCTCTAGTGTTGCCATTACACTACCGGGTAATTTTGCAAAGGGTTTTTAAGCAGAGGTTTGTGTGACTGGGAATTCCATTTTGTCTGCTAATCCTGGAGCACCGCGCCCTTATCTGCTGATGTTACGCATTTGGCATACCTGGCAAGGTAGCCACTGGTTACTTCCATTGGGGGTGGTGTCCATTTTGTACGGCGTCTGTCAAGTTCAATGTCCGTTAATACAGCATATAATTTGCGTTTTGGAATGTCAATTACTATCTCATCATCATCTTCTATCAGGGCTAATGGGCCACCAACCATTGCTTCCGGAGAGACATGCCCGATGCAGGGGCCTCTTGTGCCGCCTGAAAAACGTCCATCTGTTACTAAGGCAACAGAATTATCTAAACCCATTCCAACAAGCGCCGCAGTGGGCGACAACATCTCTCTCATTCCCGGGCCTCCACGGGGGCCTTCATATCTTATGATCATTACTGACCCTTTAGGAATCTTTTTGTCCATGATTGCCTGCATAGCTTCCTCTTCACCATCAAATACTTTGGCGGGGCCTTTGAAAACCATCATACTGCCGGATACTGCGCTTTGTTTAATTACGGCGCCATCTGGCGCTATGTTTCCGTGAAGCACTGCAATACCGCCTTCTTGTTTATAGGCATTCTCTTTTGTTCTTATAATATCGTTGTCATATACAATTGCCTGCTTTGTTATCTCTTTTGTACTGTATCCGCTGACGGTTGCGCAATCATTAATGATGTCCTCAAGCCTCTTCATTACAGCCGGAATACCGCCTGCATAGAAAAGGTCTTCCATGAAGTGCTCACCACCTGGCCTAAGGTTAGTAATCTGGGGCACTTTCCTGCTGATTTCATCGAATCTGTCCAATTCAATTTCGATACCGGCTTCATTGGCTATTGCGGGAATGTGGAGACAAGTATTCGTCGAGCCTCCAAGCGTCATATCAATCAGGATTGCATTGTCAAAGGCTTCCTTAGTCATAATTTTCCTGCAGCTTATCTCTTTTCTTACTAACTCAACTATTCTCTCTCCGCTTTTATAGGCGATCCTGTCTTTTTCCGCGGAGATTGCCAGGGATGCGGCGCATCCCGGCAGTGACATTCCCAGCGCTTCCGTTACACAGGCCATTGTGTTTGCCGTATATAAGCCCTGACACGAGCCGGGGCCCGGACATGCTTCCTTTTCAAGGGATTCTAATTCTTCCTCACTGATCTCGCCTTTCTGCTTTCTGCCGACGGCCTCAAAAGTATCACGAACCAGAGAGAGTCTCTTCATATTGAGTCGGCCCGAAATCATAGGCCCAGCCGTTACTGCGATAGCAGGAACGTCTATTCTCGCGGCGCCCATAAGCATACCGGGCGTAATCTTGTCGCAATTAGTTAACAATATCAATCCGTCCAGACAATGTGCATTCGTGACACACTCAATTAAATCAGCGATTAACTCTCTCGAAGCAAGTGAGTAACTCATCCCCTTGTGTCCCATAGCAATGCCGTCACAAATACCCGGCACTCCAAAAATGAAGCTGACGCCTCCTCCCGCATGTATGCCTTTTTCTATATCCCTTTCCAGTTGCCTCATGTGGGTGTGTCCGGGAATCAGGTCTGTAAAACTGCTGGCAATACCTATAAACGGCTTACCCATGTTTTCCTTGGTCAGTCCGGTTGCATAAAGCAGTGCCCTTGCCGGTGATCTCTCTACCCCACACGTAATAGTATCGCTGCGCAAGTTAATTTCC
>MHZA01000049.1:15429-17210 GCA_001828595.1 Planctomycetes bacterium RIFCSPLOWO2_12_FULL_40_19
TTAATTTCCTTTCTAATAAATTAGCTCCATTTTCTCTGAGAGTTATGCTGTTTTATCGATCACTTGCTCTACTTCGCTTGAATGTATTCTTAAATGACTTAATGATGCTGACATCTCACCCAGGATGTTTTCTCTCTGAAATTCTGTTAAATCTTTAATCTTTAATACCTCAACAAGGCTGACGATATGCAGGCATTCTTCTTCAAATTCATCAATGAGAGGCTTTAATGTTTTGTCTATACCTGTAATCTTTAGTAAGATTCTTTCCGATATTGCATTTATAAGCTTAGTAGAGAAGAATTATATCCAAGTGGTGAATGTTGTCAACGTCAAACTAACCTGTCAGACTGAAGGTATTTTTCCTAACACTATTGACAATGCAACCAAAGTTTTTAAGTGAAAGCGAATGTATGGGTTTCCAGAATCGGTAATGTGGGAGAAAAAGAAGAGGGGGTTTTGCTCCACAAGAAGAAAGATAATAAATTAACACGGGACGAAACTTATAAGGCGCCCTGAAGAAAAAATATACCTGGCATTTAACGGTCGGGTTCAGCCGCACGCGGAGCGGAGCGGCTGCAACCCGTTGTTATGCTGCCTATTGCTTTTCAAAAAAATCACCCGATAAATTCCATTGCCTTGTCTTCGCCTTCTTCTATTGCTATCTCTATCGCACGCTTGGCTTTTTCCAAAATGGCTTTTGCTTCTCGACGTGCGTGACGCGAGCGGCTTACCATATCAGATATTAGCGCTTGCGTTTGTGTTGCAATTGTTGGAACGGGTAAAGCATTTACATCTGTATCATCTATCGTCGGATAAGACGTGCCTTTGCACGGTTGTTCAAGTAATGTCCTGCCAATAACAGAGCGCAAATAAACTTGTAGAAACTCTCTTACGGGTGAAGGAACATCCAGTACGACAAACGCACTACTGCATACACCATTATCCCGACAATCATCTGGAACAACCCCGATTGCGCCCCGCGTAGGTCTAACTTTCGAGACAATTAACTCGCTGCCCTTGACCTTTATTTTTGCATTAGGTGGCAAATCCTTCAGTTCGCGTTCAGTATAGCCAACCTCACCGTTACTTGTGTTCACATCGCTGATTTCGATATAGCGATATTTCTGCCGTTCATCAAACTTTGCCGCTTCAATAATTTGCGTTGCCAACTTGGATAATCTTTGCGGATGATATACAGAAATGTATCTCACAACTTCATCAAACTTTGGCTGAAAATACTCTGCGTCCACACGACGCGCCCGAGCCGCCTGACTGTAGTTCCGCGTATAAGCCAATGCGAGGGCGGGTTTCCAATCTTGCAAGCCAAGTTCTGAAAGAAGAAGTTGCTCGGCTTGGTAATAGCATTCAAAAGATTTGGCCTGTTTTTCTGCTGCCTGTGCAACAAACTCTTGAATAGCGTTTTGCAACTCCAGCGAAAGAAGCGGAATAACAAAACTAGAAAGTTCTTGTAGATTGAGGTTATATTGGCCTGTTGGCCGAGCAGTTCTATATACTTGTACCAGACCAAAACGTGATCTCAAAAAGCAAAAAAGGTATCCTGGAATCACCCTTGCGTTTGGTTTAGAACGCAACAAAGCCATTGCTTGTGTAATATTTGCGGCCTCAAATCCTTCAGGAATAATAGAAACCCTCCCTATCACATCCAGTGTAGCCCCAATACTGTTCGGCACGTTTTTTGACTAGTGTATACAATTGCTCAATCTCAGTGGTGGTTAATATATTCGGATGCAATAGAAAAACAAAGGGAAGCAAAAACAAGA
>MHZA01000049.1:17237-23043 GCA_001828595.1 Planctomycetes bacterium RIFCSPLOWO2_12_FULL_40_19
AACAAAGGGAAGCAAAAACAAGATTGGATGAAGAAATGAAGGCGTACCTCTTCCTTGAGAGGTTAATAGTTATAATGACCCATATACCACTATTTTTGTTTTTGATCGTTAGATTTAAGTAACTCTATATGTTTTATGAGTTCATCAAGCGTTGCCCATCCTTGAAAGTACAGACAGATCATCTCGAAGGTGCGCTTAGTGGGTTTACGTCCAGCCCACAATCTGATTAAGAGACTGGCAATCAGAGCGCAGTAGACTTGAATCTGTATTCCGTTTTGTGAAAGAGACAATAGATGCTGGCAACTCAGGATACACTTAAACCACCTGAAGAAGAGTTCAATTTGCCAGCGATAACGATAGATGAGTCCGATAAGTTCAGCCGGTAAATCCATGCGGTCAGTAGCAATTAACAGTGTGTGTTCAGGAGACCGGGTTCTGAATGTTTTCTTGCTGGAGACACGGGATTTCCGTTTGTACCCAGAGAGTGTCCGTTCATCAAAATAGTGAATTTGTATAATTCTTATAGGTTTGGAAATATTGTCGTGTTTTTGTTTACTGCCAAGCCAGACCGTTCGATCAAATTTTACTCCGACTTCACGGTCTGCTTCACTAAGTTGATGTTCCTCCACGGTTTGATAACTTGCATTATCCTGAAGACAGACAACAAAAGAACTCTTTGTTTCAATAATAGTATCCAACAACCGATATTCTCTGTAACCGGCATCTAAACAATAGAGTTTACCAGGAGACAATGATGATTTTAGCTGAGTTTTTTCGTTTGCATTAGCATCAGTAACTTGAGCACGAAGAGGGGCTCCTTTAAGGATATCAAATTCTAAATGCATTTTTGCGGCACGATGGTCTTCGTCAAGCCATAAAGCCCATAGCATCTTTGGTAGTGCTTTGAGCAAGGTGCCATCGACAGCAACGACTGTCATGTCAAGATCTTGCAAACGTTTGTAGATGTCCAAAGAGCCAACTTCGCTTGCGAGTTCGCTAATGATTAGCGTCAGGAGTTGTGGGTCAAAAACATGGCTGGCTTCTGACATGCTGCCAAGGCTTGTGCGTTTGATACCAAGCTTGGTTTGTACACTCTTTAATGTGCTGGCATGTTGGATTGAGCGTAGTCCGGTTAAGGTTGGATTGAAGAAATATAGTAATATTAGGCTAACGTATTGATCGTAATGCAACTTTCTGTTGTGGCAATCTGCATGAGAGTGAAGTCTCTTTAGAAGAGGTTTGAAAGATCGTAAAATTGAAAGTTTTTGTACATTATTTGCCTTGAGTTCATTGCATTTGATATCGTTATTTGTGTCAGTCATAGGAATCATTAATAGCAGAAGCAAAGGGAGATGTCAACCGCAAAATCGATATAAGTTATTAATATGTCATAAGTTATGAAAATTCACGATTTACGACATTAAAAATATTTTCAGGTATTTTTTTAACGGAGCGGTTCGCGTAGAAATAAGCAGAAAATAATTCTTATTGAAGCTGGACTCAGAGTAGTTAGGGTAGAAGCGTGTTAAAAAAGAAGTATGAAAAGGACTCCGTTTGATACATTGGGAGTGGACAATCCCAATGAAAAACAGTGCTCAAACTCCGTGCCGAACAGTATTGGGTCAGGGGCGACGCCTTGTTAGCCATTGTATGCCGCTCTCTTTTCAAAGAGAGTTAATTGTGCGATTGCCGGAGACTTTTTCTCCTCGTAAGAAGCACCGAAATTCGTGATAAGAGCTTCAAGCATTGGGTTTCGGTTATCTTCCTTTGCCCCAACATGATAGAAATGTTCTCTGGTTAAAATGTTGTAACCGGTCCAAATAGTGCCAATAAATTTATTCGTCCTAAACTCGTTGCTATGCCAAGTGGAAAGGATGAACCTAGCTTCAGTATCAGAAAGAAGTTTCGATAGTTGTCTTTCATGCTCTTCATCCCAACCATTAAAATAATCAGTATGGCGGTCGATGTATGGGGGGTCGCAATACAGAAGGCCACATGCACTCGCTTCTGCGATAGTAGCAGTGTAATCTTGGCATCGGAACTCGTAGTCTCCTAAAGCACAAGCGTCAGCGACAGCCTGAACCTGATTGCTAATCTTTGTGATATAGGCTTGTGCGAAGCGATTTGGCTTGCGACAAAATGGGACATTGAACCCGCCGCTCTGGTTGAAACGAATCATCCCGTTAAAACAGGCACGGTTCAGAAAAAGAAAATCTAAGGGATTTCCATCTCGGTTGAATCTCTCGCGAACTGAGTAGTAATACTCTCCCTCGGATCGCAACAATTCCGTACCCTCTCTCTCTAAAAACTGTCTTGTGATCGCCGCAGTGATTCTACCGATGGCGACTGCTTTATAAAAATTGATTAGGTGCGGGTTTGAGTCTGCAAGCAAAGCTTTACGAGGTCTCACATTGAAGACCACTACGCCTGATCCCATAAATGGTTCAATCCAGCGACCGCTGAAATCAGACGGGATTATGGCTTTTATCCAAGGCACCAATTTTGTCTTGATTCCCTGGCACTTTATCGGGGGGATTAGTGTTCTGTGAATGCTCATGATTGGTTATTCCTTACGACGATAAGCGATGCATTGCCCCCACGATATTTCACAAAATCTAGAAGCGATGTGATCTTTTTGGTCTTTTCGTCTGAACCTTTGACTGTTATCTTTCCGAAATTCATCCAGTAATCGTCAAACCACTCTTCTCCTAGCTTAGCGAACATCCCGTTACAGGACAAGATATCTTCTATGCGATGGATGCTGCCGATGTTGGCCGTATTTCCGGAACCACTCTTATCACCAGCGATTCTCCATTTTTCTGCGACAAAAAACTGGATATTCGAAATAACGGACGTGATTGAATGGAGTTTCTCAATTGGATGAGGGCGCGTCTCGTCAATTGTTGCACCATCAGCACGGTCGTAGATAATGCCCAAGCAAAAATGCCCGGAATAACTCCCGTAAGGAAACTGAATGTTCTTCGTGCTTGTACGATCCTCGAAGTACTTGCCGTGCGATCCAAGGGTGAATCCGTTACACAACCATGGCTTATCAGGAAGGCGATAGGTTGTTTTGAAATCTACAGCAAACCTGACGGACTCATCGCTCTTTGAAACAAACGAAATATCCGGGTAGTAGTTCTGGTGTTCGGCAAGGACGAGGGCAAATCCATGCTCATCAGCAAAAGCAAGAATTCTTGGGAAAAGATGTATCTCTAAAATTTTCGAGACAATCTTCGTATCAGACGAGATCGTATAAACATTTCTGAAGGTGTCAATGAATCCCTTGACTGTCCACCTGGCCGTCATCTGTGCTCACATGTCCCGTGAGAGTGTTCGCAAACTCTTTCAATAAGGCTTCGAATTCCGCTTTGGTTGGCATGTCTTCTCCATTATGGCTAACGCTTGAAATCACGGGCGGGCAATAGCCCGTCCCGTGGATTGATTTGTTAGCATCAGATATATTCAGGATGCTTTTTCAAGGCGCTCTGCTACCCAGACTTTAATGATGGATTGTCGGGGCACACCCAAGCGTTTCGCCTCTTTATCCAATAAATGAATCATCCATAATGGGAAATCAACATTTACCCTTTTCTGTTCTTGTTCCAGTCTCCTTGCTTTTGGTATATCAAGGTATCTGGTAATATCCTCTTTGCCTTCGTCAAATTTCTTGTCAAACTCACGCGCCTTCATATATGTCAACCTCCTCTTTTCTGGAACGCCGCACTGAAATAATTCTTATCTTTTCAGTCCGATATGTAATAACCCCTGACCAGTGTTCTTCAGAAATCTTTCCGATTGCCAAAAATCTTGGTTCATCACTGGATTTTACTGGAATCTTTATAAAGTCAGGATCATCCCATAATTTCTGTGCCTCATAAAAATCAATACCGTGTTTCTGTTTGTTGCTGTTACTTTTTTCAGGGTCAAATACAAATTCCATGATATATTTATATACCTTAAATATACCTATCGTCAATAATAATTTTGATGCAAATTTTGATACTAACGGCTGGCATCAGCGGGAGCCGTGTTTATTGGCGATCCGCTGAATGCCCTTGTTCGGGTTTACTTACTTATGTCTAAGTATTTTTTGAACTTCTCTTTCGCTGGCTCAAATTGGTCAACAAGTCAAGTAAGTTCTTTATGCATTTCATCCACTACCTTCTTGTGATCATACCCATCTGGCTTTTCTTGTGTGTAGTCTCGGTATTCTTGATTCCAACGCCACAGATTTAGGCCGCGTTTATAAATTTCATCGATATATGCTGGTATTTCTGGACCAAACAAAAAGTCAGCTTCAGAAACGGATGTACGAAACTTAAGGAGGTCTTCCATACTTGCATTTACATCTCTGAGAATGATACTCAGGATTTTTATAACCTCTTCATAGACATGTAGCCTTCTGTCATAACGTTCAAGATTTAGTTTTTGTTGATTGGTTTTCCATTGTTGCCAAGCAATATAGGTCGCAACAATTGCAATAAGAGGCGTAAGCAATGCCTTGGATATTTCAATTAGCTGTTCCATACACATTAGTATTCCTCATAAACCGAACCATTGATTATCACAATCAATTGCCCTGATAACTTGCCTGCCCGAATAGTTCAGGCGGGCCTGCCCGACTACGTTCAGGCGGGTAAAAATACTGCTGTTTGATTTTATGTGAAAGTCTTTCTGGATAACATTATAAGATTAACCGCAAGTTTTTGATCAATCTTCATGGTTTGGTTTATTATCGGTGTTTGCATAATATCAAGTTTATACGATAATTGCCAAATTTTATTGATTTCTGTCTCTAAATGTACTATTAAATGTTTATTAATTAAGTGTAAATGTACGGGGATTAATTTATGAAGATTTGCCTGGCTCAAATAAATCCGACTATAGGAGCTTTTAAACAGAATATAAGGAAGATATGCAGGTTCATAGATGCGGCTAAGAAGGAAGGGGCCGATCTGGTTGTATTTCCGGAGATGAGCATTGTGGGATATCCGCCAAAGGACTTGCTGGAACTTTCCGGATTTGTAGAAAGTAATCTGAAGGCGTTGGAAGAGGTAAGGAATAATGTTACGGGTATTTCGGCTATTGTGGGTTTTGTGGACTGGAATGAGGCCAGGCGTGGTAAACCGTTATATAATGCCGCCGCACACATACACAACAAAAAAATTATATCAAAGCATTATAAGTCTCTACTTCCTACGTACGACGTGTTTGATGAGGACAGATACTTTGAACCGACTCATAGTATTGCTTTAGCAAAGATATCCGGCAGAAAATTTGGCATCTCTATTTGTGAGGATATATGGGGTGCAGATGTGGTTTGGCAGGGAAGGATTCATCACAAGTCCCCTGTTAAAAGTATGATAAGGCAGGGGGCAGAGATTATTATCAATATTTCAGCTTCGCCCTTTACTATTGGCAAGCAGGGCGTAAGGCTGAAAATGCTGACAAACCATGCAAAAAGACACAATGTGCCAATTCTCTTTGTGAATCAAACTGGAGGTAATGATGA
Source organism: Planctomycetes bacterium RIFCSPLOWO2_12_FULL_40_19 (assembly GCA_001828595.1). GTDB lineage: Bacteria > Planctomycetota > Brocadiia > Brocadiales > Scalinduaceae > Scalindua. The sequence continues at coordinate 22,753 of MHZA01000049.1, forward strand.
TTTGATATTTGATGGAAACAGTCTGGTGATCAATAAAGAAGGGGTGGTTGTAGATACGGCCTTAAGTTTTGAGGAAGATTTATTAATGGTTGAATTCAGGGGTTCAGATGTATGTGCAGGAGGCGGTAAGCCGGGAACTGTAGGAAAGAGAACTCAATCTAGTGCTGGTGAGGATGAAATTGAATCTGTTTATAAGGCCTTAGTCCTGGGTACACGAGACTATGTAAATAAATGTGGATTCAAAAAGGCCGTGATTGGCCTGAGCGGCGGCATAGATTCTTCCGTTACGGC
>MHZA01000050.1 GCA_001828595.1 Planctomycetes bacterium RIFCSPLOWO2_12_FULL_40_19
AGGAGCCGTCTCCTGACGGCGATCGTCAGCGCTCAACGATGAGAATCCGATCGCCAACTGGAGTTGGCTCCTACCAAACTTTGAATTTCCTATACAATAAATTAGGATTTTTGTGAAATCAATCTCAGGCTTCCTACAAATAGTTTCCAGTCCCTATATTTGTAAATTTTATCACACAGGATTAATAGCCTGGAAGAAACTCTTCGTTCTACAAATTCGAAAAAAGCGGGGTCATTTTGGTAAGACACATTCTTTGCGGTATTATCATCCATAATCCTGAAAAATTGTCAAGGCTTTTTTTCAAGTATCTGGAATATAGACATTCATATTTCTTATAGATAAATTTCCGGCTGTTACTTTCCCGGTGTATTTGCAATGTGTAAATATACTCAACAGGGCTATAAACTGTGATTTCTTTAACATGTAAGGAAATAAAAGGCTTCGGCGTGAGCTCAGCCGAACGGCTAAAGCCTTAACTCCTGGTATGTTAGCTAACCCGCCTGTACCTATTCGGGCAGGCCCGCCTGAACGAGTCATTCGGGCAGGGGTTGGAGTTAATCCTTTCTGCCTGTAACGTACACGCAGACAGGCAGGATTTTATAAAATGCGTTTTTCCCAACCTGCAATAAACCAAGTAGCTTAGTCAGCTTCTAAAATAGTGCTTAATCAATCAGGTAATTTTGTTATAATAATCCACAATTGTCTTTTTCATAAATAGTCTTATTCTAAAAATCTATTTCATTTTTCGGGCTGCAAAGAAAACTAATCAAATCAATAAATTAACTTTTCATAGGAGGTTGATATGGCAAATGCAAAATTCAACCTGAACTTACCTTCCAACGAACCAGTCAGGAGTTATGCCCCCGGCACACCGGAACGCAAAGACATTAAGGCCAAATTGAAAGAATTAAAAAACCGGCATATAGAAATACCCATTATCATTGGCGGTAAGGAAATAAAGACAGGAAACCTGGGGAAATGCATACTCCCCCATAACCACGGAACCGTTGTGGGAACGTACCACAAAGCAGGAGAGAAGGAAGTGCAAATGGCCATTGAATCCTCTCTCAAGGCGCGCAGGCAGTGGGCGGAGATGGACTGGCAGGACCGTGCTTCAATCTTTCTCAGGGCGGCGGATATCCTTGCAGGACCCTGGCGTTCGTTACTAAATGCAGCCACTATGCTGTGCCAAAGTAAGAACGTCATCCAGGCCGAAGGAGACGCCGCATGTGAATTAATTGACTTTCTCCGTTTTAATGCATTTTATGCAATGAAGATTTACGAGCAGCAGCCGCCAATCTCAACTGCCGGCGCCTGGAATAGATTAGAATACCGTCCTCTTGAGGGTTTCATTTTTGCCGCATCACCCTTTAATTTTACTTCTATTGCCGGAAACCTTCCATCCGCACCGGCCATGATGGGAAATGTTGCTTTATGGAAACCCGCTTCAAACGCTGCATATTCGGCTTATTATGTTATGAAACTTTTCCAGGAAGCGGGCGTCCCGGATGGAGTCATTAATTTCATTCCCGGAGATGGAAATCAGATCGGTCCAATTATTATGAACTCTCCAGACCTTGCCGGTATCCATTTCACTGGAAGCACGGCTACTTTCCAGAATATGTGGCAGACGGTAGGCAATAATATTAAGAATTACAAGAGTTATCCACGCATTGTGGGTGAGACAGGCGGCAAGGACTTTGTCTTTGTTCACAAAGACTCCAGGGTTGAAGAATTTGGCACAGCCATGATAAGGGGTGCATTTGAATATCAGGGGCAGAAATGTTCCGCCGCATCCCGTGCTTATATCCCCCGCAGTTTATGGGCAGATTTAAAGGACTTCATCCTTGAAGAAATGAAAACAGTGAAGATGGGTGATGTGGAGGATTTCGGCAATTTTATAAATGCAGTGATTGACGAACCGGCATTTTCTAAAATTACAAAGTACATCGAATCCATTAAAGACAGCAATGAGACAGAGATTATGTGCGGCGGAAACTATGACAGCAGCAAGGGATATTTTATTGAACCCACGATTGCGGTTACCGCCAACCCTCACTCTCGCACGATGGAAGAGGAGGTCTTCGGACCTGTTCTTACGGTGTATGTTTATGAAGATGATAAATTTGAAGAGACACTACATTTGTGTGACGAAACCTCTCCCTATGGATTAACAGGAGCCATCTTCTCCCGCAACAGGGAGGCGATTGCGTTGGCGGAAAAGATTCTCGTAAATGCGGCAGGTAATTTTTATATCAACGATAAACCAACAGGGGCGATTGTCGGCCAGCAACCTTTTGGCGGCAGCCGTGCAAGCGGAACCAATGATAAAGCCGGCAGTTTTCTTAATATGATTCGCTGGGTAAATCCACGAACAATTAAAGAGACATTCGTGCCTCCAACAGACTATAGGTATCCATTCATGGCTAAAGAATAGAAGACAGCATTTTTATCTGCCAATCCGTCATAAAAAACCAGCAAAAGGAACATGGATTTGTGAAATTAGGCCTTCGGCGGCTTTCTGTCGTTGCGTAGGGGCGTATAATTATACGCCCCTACATTATTGTTACAAGATTGAAATTCCTAGACATGAACGTAGGGGCGATCCGGCGGATCGCCCCACTCATAAAGACTTAAAATGGAAATTACTATATATATTTTATGTCAATATTAGAGAAATACACAAAAAATGGATCTAAGATAGCTTATTTCTCAATGGAGATTGGTCTTAGAGACGATATACCCACATTCAGTGGGGGTTTGGGCATACTTGCCGGAGACACTATTAAATCAAGCGCAGATTTAAATCTCCCTCTTGTTGCTGTATCATTAATATATTATAAGGGATATTTTAAACAGGACATTGATGACCAGGGCCGTCAGATAGAATTGCCCGTAATCTGGCAACCATCTAAGATTATGACTACTGTGCCGGAAAAGGTGAATGTCACAATTGAAGGCAGAACGGTACATATTCAGGCATGGGTTTATTTTGTTGAAAGCCCCAGGGGTGGTAAAGTTCCGGTGATATTTCTTGATACTAATCTGCCGGAAAACAGCGAAGTGGACAGAAAGTTAACAGATTATCTCTATGGCGGGGATGACAGTTATAGAATAAAGCAGGAAGTAGTACTTGGCATAGGCGGTGTTAAAATGTTGAAAATGCTTGGATTTCAGATAAAGAAGTATCACATGAATGAAGGACACGCTGCGTTTTTAACACTTGAGCTTTTACATCAATTTAAGAATGATTTAAAGGATGTCTGGGATGAGTCATTTGTGTGGAACCTTGAAGCCGTTAAAGAGTTGTGTGTATTTACTACACACACACCTGTTGAAGCAGGGCATGATAAGTTTTCTTATGACCTCTACCGGAGCGTTATTGGCGATTATTTTCCGGAGAGTGTTATCCGCGGCCTTGCAGGTAAAGAAAATCTTAATATGACACTTCTTGCCTTAAATCTGAGTAATGATGTGAATGGGGTTGCCAAAAAACACGGCAAGGTGTCACAAAATATGTTTCCAGGTTATAAAATTAATTCAATAACAAATGGCGTGCATTCTTATACGTGGACGTGTGACAGCTTTAAAAAATTGTATGATAAATATTTACCTGGCTGGGCAAACGAGCCGGAGCTATTTGTGAGGATCGATATGGTTCCGTATAAAGAACTCTGGAATGCCCATTTAGAAGCTAAGAGAATACTCATTGATTACGTAAATTCTATCCATGATTTGAATATGGATTACGAGACGCTTACGATAGGATTTGCAAGAAGATTTGCCACATACAAGAGAGCGTCCCTGTTATTTACTGACATTAAAAGGCTTGAGAAAATTGCATCAGGTAATATCCAGGTAATTTATGCAGGAAAGGCGCATCCAAAAGATGAAGGAGGCAAGAAACTTATAGAAGAAATAATTTCATATTCACATAAGCTGAAAGGAAAGATAACCATCGCCTTTATGACTAATTACAATATGGAGACTGCACTGAAGATAGTATCTGGCGTGGATGTCTGGCTGAACACCCCTATAAGGCCGCTTGAAGCATCAGGGACGAGCGGCATGAAGGCCGCACACAATGGAGTCTTGAATTTCAGTATCCTTGACGGATGGTGGATCGAAGGTCACATAGAAGGAGATACCGGCTGGTCTATCGGTCCTGAGTCAACAGAGGTTGTGCCTGATGAGAATGCGAATGAGATTGACACAAGCGATCTTTACAATAAACTCGAGAAAATAATAATCCCGACCTTTTATCAGGACAGAGAAAAATGGATTAACATGATGAAGAGCGCTATTGGTAAAAATGCCTACTACTTTAATACTCACAGGATGATGCGCAGGTATGTGACAGAAGCGTATATAAGGTAAAAAATGAAAATAGCAGAAGTGTCTCCCGAAATAATTCCATACGCAAAAACCGGCGGTCTCGCTGACGTTGCGGGGACATTGCCGTTATATCTTGAGAAAGCCGGACAGGAAATATCAATATTCATGCCTCTTTACAAGTCAGTAAGAGAATCAGGCATGGATGTCAGACTTACAAATATCACTTTTGACGTTCCTGTTGGCAACGTCGTTTGCACAGGACATTTATGGAAAGGTGTTCTTCCAGGTGCAAAGAACATAGTGGTATATTTCATACAAAATGATGAATATTATGATAGAGATGCGCTTTATGGAACAGAATCCGGCGATTATCCGGACAATGCGGAGCGTTTTATTTTTCTCTCAAGAGCCGTGCTTGAAGCAATTAAGAAACTGGAGCTGTCAATAGACGTGATTCATTGCCATGACTGGCAAACAGCCTTAATTCCCGTCTATCTGAAGACATTGTATGCTCACGAGAAAATCCTTTCAGCCATGAAAACAGTCCTTACCATACACAACCTTGCATATCAGGGATTGTTTCAGCGTGAAGATATGAAACTTACCGGATTGGATCAGTCACTATTTAACCCGTCACAACTTGAACATTGGGGGAAAATAAACTTTCTTAAAGGAGGGATTGTATTTTCAGATATTCTGACAACCGTTTCAAGACAGTACGCTGAAGAGATCAAAACCGTTGAGTTTGGATGTGGGCTTGAAGGTGTGCTCAAAGAACATGAAAACAGGCTCTCTGGAATAATCAATGGCGTTGATTACAAACAATGGTCTCCGGAGAATGATAAATTTATATCTCATGAATACAATTCCGGGGATTTGCGCGGCAAGGCGCTGTGCAAAAAACACCTGCGAAAACTCCTGAATCTTCCACAATCAAAAGCGCCGCTCCTTGGTATGATCAGCCGTCTTGCCGAGCAAAAGGGGGTTGACCTTTTGATAGCAATTATGGATGAATTAATGAAAAGAGACCTTCAACTTGTCATACTTGGTATCGGAGAGGAGAAATATCATCAAATGCTTAGGGAAGCGGCTTCCAGGTATAAGGAGAAGCTTTCGGCAAACATAATGTTTGATAATCAACTTGCCCATCAGATAGAAGCAGGCGCGGATATTTTCCTGATGCCGTCAAAGTATGAACCATGCGGCCTGAGTCAGATGTACAGCTTAAAGTATGGAACCATTCCTGTAGTGCGTGAAACCGGAGGTCTGGCAGATACTATAATTGATGCAAATGATGAAAATCTCAGGAACGGAACCGCTACAGGATTCACGATGAAGGGCTATTCCGCCGCTGAACTCCTCTTTACGATAGACAGGGCATTGGAATTGTATAAATCTCGAACTAAATGGAATACACTCAGGAAAAATGCCATGAAACAGGATTGGTCATGGAATAAAAGCGCACGTGAATATGTTGAATTATTTAAATCTGTGCTGGCGAAAGAATAGGTTCGGAACTCTCGATCTCTGTGGTTTAATGATTATACCAGAATGTACCTGAATTGATTAATCACAAAACATATAAGGGAGGGCAGTGTCCACCCTACAGCATTAAGATAACACTTTATAACCTAAGTTAGGCGATTCTTAGTTTGTAGAAAGATTTAAAACTCACTTAAAAGGCGATAGTAATTTGTTATAATGCGTTTTCAAGAAAACAAAAACTGTCACCCATTAAGTGAGGAAAGTATTATGAATAAAAATGAATGTAAAAGCAAGTGCAAGATTGACATATATTCTGATGAAAATCTGGAGAAAAGGGATAAATGGATTGAACTCTGCTCAAATTGTCATAGTCCTCGTTTTGCAGGAGGCTGGCTTACACAAATGGATGATTACATGTTCCAGGCATTTAAGCTTACAGATCAGGCTCAAAAAATAATTGATGATCTTATTGCAGACGACATGCTTTATCCATCACCTGCAGAGCGTGATATCTATCCGGGCGGTGACTGGCTTGCCGATATATTACCCGCATCACTTCTCGGAGACGGAGTCTGGAATGCGTTTAAGAAGACTGGGGGAAAGGTGCCGGTCATCGGCCCCATCCTTGGTGTCTATGCTATGTTTTATCAGGGAGATGGAAACCCTTCACATATAGAGACCTCTTATGCTAAGATGTGGTTCTGGTATAAGCTTCAGGGATACAAAGGTTATGCGCACGTCCAGCAGGACATCATGTGGTGGTGGGGACAGTCACCTATGTTACAGGAACTTGGGAATATACAGTCTGAAGCCATGAGAATGCGCAGAGAGGCTGCTATAGAGCAAGCCCTTGGCAGTAAGGTCACACACAGACAGGGTGGCAGCAGTGAAAGCCATAAACCGTTAGTAAAAAAGGTAAGTGATTTTCTCAATTTTCTTAGTGTAAATGAATAAGATTATTAAATAAGTTTTCATTGCGGATGCAGTGTTCCCGTAATAATCTGATAATAAAAAAGGTGCTCATTATGTGAGCGCCTTTTTTTTTATAAAAAGCCAACTAACTGATTTAATAGGATTTTATTAGTTTTTGGAATTGTGTATCTTTTTAGAATTCGAATTGATTGGTGAAGAATAAAGACCGTCTCTCCATTCCATCTTCCAGATTCTAATGATGATTTAACAAATTAATACGGTATCTTTAGGTGCTTACATACAGTGCCAAAACTACCAACATGTTGTCTCTGTTTTGTAAGTTGTTGATTATGCATTACTTAAAAGACTATTCTGGATTTATCATTTGATGTTCGACATTCATAATTGAAAAATACCGAATAATGGTAAGGGCGTACCCGCCTGTACCTATTCGGGCAGGTTGCCATACGCCCCTACTTATATTGAATGACGAGTAGATGATAACCCACTGAAAGTGGCTTTTTTTGAACAGAAATTGCCGGAGAGTTCTGACTCGGCCAGGTTGGGATCAATTCATTAACTATTATTATTGCCTGCCTTGAGGAAAGTCTTCTTTTATATTGAATGATATGTTGATTTTTGGACGTAGATATATAAACCAAAACATTATGCCTACCAGAATAACACCCCCCACAACATTTCCCAGAATTACGGGGATTTGATTGTTTATTACAAACCCTTTCCAGGTAAGTTGGGAGAGGTTTATTGTCTTTCCCGCCATTTTTTCAGCGGCTGCAACAACTTCTGGATTTTTCTTTAATACCACACCCATAGGAATAAAATACATGTTTGCAACACAGTGCTCAAATCCGCTGGCGATGAAACCACCTACGGGAAATACAAGCGAAATAATCTTGTCTGTCACATTTCTTGCACTAAAACATAACCATACTGCCAGACATACCATCGAATTGCACAGGACACCCCTTGCAAAAGCAGCTTCAAATGATAAATTAACCTTTTTATTGGCAATAAGTAATGCCTTTGCGCCAACCATATCATGAAAGAATTCCCATTGATGTGATTGATACATAAAGCAAACTACTATGAGGCTGCCTATCAGATTACCAATAAATGAAATAGTCCAGTTATTGAACACTTCTTTACTTGTAACCTTTTTGTCAACATATCCAATAATAATTAAGCAATTGCCTGTAAAAAGCTCTGCGCCACCAACGACTACCAGTATGAGGCCGAGAGAGAAGACAATTCCTGCCATTAGTGATGTAAGGCCAAAGTGTAGCGTGGAATCACTTATTACTAAAGTGGCAAATTGAGCGCCAAGAGCTATATAGACACCGGCATTAATACCCATCCAGAAGGTTTGTGCAGTGCTATATTTTGCCTTTACGAATGCTACAGTATTAATTCGGGATGCAATTTGTGAGGGTGAATAGGCATCAAAATCAAAAATCTGAACACGTTTTGGAACCTCAGCAGATTTTGGAATCTTAATAGATTTTGCAGCCTTAACAGGTTTTTTAGTTTTAATAGGGTTTTTAACCTTGTTTCCAACCATTTCTTTGACCTAATTTGTTATTTCTTTGGTTGTCGTAAGAATATAAACCAATATACACCAGCAACTAATACAATGCCGCCAAATAAGTTTCCAAGGACAACGGGGAATAAATTATCAATCAAAAAACCTTTAAAGAAAGTAAGATTTGCAATATCTAAATTTCCCCCATGTACCTTTTCAGCGGCTTCTATTACGAAACGATTGCCTTTCAAGATAATCCCCATGGGAATGAGCCACATATTAACTACGCAGTGTTCGAATCCACAGGCTATTAGACAGGCTATTGGCCAAAGTAAAGACAATATTTTATCAAGATTATTTCTGGCGCTAAAACACAACCAGATACCCAGGCACACCAGAGCATTACAAAGAACCCCTCTTACAAAGGCAACACTAAATGGCATATTTACTTTATCGATGGCTGCTATGACAATTTTGGCTCCAAGCAGATGGTTGTTGGTCGTCCACTGTGCGGAAATGTATATCCAGAAAACTACGGTCAATGCGCCGACAAAATTTCCAATAAATGCAATAGTCAGATTTCTGGCGAGGTCTTTACCCGTAATCTTTCGGGCAAAAAAGGACATGGCGATAAGACAATTCCCCGTAAAAAGCTCTGCGCCTGTAATTACGATTAAAACCAGGGCCATGGTAAAGGCGACACCACCAACTAACGCATTTAAACCAAGATTGGAGGTAGCGGTATGTGTTACTAACATTGCCAGCTGTATACCTAATGCAATAAAGACACCGGCATTAACACTCAAGAAAAACGTTGTTAAGAAGCCAAGATTTGCTTTTGCTACACCTAACTGTCCAACTCTGTTTGCCATCTTTACTGGCGCATAAGCGTCAATATCAATAAGTGGCGCAATGGACATATCGCTCGTACTCGTAATTTCTTCCTCTTCCATCTTATCAGGCATAATGTACCACCTTTCAATATTAAGTAATGGAGTACACTAAAAAAACAAAGTCTTGGTTAATTATGAAGGCGAAATTTATCATAATTTATATAGCAAAGATGCCTATAAGTAAATAGAGCGAAGACTCTGTATTTTAAAAGAACAGGCTCTATTCAAGACTAACTTTTACTTTAAAATTGCAACAGAAAGTAATCATATAATGAAAATATAATATGGTTATTGAGTTAACTCAGCAATAAATTGCAAAGTAACTCAATCCTCTGGCTTGAGTGTTAAATACCACAAGCAGGATGCTTGTGATACA
>MHZA01000051.1 GCA_001828595.1 Planctomycetes bacterium RIFCSPLOWO2_12_FULL_40_19
CAGTTTGTCTCAATATAATCCCTGATGATCTTGACATTATACTAACAAACCTGATTGATAACGCAGTAAAATACACTCAAAAGGATGGTGCAATAACAATAAATAATTATTCGACTGACGATAAAATCATGATAGAAGTATCCGACACAGGGATTGGCGTCCACAAAGACGACGTTAACAAGATATTTGATGAATTCTACAGGGCGAGTAACGCAAAGGCTGTAGAACTTGACGGAACTGGGTTGGGCCTTACAATAGTTAAAAACCTGGTCAAACGACATGGCGGCAATATTGACGTTAATAGCGAATTAGGCAAAGGCACAACGGTTACTGTTTCATTTCCTGTATAAAGTTTTACAGGACTGTTGGTATACACATGATTTCTTTATATCTAAGATAACATTGACATATATACTTATAGTATATATTGTATGACCATGGAAATAAAAAGAGAAGTTTGAGGGCTGCAAGGGCTTTGATTCATATCATAAAACTGATCTATTAATGAAGTTCAGGACAAAATCTGAAAATTGTTGAAATCTTAGGACGCTTTGTTGAAATGTTCTCTTTAGTAAAAGAACGATTACTATTCTTTCAATTTTGATATGACATATTTGATTACGGCAAAAGAAGTACAATCTGTACTGACATATCCGCTCTCTTTGAAAACAGTTGAGGCTGCGTTCAAGGCTTATGGCCAGGGCAAGGCTTGCCTGCCTCCAAAGTCCTACCTGATATTCAAAGATGGCGACCTGCGTTCGATGCCCGCTTACATTAATACTCCTGGTATGAACATTGCCGGAATTAAGTCAGTCAATGTCCATCCAGACAATCATAAGAAATTCGGTCTGCCGACCGTGATGGCCACTATCCTCTTAACAGACCCGAAGAACGGGTTTAACATTGCCGTATTAGACGGTACGCACATTACAAATATGCGTACCGGTGCGGCAGGCGGTGTAGCAACAAAATACTTGTCGAGAAGTAACAGCAAAGTTATGGCTTTGGTTGGTGCAGGCGCACAAGCCTGCACTCAGTTACACCATATCATGCTTACCAGAAACCTCAAAGAGGTTCGTGTACACACACGTTCTGAAAAGTCCATGATTAAATTTTGCAGGGAAATGTCTAAGGAATATCCTGAAGTTACCTTCCTTCCGGAACCTGACGGCAGGAAAGCCTGCCGTGGCGCTGATATTGTTACTACAACTACAACTACCAGAAAACCAATTATCAGGAAATCATGGATTGATCCTGGCACGCACATTAATGGTATTGGCGCTGATGCTGCAGGAAAGCAGGAACTGGAAACCTCTCTGACTAAATCCTGTAAGATTGTTATAGATGAATGGCAGCAGGCCTCTCACTCAGGGGAAATCAATGTCCCAATTTCCAGGGGCAACCTAGAGAAGAAAGACATCTACGCAGAACTTGGAGAGATTATTGCCGGCAAGAAAAAAGGCAGAACATCAGATAATGAAATTACTTTATTTGATTCAACCGGCTTAGCTATCCAGGATGTTTCCACAGCATACGTTGTGTACCAGGCATTAATGAAGAAACGAAAGAAACCAAAACATATCAAATTGTTCTAAAAAACAAATGGAAATTGAAATACACAATATCGGCGACAACATCGGGCCTGAGAAAATACTTTTGTTACGACAACCACGCGCAGGTCTGGAAGCTATCGTAGAGATTCAGGGTCTGATCCCTACCTACTTATAGTCAGGCGGGGAAGGATACTTAATACACCTCTCCAGCCTCAGACCATCTTCGTATTTACCTGTTTTTTCATGTAACCTGTCAATCTGAGTTCTGTCCAAAATAAACTGTAAATTACATTAATAAGAAGAAGGTGTCAATATGCATTTATGTATAATTAAGTGTCTGAAAACAGAGATAAGATGTTTTAAGAAAAAGTTAGGAAAAATTGTCTAAGATGGTAAAACTATTGAATAGTAGTTTTTATTTACTGAGACAAGATTGGCAGGATAACAATTCTTTAATTCACTTCTTTAATCCTTTATCTCCTGTTTATCCTGTCAAAAAAGTAATTGTATTCTTTTATTAAATAGAAAATAAAATGTGTTACGCAATCCCTGGAAACGTTAAGAGTATTGCCAATAATTTAATTACAATAGATTATTTTGGCGAAGAGAGGAAGGCGCGGAATGACTTTTACAATCTCCGGGTTGGTGATTACGTCTATGCACAGGGCGGATTCGTAGTGCAGAAAATAGATGAAAAGGATGCTGAGGAAATCCTGGATACCTGGAAGGAGTTATTCTTTGAACTGAAAGAAACTGACGTTAGACTCTCCAAGCTATATAATGACAAGCCTAATCTGGACAAGAACTTTCTGAAAATTATTGATAGAGCGACTTATGGCAAGTCAATATCACGTCAGGAGGCTTTGAGATTACTCTTAAGCGAAGATCCTGATGAGACGGACGTTTTACACAAATCTGCAAATTTTATACGTCAGAAATTTTTAGGTAATGCCTGCTGTGTTCATGGAATTATCGAATTCTCAAACATATGTAATTGTCTTTGCACATACTGCGGCATAAACTCAGCAAACACCAGCCTTAAACGATTCAGTCTTGACCACAAAGAAATTTTGGACGTAGTTGCAGACGCAGTAAAACGTTTTGGATTTAAGGGAATAGTCCTGCAATCTGGTGAAGACCCATCTCACAAATCAGAAGATATTATAGATTTAGTCAAAAAGATAAGGGAAAACTCTCCTGTTTTTATATTTCTGAGCATAGGAGAAAGGGAAGAGGCATTTTATCAAAGGGCATTTGATGCAGGCGCCAGGGCTGTCCTGTTCAGGTTTGAAACATCCGATCAGAATTTGTATTCAAAGTTGCACCCTCATTCTTCTTTGAGAGAAAGGATAAGATACCTTGAGCTGTTTAAGGATATAGGATACATTATAGCTACCGGCAGCCTTATAGGCCTTCCCGGACAGAAGGCTGAGAGTGTTATAAATGATTTTATGTTTGCAAAGGATTTGGGATGTGATATGTACTCCTTTGGCACGTTTATCCCTCACCCGGATACACCACTTTCCAGCCATGATGCACCCAACACGGAATATGTACTCAAGGCGCTCTCCGTTTTAAGACTCATAGACCCCTATGGGAAAATCCTGGTGACGACAGCACTTGAGTCACAAAACCCACAGGCAAGACGACTGGCCCTTATGGGCGGAGCAAATTCTATTATGCTGAACCTTACACCCAAGGATTACGTTGGACTTTACGATATTTATCCTCACAGGGCAACGGTAGATGTTTCTGTCGAATACCAGATAGAAGATGCGTTGCAGTTACTTAAAAGTATTGGCAGGGCTCCTACTGATTTGGGTATTTAGTTATGAAAACGTGTCATTAGTCATTGGTCATTCGCAACTGACTTATTCGGGTTAAGCAGATGAAAAACTTTATTAAAGAAGACACAATTTTTAACCTTTTAGAGCAGACAAAAAAGAGACCTGAACGCCATACTGAAGCCGTAATCAGGAAGTCTCTTAAACTAAAAGGTCTTAGTCCGGCTGAGGTTGCCGTACTCCTCAATTGCGAAGATGAGGTTGTTTTAAGCAGCATCTTCACAGCCGCCAGGCGGATTAAGGAGTCAATTTACGGAAACCGTCTTGTATTATTTGCGCCGCTCTATCTATCAAATAGATGTATTAACAACTGTCTTTATTGTGGTTTCAGGCATGATGCCTTAAATACGGAAAAACGTCTTTTAGAAGATGACGAGATACGTGAAGAGACCAAAGCCCTTATTTCACAGGGACACAAGCGTCTTCTCCTGGTCTCGGCAGAAGATACCGCCGTCAATATAGATTATTTAGAAGATGCTATAAAGACCATCTACGATACGAAGGAAGGTAACGGCTCCATAAGACGGGTAAACGTCAATGTTGCGCCAATGGGAATCAAGGATTTTAAAAGACTTAAAAATACCGGTATAGGAACTTATCAATTATTTCAGGAGACATATCATAGAGAAACGTATAATCAACTACATGCATCAGGCCCTAAGTCTGACTATATAAAACGTCTATATGCATGCGATATTGCTCAAAGTGCCGGTATTGATGATGTGGGTATAGGTGCGCTGTTTGGCCTGTATAATTACAAGTTTGAGGTGCTGGCATTGCTGTTTCACGCTATGCACCTTGAGGATGAGTTTGGAGTAGGCCCGCATACTATTTCAGTTCCAAGGCTTGAACCCGCACAAGGTTCTAACATAGCGTCACATCCCCCCTGCCAGGTATCAGATAAAGAACTTAAAAAGATAATTGCCGTTCTCCGACTCGCCGTCCCGTACACGGGTATAATACTTTCTACAAGAGAGAATGCAGAGTTAAGAGATGAACTATTTTATCTTGGCGTATCTCAGATTTCTGCCGGTTCCAGGACAGCGCCCGGCAGCTATAGCGGCAACGGCAAATCACATGGGCAATTCAGCATATCTGATAACCGTTCCCTGTCAGACGTTATAGAAAATTTGGCCTCCAAGGGGTTCATTCCAAGCTTCTGCACCTCCTGTTATCGCTCAGGCAGAACCGGCGAGAATTTTATGGACCTCGCAAAGCCAGGAAATATTAAGAATTTCTGCCAGCCAAACGCACTCCTCACTTTCGAGGAATATCTTCTTGATTACAATCCCAAACTGGTACAAAAGGTAAAAGCTCTTATATCCTCCGAGATTAGTAAAATTCCTGATCCCAGAATCAGGCAGTTGACGTCTGGCAAGATAGCATCAATTATCAAGGGGGAAAGAGACCTTTATTTTTAAGAAATAATTAAACAAATATTTCAACTTTTGCTGATGGACTCATCATTCCCTAGCACCTTATAAATAAATTGTGCTACGTCTTCCGCTCCATTAGGACCGTTTCGTTTTATCCTGGGTAATGCCAGAAGTTCTGGAAGATAAGATACCCAGCCTCCCTCTTGAAATCGGGTCTCAGAAATAACACAACCACTCATTCGCTCCTTAACAAACAACTCAAGGATTTCAGACTCCTTAAAAGTGGAACGCGGAATGTAACCGTAAGGAATACCAGCATAATAAATCTCGGCAAGTGTGCTATACCCTAGTTTTCCAACAACAGCGTCACACGCATTGACAAGATCTGGGTGAAAGAAATCAGAGTGATGAGGTAACAGTACTAAATTATCAACAAACCTTGTAGTTTGACTGCTCCCCGGTATTATAAAATGAACATCGCGATGATGTTTCAGTTGATTTAGGAAATTATGTTTTTCTGGTATCCCACCCATTGTGATAATCACTGCATTTGATTCATCGGGTATACCAAGACTCTTTCTGACTTGCTGAGGAGTTGTTCTTGTTTTTCTGCTGATAGGCATTACAGTAAGGTCTGCATTCCAATAGTGGCAGACAGGTTCAGTTTGAATATGATAATTAGCTGACTTAAATATCTTTTTTAAGTAATCAACATGTTGATTAGCAGGAAAATCAGCTCTTACATAATTTTCATAGACCCAGTCCCATGTAAAATTTTCAATCAATACAGATGGGACACGAGCCTTCTGCGCTACCACAATCCCCATCGGAGAAATATCACATATGATTAGTTGACACCCTATTTTGTTAATGTCTTTTGATATACTCTCGATCTGAGACTCATCATACGGCAGGAAATTATTTAATTTTTGAAGTGTCTCCGGCAGGTCTTCTTGCAGAGGTGTTTTTTGAACCATGCCAATATCTGTCAACAAGCTATGATATGTAAATGGACAGGAAAGTGATTGTAGTAAAAACCACTCAGGAATAGTTGTGAATATTTCAAATCTTATTGAGGAATTTATGTCATGCATGGCCGCCATAACAGCAGATGCCCGTGCAGCATGACCAAACCCATGGGGTGAAATAAAATATCCTATACTATAGTTTGCAAGATCGATTTTAGAATTTTTCAACTTGCTTTTACTTAAATTGACCGGTATCGTCACTCCCTCTCTTTTTGTCATTCCCGTGCCCGCTCAGATGAATCCGTTCGGACGGAGAAACTGAAATCCACAAATCAAAAAGCCAGATTCCCGCTCAACAGACTGCGGGAATGACAGGGAAGATACGGGTTTTTCAAGACTCTTACATTATGGCCGCCATATCAGATGTTTCTGTCATTCCCGCCCTTTCTGTCATTCCCATCCTTTCTGTCATTCCCGTGGAAACGGGAATCTATGAACACACATGCTTCCAAATCAAATTGGAAATGATAATGTAAGAACATCAGAGGCGGCCTCTCTCATGTCATTCCCGCAGTCTGTTGAGCGGGAATCTATTCTTCCAGCCACTCTTCCGACAAATCTTTCCATTCTGGATTAAATTCATTGATGAGTTCTTCTTTCCAGGCCCGATTCCATTTCTTTAATTGTTTTTCTCTATGAATAGCAGACATTACATCACCCGTTTCTTCAAAATAAACCAAATACTTTAATTGATATTTCTTAGAAAAACCTCTCACTAATCCATTCCTATGTTCATACATCCGTCGAATAAGATCGTTGGTCACCCCAATGTAAAGCGTTGTTTTCTTGTAGTTGGTTATGATATAGACAAAATAACTTTTCATACATAAGGCAGGTATTAACCTTTTTTATACAAAGGAAGAATGCAGATTCCCAATCAAGTCGGGAATGACATTGATTGGTTTGGAATGACAGGGTATTGCCTACATTACAAACATCCATATAAAGGCCAGAATGGTCATGATTGCCACGACGTACAGAAGGAATTTATTTTGAAACAGAGTTGTTGAAGAATTT
>MHZA01000052.1 GCA_001828595.1 Planctomycetes bacterium RIFCSPLOWO2_12_FULL_40_19
ATCCTTGTTACCATACTTTGTATCTACTCAATAAAATGTGGGAAATGGTTTACAGTTCAAATACGTTTTTCTACAGCCAAGCTCAATTACTGATAAAATTCTGCCAAAATTCCTATTCTCGGACAGCCTGTAAAGAATTGACCATGAATCTTAATTCAAAAAGGTCTTATGCAAAGTCGGCTACTGCAACAGAACGCTTCCTCGCAAAGTTGTTACGGTGAAGTTTAATCCGTTCAACTTCATGTAATGTCTCGGCAGTAAGATAGCTCTCTCCACAGTGTGAGCAGGTAACAACCGGAACATTTACAATGACCAGCAATTTATCCCCTTTACCATAGCTACGTGTTATGCGGCGGATAGTTGCATCTTCTTTTCCACAGTTATCACATATCATAATTTTCTCCTAATAATACTCTGCTCCTGAAATACTGTTATAATAAACATTTTCCCTGTTGGACTTAACTTTGCCACGACAAAGACATTCATGTCATACACGGTATGCCCTTTAATAAGGTATTTCCATTCACCTGTCTTTTTGTCCTTTTGTCTCTCAACAATTTTACCTGTAAGTATACCTCTCTCCACATCAAAAATGGTCAAACCATCGTCATCCATTTCTTCTTCAGCATGAATTGTCATAACATATCGGTTGGCACAAATTTTATCCCGAAATTGTTTCAATATTTTGTCAAACATAATATACGATTAACAATTGGTAACCGTTCACGGATGTATCACAATAAAACTAGCAAAACCTTATTTGATTGTTAGGTTTTTACAACCCCCTTAATCCCCCTTTTCTAAGGGGGAATACTTTTTCACCCCCTAAAGGAGGCTTGCTTTTATTCCCCCTTAATAAAGGGGGCCAGGGGGTTGTGACTCCTTTCCAAATGGAGTTTACCCAGTTGTTGCATTAACTAAATCAACAATTTGCTTGAATATTGATCTTTTTTATGCAACTACGGGGTTTAGCTGATGTCCCGTGAACGTTTACAACAATTGTAACTATCCATATTATCCATCCCCATGCTTTATTTGCGATTTAATGGTTATGGTATTATTACGTACGAGAGCATCTGAGAATACTTCTTTAGTAAAAACCTCTATTCTTGTTTCCATACTTTCTTATCACGTACTGTTTTTGCCTTTTGCAATCTCTTCAATATCTTATTGTCGTCTCCCTGCTCCAGGTCATTTAATGTATGCTGAACTTCTTCAGAAAAACATCTCAGCGCTTCAATTATTTTCGCCTTATTCTGTTTACAGATACTCAACCATAGTTCAGGGTCTCCTGAAGCAACCCTTGTAGTATCTCTTAATCCGCTGGCTGCAAACTTCCAATGTTTCTCATCAACCACGCCTGCAAGACCGGAAGCAACTAAATGAGGCAAATGACTGACAAATGCCACAATCTCATCATGTTCAGAAGGAGTCAGAATACTTATTTTCGCGCCCAATGCCTTCCACATATTTGATAACTTTGTTATGCATTTCTTTGAATTAAGGCTTGTCGGTGTGAGCACGCAAACACTACCTTCAAAAAGGTCTGATCTTGCTGACTCTATGCCACTTTGCTCTGAACCTGCAAGAGGATGTGCGCCGATGAAGTTCGGTCTGTTTCCATCATATCTACCCCTTATCTCTCTGTTTACCTGAGAAACAATATAATTCTTAGCGCTTCCTACATCAGTAAGAATTGCAGATGCCTTCATCAATGGGATTATTTTTTTTGCAAGGCACGGAATAAGGTCTACAGAGGTTGCTAATATTATAATATCTGCCCGGCTTACGGCTTTTTCAATATTGGTAGTACCTTCGTCTATGGCTTTGATCTTAAGCGCCTTATTTATTGATGCCTTACGATGCCCGACACCTATGATTGACTTTGTCAAACCTCTTTCCTTCAGGCCAAGCCCTATTGAGCCGCCTATCAAACCTGTCCCTATTATGGCAACCACTCCAAAGTTCATTTGGTATTTTTTAAAAAAAACTTAAAGTAATTTTACCCGCCTGTACCTATTCTGGCATGCCCGCCTGAACGTAGTCGGGCAGGCGAAACCAGGATAAATTTTGAATATTGATGTTAACCTTGCCAAAGAATTTTGTCAAATTTAATTAATCTATATTCCCTTGATTTGCATAAAAAAACTGCTAAAATTGCGAGTAAGCTCATTTTAATAACTAAAAGTATTTGGTAAGTAATTTTTAAAGTGGTTTGAGTTATGGCAAAAGAGACACAAAATCTTGAAAACACAATTCTTGAAATAGGACAACGTATTCAAGAACTACAGAATAGCGCCGAACAAGATGATTCATCGGTTCAAATAAAAGAACTGGAAGATCAGAAAACATCCCTTCAGAAAGAAATGTATTCCAATCTCTCCCCCTACGAAATTGTAAAAATCGCACGTCATCACCTTAGACCACCTGTATCCGATTACATAAAAATGATAGTTGATGATTTTATAGAGCTACACGGAGATCGTAATTACGGAGACGACAAAGCCATAACCACAGGTTTTGGCAGCATTGGCGGCAAAAAAACTCTGATAATCGGTCAGCATAAAGGGAAAACGACAAAGGAAAGAATCGACTGCAACTTTGGCATGCCCAATCCTGAGGGATACCGAAAGGCGTTACAGAAAATGAAACTGGCAGAAAAATTTCATTTACCCATAATCACCCTGATTGATACGCCAGGGGCAAATCCAGATATAGGGGCAGAAGAGCGGGGCCAGGCACATGCAATAGCCATAAACATTGCAGAAATGAGTAAGCTAAGAACTCCCATAATCTGTATTGTCATTGGTGAAGGCGGGAGCGGTGGCGCGATGGGAATTGGTGTAGGTGATAAGTTTTCTATTCTGGAATATGCATACTGCTCCGTTATCTCACCAGAAGGCTGCGCTGCTATTCTGTGGAAAAGCAAAGATAATGCAGAGGAAGCTGCGACTGCACTAAAATTGACTGCAAAGGAATTATACAAACTGGGGATAGTTGATGATGTGATCCCGGAACCGATAGGAGCGGCGCATAATAACCCGGAAGAAATGGCTAAGACATTAAAGGAAACAATCGTTCGGTATATAGAAGAACTCCAGGCAATACCTTTAGATAAATTAATCGAGGAAAGATATAAAAAATACAGGAAATTTGGTCATTACCTGGGCGGAGAATAGCAATCAATGCAAAAACACATAACCTTAGTCTTAATTCTTCTGATTAACATTCCCTCCTTTGGTTTTGGCTTTGTGGAGAAATCCCCCGACACAGTACTGATAAAGTACTTAAAAACTCTTTACTCAAATAATCTGGAAGAAACATACGGTTACCTTTCAAAAGTAGACAAAGATACTATAAGCAGGAATGAATTCATAGAGCAAAACAGACTTGGTGAACCTTTTCTTCAAGAAATGGCAAAGACAATTTATTCATTAAGCAAGTACGAAATAAATGAAACAAGAATAAATGAAGATAACGCAATCGTCGACATTACTGTAACTGCCCCGGACATGCCCAGGGTCTTAGCTGAAATCTTTGGCCCTTTTCACGGCCCAAAAGACATGAAAAACCCCCGGGAAGCCACAAGACATATGCTAAGACAATACTTAAAAAAAGGTGATGTGCCCATGGTTGAGGAAAGAGGAAATTTTACATTGGTTAAAGAAGAAGGTACATGGAAAGTCCTTCTAAACCTGAAAAATAAAGAATAAGGCAACTAATATTCAATCCCCCTTAGTCCCCATTTTCCACAGGGGGACTAAG
The DNA here is from genome assembly GCA_001828595.1 of Planctomycetes bacterium RIFCSPLOWO2_12_FULL_40_19. GTDB lineage: Bacteria > Planctomycetota > Brocadiia > Brocadiales > Scalinduaceae > Scalindua. The sequence continues at coordinate 3,766 of MHZA01000052.1, forward strand.
GGGGATTTATCAAAGGGGTAAGGATAAGATGGTGAGACAAATATTATTAGATATTGTGAGAAAAGTTGGGGTCAATGTTAATCAATTGCAAAAGGAGATTGACGAGTGGTTTAAGAATAAATTTGATAAACTGACCAGAATAAAAGAATCTTTCCATGAAATGAGTTCATGTACGTACGAGAATCAATACACAAATTTTGGTAAAGAACGGGAATATTTGATTGACTTACATAAGGGAATTCTCGAAAAAGGAAAGCACGAAACAAAAGATTTGAGAATTCTAATACAGAATATTTTTAACGACTATGATGAAGCAATCCGTAAATACCGTGGAATCATTCCCCTGGACTACTCAACACATATCATTCCCGACAAATCCCATGCTGAAGAAGGGAGAGAAATCGAAGCTGAAATCCTACATTTCTTTCCTTCAAATTGCAAGAGAGAACAAATTATAGAACAAACAACCGAAATCATTAAACACATTCAAGAAACATCCTTTTCTGATACACCAATCTGGGTCAAGGTAATCCAACACAAAGAAAAGTAATTAAAATATGCCCGCATTCAATACACTTAACCTGGCAGTTCTCATCTCTGGCAGTGGAACAACACTCCAAAACCTTATTGACAAAATAGATGATAAAACTCTTAACGCCAGGATTCAAATCGTGATAAGCAGCTCTCCGGATGCTTATGGTATCAAGAGGGCCAAACAAATTAATATTCCCGTAGCTATAATACAACACAAAGATTACAATAACTCAGAGATTTTCAGTAACACAATAATAAAGAAAATTGGAAAATATCCTGTAGATTTAATAATACTTGCCGGTTTCTTACACCTTTTTAAGATACCGGACAAATATGCCGGCAGGGTGATGAACATCCATCCGGGATTAATTCCTGCTTTTTGCGGTAAAGGATATTATGGACATCATGTCCACAAAGCCGTTATTGAAAGCGGGGTCAAAGTCTCAGGCTGTACGGTTCATTTTGTAGATAACGAATACGATTGCGGACCAATTATAATCCAGAGAGTTGTTCAAGTACACGAAGGCGACTCTCCAGATACACTTGCACAAAGGGTTTTTAAAGAAGAATGCATAGCATATACCGAGGCAATCAACCTCTTTGCTGAAGGAAGATTAAAAATTGAGGGAAGAAAGGTTAGGATTTTAAATCAATAATTATGAAAAATAAAAATACATCAAGACTTAAACAGTGCTCATATTTGCTTATCAAAAAACTTTTGTTCGTTTCAATAATATGCCTGCTTATATTACAGAAAAATACTCCTTCCTCCGCAATCTCTATATTGAGGGTTGAACCTTCTGTAATCGAACTTCAGAATCAAGCCTTTTTTAATTTAAGGCGCGGTGACTTTCTTGAAGTCTTTAAAAAATGTGAAGAATTACTGACAATCAACAAAAAGAGTATTCTCGCCTACGAACTGCTGGGAGTTTCATATGCCGGAATCGGAAGATACGACAAAGCGCAGGAATTAATGGAATCTTTAAAAGACGTTGCTAAAAATTCGTCGCTTTTACATCTATGTAAAGGGATGATCTTACATTCCCAACAGAAATTTGATGAAGCAATTGCCGAGTGTCAAGAATCGATAAACATGAACCAGGACAATCCCCTTGCACTCTCTGTCATCGGCAGAATATATATAGACAAAAAAGAATTCGATAAAGCCGAAGAATTCTTAAAGCAGGCGGCTGAGAAGGAACCGGAACTTGCTTCGGCTTACACCGGCCTCGGCGTAAACTACTTGCTTCAGGGAAATATAGGAGAATCTTTCAAAAACTATCAAAAGGCGCTTGAAATCAATCAGGACGAACACATGGCCCGGATGGGTCTTGCCACAATATTCATCGGATTAAAGGGCTATGAAAATGCTATAGAACAATATAACCTTGTAATCAAAAAGTTGCCCACTTTTATAAGGGCTCGTCAGAACCTGGCGGCGCTTTATCTTCAAATAGGCAGGTTTACGGATGCAATAGAACAATCTAATGAAATCCTGAATATTGACCCAGATATAGCGCCCATATATCTGATACTGGCCAGATCTTATTCCTATACCGATAATTTTGATGATGCCGTTAAAAATATTAGAAAGTTTATAGATTTACAGGAATCTTCCTTTGAAGGGTATTACCTTTTAGGAGTATTCCTTATGGCAAGTGGAGACAGCAAGTCTTCAAAGGATGCATTAGAAAAGGCAGGGAAGATAGATGCTAAACAAGGTTACATGATGATAGCCAATGCACTAATTAATCACATTGAAGGTAATTATGATAATGCAGAAGTTTATCTTGAAAAGGCACAAGGGTTAACACCGGAAACCAATAACCCGATGATCAACATATTCTTTACAAACCTTTACCTGACACAAGGAAAGTATAAATTATCAAAAGAGAGTTTAAAAGCATCCGGCGGTTTTATAAATGGATTCAGACCTGATAACCTTGATTTAAAAACTGATAGTGAAATAAACCAGTCTTTCGCCCACACAAACCTTGCAATCTTTTTCTACCTGAATAGGTGGTATGACAAGACAATTAAGATGTGCGATGCTGCATTAACAATCCATCCGGATAATCCTATTACCTTGTATGTAAAGGGTAAATCGTTTATAGATAAAAAAGACTTTAATCAGGCCCTTTCGCAATTTAAAAAGATCGTTGAAATACAACCTGACTTTTTGTCTCCTCATTATGATTTAGCAAAACTTTACCTGATAATGGATGAAACTGATAAAGCTCTTGAAGAATACAAGAAAACAGCAGAGCTGGACCCAAAGGATGCATCAGTCCACCTCTCTATAGGAAATATCTATTCCAGACAAGGAAAAAATGATGAAGCCATAGCCGAATACAAACAGGTTCTAACTCTGGCTCCTGATTCTCCGGTCGGATACAACGAGCTGGCTTATAACTATGCAGAAAGTGAAACCAATCTGGACAAAGGTTTAGAATATGCATTAAAAGCAGCGCAGTTAGCCCCAAAGGATGCATCAATACTGGACACGTTAGGTTGGGTATACTTTAAAAAAAACAACTTTATAAAAGCAATCGAAAACCTGAAGTCTGCAGTCGAATTAGGACCAAACTCGCCTACAATAAGATATCATCTTGGAATGGCGCATTATAAAAATAATGACCTCAACAACGCCTTAAATGAATTTAAAAACTCTTTAGCCATCACGGAAAGATTTAACGAAGTATTCCAATCTCAGGAAATGATTAAATTAATTGCAAGCCAATTGAATCAAACACAAAAGTAAAATGCATAAATACTAAAATAGAATACTATCCAATGGTAAAGGATGATGTTTTATCTGAATACAATTTTAATACTAACAACATAACAATAATTCCCTCCCTTCTGCTTCATTATTTAATTTCCACCCTGGATATAGGTCAGGCATCTTGCCTGACACCTGACTTTAGATATTCAAGCATTTCGTTTGTAACTTGGTAATCACTATTAATTATTCTATATGATAAGCAAGCGCCACGTTCCTGTAAGCCGTTATGCGACACCAGTATACGGATAGTGTAAAGTGGTTTGTGAGTTGTGTTTGTGGATTTGGTAACACTGGACTATTTAGATGAAAAGTATGCCATGTCACAGTAGCGTAATGGCGCAACTGTGCAACATGACACATTTCAGAAAAAGATATTATTAATGATTTTCAGGAATGATGCTGGTAAAATATTTTGATAAGGGGGTTAAGTTATGAGATATAGAAAGATTGCATTTAAAATATTCATTGGTATCTTTTTTCTTACGTTCACTTTCACTCCTCTGTGGTCAGGTGAACCGGGAGACGTCGTTAAGGAAGTCATCCTTAAGGATATCTCTTTGAAGGACGGAGGAAACACGAAGGAACGTAAACTAAAACTCTGGGAGGAAATTTCACCTTTATTCAACTTTGAAGAAATGGCCAAAAGAGCTATGCGGAATCATTGGGAAAAACGTTCACCTGATGAAAAAAGAGAGTTTGTCGGATTATTTGCCAATAACATTAAAGCTGCTTACATTAGAAAGTCCGGCTCTCGTTTTGGGGAAAAAATCATTTCTCTAATGGAAAAACAAGGTAACAAATTTGCAAAAGTACAAGTCGGACTTATTAATAAAACTGAGGGAAAAATGTCAGCAGATTTTTTCCTGCTCAGAAAAAATCTGGAATGGAGAATTTATGATGTGGTTTTTGAAGGGGTAAGTTTAGTCAGCAACTACCGCCGTCAGTTTAATAGTTTTCTGAGTAAATCTTCTTACGAGGAATTGATTCAAAAGTTGAAGCAGAACAGAGCAAAAATGGACATGGAAATCTAAAGGTTTCCGCTACAACGGTTAAATAAAAGGCTAAGGCCTTAATTCCTTAAGGCTTAAAATGAAAGTTTCTCATTTTTTACGACTTCGTATTCATCCCTGGTATTCAGGTTTTTAATTGAGTTCTTAAAACTGTCAGACGTGGTCAGATTGTCCAATTCTACGACATTTACCTTTACGTGAGGAAAGAAACTGATTATCCTCAGGTTGTTACTGTCAAGTTCTTTCTTGATTGGATCAATACAATTCTTTGAGTAGAATGCATGTAACGGTTCTAAACCTCTTTCACTTTTTGGGACGACAACATCATATTCTCTTGTAAAACCTTTAAGATACTTTATCAGTCCAATTTCAACAAAAGGCATGTCACATGCAAGCATAAAGGTGTACAAACTGCTGGAGTTAATGAGGCTGGTATATATGCCGCACAGCGGCCCTTTGTCCGGATAGATGTCCTTAAAGACAGGCAGGTTCAGATATTCATACTCTGATGGTGTATTGGCAGAAATGAAAATCTCATCAAACATTTCTCTGAGCAAATTTATTTGTCGTTCTATGAAAGTCTTGCCCTTAAGTTTAAGAAACGCCTTATTAGAACCCATTCTGCTACTCTTACCACCAGCAAGAATTACTGCTGTCATAGATGTTACCTCTAATTGAAAAAAGTATTACCCAAAAAACACCCTGGCGAGATCATACCAATAGTCGTCAACCGTTTTATATTGTCCCATTATCTCCTTTAGCTCTATGGGTATGATTTCATTTCCCCTCAAGACGACAATCTTCCCAAATTCGCCTTTATGTATTAATTCCATTGCGGCTATGCCAAAGCGGGTACCCAATATCCGGTCGAAGGAGGTAGGGGTGCCTCCCCTCTGGGTATGGCCTAATACTGTACATCGTGTCTCAAAACCGGTACCTTTTTCAATCATTTTTGCCAGGATTGAACCTACACCTCCCAGCATTACATGGCCATATGCGTCTTTTTCAGTACTTTGAAGAATGTACCCGCCTTCTTCTTTATCTTCAAGAGGCAGCTTTATACCTTCTGACACGACTACTATGCTGAAGTTTCTGCCGCGCTTATGCCGCCTTTTGATTATTTCATAAACTTCTTCCATATTGACAGGTTTTTCCGGTATCAAGATAATGTCAGCGCCTCCGGCAATGCCTGCAAACGTAGCGATCCATCCCGTATGCCTCCCCATAACTTCTACTACCATCACTCTATTGTGTGATTCGGCAGTTGTGTGAAGCCTGTCTATAGCCTCAGTTGCTATATTTACGGCTGTATCAAAGCCAAATGTATAATCAGTGCCCTGTAAATCGTTATCTATAGTTTTAGGGAGGCCAACAATGTTGACACCCATCTCAGACAGTTTGAAAGCAGCGCCCTGAGTGTCTTCTCCTCCTATGGTCGCAATAGCATAAAGGTTGAACTTCTTGATATTTTCCAGGATTCGTTCAGGATCGCCCTTATTATCTTTCCCAAAAGGGTTTGTCCTGCTAGTGCCAAGTATAGTGCCTCCCCTGGGAAGTATTCCGGATACACTATTCATATCGAGTTCTTTAATATTTCCATCTATCAAACCCTTCCACCCTTCCAATATACCATACATTTTGTAATTGTAGTCTTTTATACCTTTTCTGACAACTGCACGGATTGTTGCATTTAAACCAGGGCAATCACCGCCTCCTGTTAAAACACCAACCTTCTTCATGAAATCTTTCCTCCAATTTTTAGGTTAAGAACGGGTTATGTTTTCTTTCATTTTCTATTGTTGTTGATGGGCCATGTCCGGGATAAACTATAGTGCCGTCACCCAGAGGAAAAAGCCTTTCTTTTATTGAATTGATCAGCGTTTCGTAGGATCCTCCGGGTAAATCTGTCCTTCCAATCGAGCCTGCGAACATGGTGTCGCCAACAAAGACATTATTATCTATGTGATAGCAGACACCGCCGGGTGAATGCCCGGGGGTATGAATTACATTGATAAATTTATTACCTAAAGATATCTTATCTCCGTTATTGACAAATTTATCAACTTCCGGTTTGGGAATAGGGTTTAGTCCAAATGCGGTAGCCTGTTTACTAACATTGTTAATAAGAAATAAATCCTCCTTATGCAGAAAGAAATCTATCTTGAAATGCTCCTGTATCGTTTTCACACCGCCTACATGGTCAAAATGTGCATGAGTATTTATGATAAATCCGGGATTGAGGCCTTCTTCATCTATGACTTTAATGATTTCATCTGCATTATCTCCCGGGTCAATAATGGCAGCCTCTTTAGTATCTTCGCATCCCAATATATAACAATTTACATCTAAAGGGCCTACTACAACAGTCTTAATTATCATTATGAAGTTATCGAAAGAATTCTGAAAAAGTAAGAACGTTTATATTAAGCATAAATATAGTATTTGTTCAACTAATAAATACGGGTTTTTTACTTCATTTCCGCTATTTTTATGTTATTATAACTTACTTATAATATTCCGCATAAATTCTAATATTTCCAGGGAGACAGACTATGATAGTGGCTGAGTCAAAACCATTTAAAGAAATATATGAATTGGTTAAAGACTTCAGTAAAATTTGTGTAATCGGCTGCGGAGACTGTGTAACTGTATGTCATACAGGCGGACAGAAACAGGTAGAAGAACTTGCATTAAAATTACGCATTGCGGCAAAAAGAGATGGCCGAAATCTTGAGGTAAAGGAAGAGACTGTATTAAGACAGTGTGAACAGGAATTTGTAGAACCAATAGGTAATTATGTTAATGATTACGACACAGTAATTTCTATTGCCTGTGGTGTTGGAGTGCAGACATTAGCAGAGAAATATACGCCGGTCAGGGTAGTTCCCGGACTTAATACCACCTTCATGGGAGCGCCCGTAGAACCGGGATTATTTTTAGAAAGATGTGCCGGTTGCGGTGATTGTGTGCTGGCTGAAACAGGTGGATTCTGTCCCATAAGCAGATGCTCAAAAAGTTTGCTCAACGGACCGTGTGGCGGTTCGGTAGGAGGCAAATGTGAAGTGTCGGAAGATATACCCTGTGTATGGAATCAAATATATGACCAACTTGATAAACAGCAAATGATGCATTATATGGATGATATCAGGCCTCCAAAGAAATGGTCGGTAAGTACCGGAAGTACTCCACGCAAGTTAGAAATCAAATATCTGCAAAAGGAAGTGAAATAAATGGAACAACCAGTCAAGATTAAGGAAGACGTTTATTGGATTGGCGCACTGGATCCCAACCTCGTTATATTTGACATAGTTATACCTACCAAGTACGGCACAACTTATAATTCCTATCTGGTTCGCGGTGAAAAGATAGCTGTTATAGATACTGTAAAGGCATATTGTGTAGATGACTTTATTTCAAAAATCAGATCGCTAGTCAGGCCGGAGGATATCGATTACATAATTATCAATCACACAGAGCCTGATCATTCAGGTGGTTTGATTAGATTGATGGAGTTAGCGCCTGATGCAATACCTGTATTTTCCAGAGGGGCCAGAACTTTTGTGAAGAATATTCTACACAAAGAATTTGAATACAAAGAGGTGAAAGATGGCGACAGTATTGACCTCGGGGGCAAGGTGTTAAAGTTCATATCCGCTCCATTTCTCCATTGGCCTGATACTATGTTTACGTACCTTGAAACCGATAAGATACTATTCCCATGTGATGCGTTTGGTTCACATTATTGCAGTGATAAAAGATTTAACGATGAATTGAGCTCCAAGGAAGATGCCTTTAGTGCATACAAATTCTATTACAATACGATTTTAAGGCCTTTTAAACAGCACGTTATTAATGCCCTGGATAATATAAAGGATATTGATATAGAAGTTATTGCTCCCTCCCATGGTCCTATACTGAGAGAAAATGTAGAAAAGTATATAGATGCTTATAGGGAATGGTCGGGAAAGACAAAGAAAAATCCTGACAAGAAGAAGATAACGGTCATATATGTATCTTCATACGGTAATACAAAAAAAATGGCAGAAGCTATTTATAGAGGAGCATGCCTTCCCGGTACAGATGTATCACTTTATAATGCAGCAGATACTGATTTGGAGGTTTTACTTGATGAGATTGAGGCCTCTGATGAAATTCTCCTGGGCACGCCCACACTGAATGCAAAGGCGCCGAAACCCATATTCGACATTATTTCAAGCCTTGTGACACTGAATATCAGGGGAAAAGCGGCGGCTGTTTTTGGATGTTACGGGTGGAGCGGCGAAGCCGTGCAGATAATTGAAGATATCTTAAAAAGTTTGCGTTTCAAGATAGTTGCTGAAGGTTGTAAGTTAAGGATGATACCTTCTGAAGAAGCGCTGAATGAATGTGAAGAATTTGGCAGAAAGTGTGCATCAGCTATCAAATGCCCTGATTGAATAATCAATGTATTCGCATGGTTGCCCACGAGCGATTCACATTATATCTGTTAGCTATGAAAAACTGGAAAATGTTTTTGCCGACTTTATGATCAAACTACAAGATTTTACCACAAAGAAAGAAGCCACAGCTAATATTCTAACTGTGGCTTTTTAATACCAACTTTACACAGGGTCTGACAAATCCGTGAATTCAGTAAATAACCTTTACAGAGCCTTCATAAACTCAACCAGATCCTGTAGTTCCTGATTAGACAGATGTGATGTAATACCATGCATATCCTTTGTAGTAGCTGTATTGTCTATTGTAGCCATCAACGTCTCAGCGCTGCCATCGTGGAAATATGTGCCTGATGCATAAATATCTCTCAACGTAGGCGTATCAAACTCTTTTACAAGATCCAATCCTATAATTGGCACGTCGTACTCTTCTCCATAAGGATCGACGCCTTTCTCCAGAGCGGCTGTGTTAAATACAGCGCCAGGGGTTGTCCTGAATCCATCCTGACCAACTCTTCCGGTTCCAACGTCATGAGTCTGTGCATCGCTGAACAGTGCACTTGGATTCTTTGGATCGCCAGGATGGCACTCAATACATCCAACCTTAGGATCACTGAATACTTTCCAGCCTCTCTTCTGCGCTTCTGTCAATGAACCATCTTCATTCCTGAAAGGACTTCCTGCGAACTCCAATTACCTGATGTAAGCAATCAAAGCCTCTAACCTCTCAGGTGAGAAATTCTCACTTCTGAATACAAATCCAGGGTCACGTCCGCATAC
>MHZA01000053.1:0-170 GCA_001828595.1 Planctomycetes bacterium RIFCSPLOWO2_12_FULL_40_19
CATTTATCATTGAAAATCCTGACATCGTGTGTTTTCTTATAATATGTTTCATATGAATTGTTTCGCCTGCTCTTAATAGACTTCTGTCAAAAATAGTATGGGCAATAGTAGGACCGCGGTATGATTCTGATGGAAGGTTATACCTCCATGGTTCAATGCCGTTATTCCAG
>MHZA01000053.1:399-6582 GCA_001828595.1 Planctomycetes bacterium RIFCSPLOWO2_12_FULL_40_19
CTACAGGCTCTGCCTTATCCAGCGTTGTAACCCAGACTAATGATGATTCTCTGCCCCATTTAAAATGAGTGGAAAGATTTGTAACAAGCGCTGCCGTTGGAATGTACATCGGCTCTTGTTTCCCAAGTAAAGATTCACCGAGTATCCGGCTTTCCATCTCAACCACATAAAAGCCCGGGGCTTTTAATGGAATACCTATTACCTCAAATGCCTTTGAACCGCCTGGTTTAGGAATTGAAAAATCTTTTATATGTTCTTCGCCTTTTAATATGGATGTATCACGTTTTGCGGAGGCAACCATTTTGAGCCAATCAATAATCTCTTCTTCCTTGTCCATCCGAATCTTATGGAGCCTGCCTTTCAACCCTTCAATAAAATCTTTACCTTTTCCCTTCATTGAATCAGGAAGTATTGAACTTACAGCTTCTCCCATCTTTATAGTCTTATCGAGTAATTTTTGCTCTGCCTTCTCTGTAATTCCTTTTTCTTTTTCTTCAATCTTAAGCATCCTTGTTGCAACCTCAGGTTCTATGTTTCTTAGTGTTACAGGAAGGGCTGCATCCTTTTTTAGCTCTATAATTCCGAAGCGTGCTGAGAATTTTGCAAGAGGCGGATAGAAGTCTGTTTCAACTTCTAACGGGAATCTATCTATGTTTGATAAACTTCTTCCTGCATCATCTCTTATATCTTTAGGTATTTCTATAGCAAATGATGAGTTTTCGGGGAACGGACCTTTGAATGATATGTAAGTTACAAAATCTATCTTTTCTTCATATCTATAATCTTTTGAAGGTTGATAAATTTTATTGTCCGGCCCTCTTAGTCTTATTTTGCTTGCATATTCCCATGAAACAGGTGAAGTAAAATTCAGATACATGGGTAGTATCGGAATGCAGTCTGCCTTTGGATTCTCTCTTTCGCAACTAAACGCAGCTCTAAAAGGCTCTCGCGTCCTAAAGGGGAGTATTTGTTCCTCAGTTGTCTGAACACCATTTAGTGATTTAACGCCTCTACCCCATATTAAACTTATCCTAGAGTTATTCGGAAAACTTTGCTTACATTGAAGAACCACTTCAGGCATATCTTTATATCGCCTATATCTATAAATCTTGCGGAGCTTTTCGCTTTCTCTTTCTTTAAAAATTTTTATGCCAACACGTTCATTTATGCCTTCTATAGCGCATGAAACATTTGACATAATTGATTCTTCCAGCGGCTCTGCATCAAGAACAACTATGAAAATCTGGTCTTCGTCTATGTGCGTAGAACCTTCATAGGGATAAGACTCTTTTATTGTAGGTCCGCCAGTAGAAAAAGAGAATTGTTTCTGCCCTGTTAATGCTCTTCCTGGCAGTGTTTTTAAATCAGATTTTAAGATGAACTCACAGATAACACCTGCTGGAACATCTCTATCAAAATCATAAATCCAGTTTTTACCGTCTGCCCATCTCGCATGCCCTTTTTCAGGACATTGTATGTCAAAAGGCTCTATGAGACGAGGATCGCCGAATGGCACAATCTGCTCTGCAAACCTCGCAGTAACCTGCCTGACATTTTTAACTGTGCCCTGAGGTGAAAACATCTCAACATATGCCTTTTCCTCAGTGTAGGCAGGATTTAAAGTAGAAAAAACAGAAATGATGAAAGATAAAAACAATGACTTATATTTCATAATCTCTCCTAAAATAATATTCTTTCTAAGCGTTCACAATATATTTTACTTTTTCTTTGCCCACTATTATTACCCCTTTATTATGAATTGAAAAGGATGTCAACTAAGTTGCGAATATACTGCTCATCTGTAATGCCATAAGTAGCTTCGTCGGGAAACTCAACAATTGAACGGAAATGTGAGGTGATTTTTTCAAATAATTCAACGCGAGCCAGTGGTTCAAGCTCATTCCTACGTAATAGGGATTGCAGGGCAATCCCTGCTTCTTTAGGCGTTACATTCTGGCGCAGTCGAGCACACAAATGAGGGTATTCTCTAAGAGAGTTATATTTTCCTGCCAGAAGCTGGTTCAAAGCAGGTTCTACAATCTTTGGATTTCTAATAACTATTGTATTAGCGGCAAAATCACCAAGCCGCTGTGCACGTTTGCTTATCAGGCATGCTGCTCCGCCGATAAAATAGAATGCGGGCAGACTATCCACAAAACGCATAAGGTTACGAATCATAATTTGACTGAACTGGAGACGCAATCCCTGAACATCCATGACCCTCAGCCTCAGAAGCCTTTTCCCTATCGTCTGCCCTCTCCAATACCATTCAGTAACAATACTATAACTAATTGAAATAAAAAAGTATGCCAGAACAGTAAGCGCGCGTGAAAAATCTAAGCTGATTAACCCAAAAATTCCAAGCAATATGCCCAGAATACTTGAAACAACAAAAATGCAGGCAAGGTCAATTCCCCATGCAAGAAACCGGGTTAAAGGTCCTGCAAGGAGCATGGAAAAAATAATCCCTTCGGGTGTTTTAATTAAAAGCGTATTTGTCTTTTCTTCATGCATCTTTTTGTTTTATCTTCGTTCCTGAGGCGCTGAGAAACAAAACCAGCAATATCAGTTCAATAATGCCAAATGCTATTTTAAATGAATATGGAATAACAGGCTCATGATACTGTGAAATAAATGCCTCAATAAAGCCTGCCCAGACAAGCATAATACCTACCCCTAAGACTAAAGTAACAAGGTTGCCTGAAATCTCCCTGAAACGCATCCTTAAAGACGTGCGTTTGCCCCATCCAATCAGAGCATTAGCCAGCACAAGTCCAGCCTGTCCCGCAAGCAATACAGCGGGTATTTCTATAATCCCATGGGGAGAAAGCCATGCCAGAAGAAACTTGGATTGCCCTGCAAGGATATAATCCAGTGCGACAGCGCCAAGAATAACACCATTATAAAAAAGCAATATTATTGTGCCGATGCCCCATGTTATGCCTGAAGCCATAACAAAAATGCTGACTTTTGTATTATGTGTCATATACCATGTTGCGCCTGTCATCTTTACTCCTTTTATACGGTCATCAAGCACTTTCTCCTCATTCGCCACACGCTCAGAAGGGCTTCCCTGAAGATGGCGAAACGGCAAGACAATCTCTTTTGCCATAGGATCAAAACTTATAGCAATGCCGCCGAATACAAAACCAACAAATGTAATTGCAAGCGACAGATAAAATGCCCTGATATGACGCCTAAATGTCTGTGGAAAAGTATAGAAGAACCATTTCAAAGGGAACAGCCTGTAGGGTTTTTCCCTGATCTCATGAATATTACCATAAGCCCTTGCTGTCAGAGACTCAAGATACCGAAAAATTTCAGGCTCTGATGAAAAGGTTGCTATCTTTGCAAGATCAGCAGAAGTACGCTGAAAAAGGTAATGAAACTGTTTAACTTGTTCCGCCGCCATTTTATGTTCTGGCTCGTTCTCTATTTTATCTAATATCACTTCAAGTTCTGTCCAGTAATCTTTTTCTGCTTCTATAAATTTCTGCAGGTTAATAATCATATAAGCTGCCTCTGTTTTACATCCATATATTGAGAAATCAGATGGGAGCACATCTTTTCATTGTTTAACAGGGAAAAAGATACGCCCTTACGTTGTAAAATCTTTTCGAGTTCAAGGATGTTATGCCAGAGTATGTGCCCGCCAAGATTCTGATAAATATCATTTATGGACTTAATATCGGAATCTGAGAAGAGAGGCTTCATACCATCAGGCTTAATCATATTGACAAGGACAAGATGCTTGCGACATATCAAATCCATATTTTTAACAAAACTTTCAGCTAAGACCGGGTCATCTATGTTTGTCAAGAACACCAGTAAAGCCCGGCGTCTTAATCTCAATCCGATAAAAGCACAGAGTTCATCAAGGTCAGGAGTAACAATATGAGGCTGTAATTTATAAAGTGACTCACGGCAGTTATTGTAGTGTTCCCTGCCTCTCTTTGCCCTGATAAAGCTGTGTATTCTATTGCTGAAACTTAAGATTCCGAAGAGATCCCCCTGCCTTCTTGCAGCAACACCTATAATCAATGCCGCTGTGATAAATTTCTCCAGAATTGTTTCATTTTTATCTTCCTGAAAAATATTTACGCTGCGGCCGCTCAGGCGTGATGCATCAATGATAACGTACACTTCCTGCGTTTGTTCAATCTGGAAAACCTTTGTGATTGGATACCCGCGCTTTGCAGTCGTTTTCCAATGTATATGGTCATAGCTGTCACCATGAATATACTCCCGCAGTTTCTCAAAATCTCTTCCCTGCCCAACCTGCCGCCGCGAATGAATCCCGAAATTGCCGCGATTCAAAAAAAGCGCTGCCAGATTTTTCCTTTCAAAAGAAAGGTCAGGATATACACGGATTTCAAAGCTGGCAGGCAAGGCGCTCCGTACAGCCCAGAATCCAAAATAAGACAAACCTTCCATATAGCATTTATCAAAAAAATAACTCCCGCGTTTTATCGGCTTGCACCGCCAATGGAAATGCGAAACCCGATCCCCCCCCTGCAGTTTCAAAAATATATCTTCACCAGTTGAAACGACCTCTTTAGGAAACGCCAGAGCAATCCTCAATTGCCTTGTTCTTACTTCACTATTTCTGATATATACATCAATTTTCCCCTCATGATTTTTTGACATGTGTATTATTTGAGGGAATTCCATGGTTATGCCCTTAAGGCTCCTGCGGGTCAGCAACGCATCCACTAATACCAGAATAAACAGCCCTCCTATCACAATTATTGACGGTATTGCCGCAGAAGGTATAATTAACCCTATGGCAGCAAAAGGAAGAACTACTATCCCAAACCAGAATAATAATCTATCTTGAGGTACTATCATCTCGGTACAACTACATTTTTTAAAATGCTCTGTATTACTTCCTTAACTGTTAATCCTTCTATTTCATAATCAGGCCTAAGAATCAGACGATGTTCGATTACAGGCATTGCCATTGCTTTAATGTCATCAGGAGTAACAAAATCACGTCCTTCAATTGCTGCATGCGCCCTGCTTGCAAGAAGAAGCGACTGGGTAGCGCGCGGACCAGCGCCTACAAGAACGCTTTCATGGCTACGCGTTCCACGCACAATATCAACAATGTAGCCTATCAATTCCTCACGGACAAAAATCCCTTCAAGGCATTCCTGTAATTTCTTCAATTCTTCGGTATTTATTATCTGGTTTATCCTCCCACTGGACAAGAGCGCCTCAGGTGATTCCTTCCCAAGCATTCTATGTGCAAGGGTCATCTCCTCTTTCACGTCAGGGTAATCCATGGTTATTTTGAGCATAAACCTATCTTTCTGAGCTTCTGGCAAAGGATATGTCCCCTCGTATTCTATTGGATTCTGCGTGGCAAAAACTGTAAAGTTTGGAGAGAGAGCATGCGTGTCCCGGTCTATAGTCACCATCCGTTCCTGCATTGCCTGAAGCAATGCTGATTGTGTTTTTGCGGGGGCGCGGTTAATCTCGTCCGCCAGCAAAAACGTCGTAAAGAGAGGTCCTTTGACGAGAGTAAATTCGTTCCTCTGTAAGTTAAAAACATTTGTGCCTGTAATGTCAGCTGGCATGAGGTCAGGAGTAAACTGTATTCTTGAAAAATCACAACTAAGTACACATGATAGCGTCTTGACCAAAAGCGTTTTTGCAATCCCCGGCACGCCTTCTATTAAGGCATGGTTGCCGGTAAAGATTACAATTAGCGATTTGTCAATAGCATCTTTTTGTCCTATAATGACTTTTGAAACTTCCTCCCTGGCAGATGCCATAAGTTCTTTTAAACGGTCTGTGTCAATGCTCATTTAATTTTCCTTTCTGATAAAATTTTACTTATTTGTTTATATGCATTTAATGGGTTTTGTTGCTTGGTCGGCAGTTTTTTATCAGATTCTATAATAGATTGTATTTGTTTAAGTTCATTGTTTAAATTTCTTAATCTATAATGAAAAGTCTTTCTCCATTCATTAAAACATACAGTCAATAAATCAGGGGCGGTAATATTACGACGTAACAAACTGGCAAATCCTGAAATATAGTCTTTTCCAGCCGAAAGATTCCCCTCATAGCTTGCAAGACTCTCGTCATAAGGGGGGACAAGACTAAAAGAATTCTTCCAAATAAAAAGCGCACCGAGTAAAATAACTCCTGCAAAGAATCCGTGCAGATGGTATTCTC
>MHZA01000054.1 GCA_001828595.1 Planctomycetes bacterium RIFCSPLOWO2_12_FULL_40_19
AGTAAACAAACAACTGAGATTTTTGAGAATATGAAGAGTGCTTTGATTAATGCGAAGGGGAGAGAAAGAAAAGGAGTTGAGTTCCCCCCTGGCTGCATGTACAAATCAGGGTCTCACATCCTGCAGATGCCACGTTCAGATTTTTCGATAAAAGTCGAGAACTCCGATGCAGGTCCGGACGGATAGGTTGCTTTAATCCTCTCCAGAGCCTTACCCACATTCAGACCGGAGCGAAAAAGCAGCTTAAATCCTTCCTTAATCTCCTGTTGATCTCTCGTCGTCAAATTCGACCGCCGTAATCCGACCGTGTTCAGGCCAACTATCCTGTTTATCTCTAACGGCTTCAACATGCAGAATGGCGGCACATCTTTCGTAACAGCACAGCCGCCACCCAACATAACCAGGCGCCCTACCCTCACAAACTGATGCAGGACGCAATTTCCGCTAATGACAACCTTATCCCCTATCTCCACATAACCGGCCAACAAAGCGCCATTAGCCACTATAACCCCACGGCCAAGTTTAACATTGTGACCGAAATGCGAGAATGCCATCAGGAAACAGTCGTCGCCTATCTCCGTCACGGAATCAGCCCTGGTTCCACGATTGATAGTCACACCTTCGCGAATCTGACAGTTTGCTCCAATAGTAATAAATGATTTCTCTCCTTTGAATCCGACGTCCTGAGGAATGCCGCCCAGAACAGCTCCGGCATGAACGTGGCAACGTGACCCTATCGAAGTGTATGGCATTATACTGACATTTGGGCCGATGACCGTTCCTTCACCAATAGTCACATCCGCTTCAATAGTTGTAAAAGGGCCAACATCAACATCTTTTCCCAACCTGGCGCCGGGATTAATAATAGCGGTTTTGTGAATCATTTCTCTTTAGCCTTTCTACCTCCTTCTATATCATCCTAGCCAGAACGAGCCGGAAGAAAATTTAAGGTTTTAACAATCTTTTATTGTTTGATGAATAAAACCCTAAAGGGTAAATTCCGCTGTAGGAATTAATGCTTTAGCATTTTATTTTTCGCCAAAATTGTTCTAAATCTTATTGTAAAGGTACTAAATATTCTCTAAGACAAGTTTAGAAAAATTTAGCTTATTATGCGCGGAGTTTTACACCAAAGGCGTTACTGAGATTTTCAAGGATTTTTTCCTGTAACGCATCTACCTCATCACTCCTCAGAGTTCTATCATCCGCCCTGAATATCAATCTGAAGGCTATGCTCTTCTTGCCCTTCTCGATCTGCCTGCCCCTGTACACGTCAAAGAATTCTATGCCATCGATGCAGTCTATCTTAAGCGATTCGATACACCCTTTTATGTCTGCCCATATAACCTCCTCATCACTTACGATTGCCATATCTCTCGTCACCATGGGAAACATCGGAATCTTCCGGTATGAGCCTTCAAGGTTTGCTTTATCTACCAGTATATTGAAATCCAACTCTGCCACACACGGCTTGCTCCTGAAATCATAATCATTAATTACTTCTCTGCTCAATTCACCAATATATCCCAGCACACTGCCGCCCAGCTTAAGTTCCGCTGATTTCTCCGGACTGAACAGTCCAAAATCATAATGTATGCTTTCAAGCTTTTGCACAATATTAAGTTGACTGAGTATGGTCTCCACAACGCCTTTCAGGGACAGGAACCCCTCCTCTCCAAGAATACTCAGGCACTCTTTTTCCTCCGGCATCCCGTCATCCTCCTGAGGCAGGTATATTTTGGACAATTCGTATATATTCGCCTTCTCCACTCCATAGTTCTGATTATGTTTCTTTACACGCAGAAGGTTATGCGCCAGCGCTTTTCTGAGAAGATATTCGTCCTGCCGTATCGGGTTCATAATCTTTATGCCCCTGTCGTCAGTCCAGATATTACCATGCCGCTCCTGCAACTCACCGACAATGCTGTCAGTAATAACCTCATCAAAACCAAGTCCGGAAATAACAGATTTTGTCTTTTCAGTAACTTTGTCGAATATGTTATCCTGTGTCAGTTTCACTCCAATATTACTTTTCACCGGTATTTTGTCGTATCCGTGAACCCTGGCGACCTCCTCTATCAAATCTACTTCACGATAGACGTCCCCCCTGAAACTGGGAACATCTACACTGAAGCAATCATCAGTTACAGAATTTATTTTGAACTGTAAACGTTCCAGGATGTCCTTCACCGTATCCTTATCAATGTCAAGTCCCAATAGACTGTTCAACCGGGACATTCTCAATGTAACACTCACTTTTTTACTTTCAAGGCTGTTCTGATCGATTACGCCTTCCGCAACCTGACCACCTGCTATTTCCAATATCATCTTCGCCGCTCTCCTTGACGCCCAGTCAACGCATTCAGGATCCGCTCTCCGCTCAAAGCGATAGGAAGAATCCGAGCTGAGACACAGTTTTCTCGAAGTCCTTCTGACATTCCTCGGGTCGAAGAAGGCGCTTTCCAGGAGAATATTCTTTGTAGCATCAGAAACTTCCGTATCCCTGCCTCCCATTATGCCTGCAACGGCCACCGGTTTCTGCGAGTCCGCAATTACCAGCATTTCTTCCGTAAGCGCACACTTGCTTCCATCGATTGCTTCCATAGTTTCACCATTCTTCGCCCTTCTAACAATAATTTCCTTCCCGCTTAATTTATCAAAATCAAATGCGTGTAACGGTTGACCGCTTTCCATCAAAACATAATTTGTAATGTCTGCTATATTATTCACGGGGCGCAATCCGATGCTGGTTATTCTCTTTTGCAGCCATTCGGGCGATGGCCCTATTTTCACATCCTTTATAATTCGTGCCGTATACCTCGGGCACAATTCTTTATCTTCTACGGTAACAGTGGTTATATCATTTACACTCTCATCCGATGCCGCATATTCCACATCTGGAATCAAAAGCTCACTGCGGACGATGTTTGCAACCTCTCTTGCAATTCCAATAAATCCCAGACAATCAGGCCTGTTTGAGGTAACCTCAATCTCCAGGCAGTAATCATCGTCTACAGGTTTTACAGCGTCAACTACCAGTCCGGCATTCGTCAGCCTCTCTGCCAATGTCGCTACAGAGAGATCGTATTTGCAGTAATCCTTAAGCCAGTTGTAACTGATTTTCATAAGTTTAAAATTGTGACAGAAATCTCAGATCATTTTCAAAGAAAAGCCTGATGTTGTCTATTCCATACCTGAGCATGGTAAGTCTCTCCACACCCATACCAAACGCAAATCCGGTATACTTCTCTGCATCATAACCAACAGTTTCAAACACATTGGGGTCTACCATTCCAGCGCCCAATACCTCAACCCAGCCGCTGTGAGAGCATACGCTGCATCCTTTCCCCTTACAGATGGAGCATGAAATATCTATCTCTGCGCTTGGTTCGGTAAAGGGAAAAAACGAAGGGCGAAATCTCATCTTAACATCCTGCCCAAAGTATGACTGAGCAAACAGCGTTAAAACGTATTTTAGATCGCTGAAGCTCACGCCTTCATCCACCGTCAAACCTTCAATCTGGTGAAACATAGAGGCATGTCGGGCATCAACTGTATCCGGCCTAAAAACCTTTCCGGGGGCAATCATCCTTATGGGAGGTTTCTTCTTCTCCATCACTCTTATCTGTACCGTTGAGGTCTGGCTTCTTAGAAGCCGTTTGTTGCCCAGATAAAATGTATCAAAATCTTCTCTGGACGGATGGTCTGCGGGTATGTTCAGGGCATCAAAATTGTAGTATTCGTGTTCTACTTCAGGGCCGTATTCTATATCGAAACACAGCTTTCTGAAGATTCCCTTAATTTCGTCAATGGTCTGTGTGATCGGATGCCTGTGTCCATAGGGTTTGTGCTCACCCGGTAGTGACAGATCGAACATCTCTTTAGCTTCAGAAGTCTGTTCTTTATCAGCAAGTTTTACTCTTGCATCTTCTATCCACTTACTGATTTCCTGCTTAAGCATATTTGCAGATTTACCGGTAGATGATCGCTGTTCGGGAGGCAAGCCGGGAATCGCCTTGATTATTTCATTAATAATACCGCCTTTTCTTCCGAGATATCTGGTCCTTACCTGTTCAACTGCATCCAGAGATTCAGCCTTTGCCAAATCATCCTTTGCCTGATTTTGTATCTCACTTAATCCTTCTTGCATAATAAATTAGCTCCCTTCGGTCGCCAATTTATGTAGCTTTGCCCGCCCGGCTAAAACTTTCGGACGGGCTCCGCAAAACAAAATTTATAAATAAAGGGGAGAAATTTAACGTGCAATCTTCCAGATTGCGGATTGACTATTAAGGATTGTGGGGCAAAAAACAATCCCAGAAAGAATGGAAAACTCAGAACGCATGGCATGCGTTCTGAATTTAAATATGCTGCTTTGACAACCCGACCAGCTCATCAAAAGCTACAGGATCGTTCACCGCTGTTTCTGCTAATATCTTCCTGTCAACTACAACGTTGGCTTTTGTCAAGCCATTAATGAAACGGCTATAATTTATCCCACGCATTTTAGCTGCTGCATTTATGCGTAATATCCAAAGTTTTCTGAAGTTTCTCTTTTTACATTTTCTATCTCTATAAGCATATACCATTGCCCTCACATAAGTTTCGCTGGCTCTTCGATAGAGATTACTTCTGCTTCCCCAATACCCTTTTGTGGCATTTAGAAATCTTTTTCTTGCTTGTTTCCTTGCTGAACCTTTTCTTGCTCTTGGCATTCTTAAAACCTTTCCTTTGCTTATTTATTAATTTTGACTATGCTTTTCCTAAAGCGCGTAACATCGATCTGGTAAAACCCTTTGACACAAGGGCTGTTCTCTTGAGTTTCCTTTTACGATCACCAGATTTTCCTGACATTAAATGGCCTGCAAACGCCTTCCTTCTCTTAATCTTGCCATTAGGAGATACTCTAACCCTTTTCGCAAGACCTTTATGAGTTTTTAATTTTGGCATTCCAATACCCTCTCCTTTTCTTTATCTTAAAACTTTTACTTTGGTGTTAATATAATACCCATGCTTCTACCAGTTGACTTTGCCTGTGATTCAACCTTGGCAATATCTTCCAGAGACCTTATAATTTCTTCAAAAATTTCATTAGCCATATCCTTGTATGCTCTCTCTCGTCCTCTAAACATCATGTTAACCAGAACTCTATCTTTTCTATCAAGAAATTTTCTTGCATTTTTTATCTTCGTCTGAAGATCATGCGCACCAATCTTTGGCCTTACCCTGATTTCCTTTAACTGAACTACACGGCTTTTCTGATGTGATTTCTTGCTCAGTTTGTATTGGTATTTGCCATAATCTAAAATGCGGCATACAGGTGGATCCGTATTTGGTGAGACCTCAACCAAATCCAAGCCTAATTCCATCGCCTTACTGAGTGCGTCAGTTTTCTTTACGATACCTAACTGAGAGCCATCCTCACCAACAAGCCTTACTGTTTTTGCATATATTCGTTCATTAATTCTCTGGTATTTCGAGATTTTTTTACCTCCATTCTAAAAGTTTTAAATTACCTCCACACAGGAATACCCTTTATTCATTTATTTCCCACATAAAACACTAGGTCTTATTTTTAGCCTCCATTTCAACACGTACCAGAAATTCTGATAAAGGCAGTGAACCCTCATCTCCGTTCTTACGACTCCTTACCGATACCGTCTCTTCCTTCACCTCCCTGTCACCTATAATAAGAAGATAAGGAATTTTCTCCAGGGTACCTTCCCTGATCTTAAAACCTGTCTTCTCATTCCGTAAATCACAATCAGCACGAATTCCCATCCCGGTTAATTGTTCCTTTATCCTATTGCTGTAATCATCATGAGCATCTGTTATCGGAAGCACCCTGACCTGTGTCGGCGCCAGCCACAAAGGGAAGTCGCCGGCATAGTGTTCCAGCAAACATCCAAGGAATCTCTCCATGGCTCCAAGCACGGTACGGTGTACCATTACCACCTTATGCTTCTTACCATCAGAAGCAATATAATTAACGTCAAACCTTTCAGGTAAATTAAAATCCACCTGAATGGTTGGCCCCTGCCAGCCCCTGCCCAGCGCATCCTTGATCTTTATATCAATTGCCGGCCCGTAAAATTTTGCCTCACCTTCTTCCCTCTTATATTCCAGCCCCTTTTGTTCGAGGGCGTCCTTCAGCGCTTCCTCAGCAAGCACCCAGTTTTCGTTCTCACCTATATATTTCTCAGATTCTCCCTTCCCCCTGACCGCAAGCTCTATCTCATACTCATTAAATCCAAAACTCCGGAGCATATATTGCGCAAGATCTATAATGCCAACTATTTCATCCTTTAACTGATCAGGCATACAGAATATATGGGCATCGTCCTGTGTAAAACCACGGACTCTCAAAAGCCCATGCAAAACTCCCGACCTTTCGTATCGGTATACCGTACCAAGTTCTCCCCACCTTAGCGGCAAATCACGGTAACTGCGAACCTTTGTTTTATACATAAGAATTGCGAAGGGACAATTCATTGGTTTTAAAATATACTCCTGCCCTTCAACATCTATAGGGGAATACATGCTCTCTTTATAGAAATCCAGATGTCCACTGGTTTTCCATAAGTCTATTTTTGCAATGTGAGGACTATAGACTATGTCGTAACCGCGTT
>MHZA01000055.1 GCA_001828595.1 Planctomycetes bacterium RIFCSPLOWO2_12_FULL_40_19
TTTTATTATGCTGAAACGCTTTCTTTTAAAACTTTTAATTGTTTCACGATTACAGCTTCACCTCGCTCAAACAAAGAAGGTTTCCTTGTTACATCTTCTATACGTTTTTTTTAAAGGTGTAAATATTCCTCCTCAAAATCAATTCCAACATATTTCCTGTTAAGCAAAATAGACGCTACTCCCGTGGTTGAACTTCCACAGAAAGGATCCATGACTAAATCGTTTTCTTTTGTAGATGCGAGTATGATTCTTGTTAATAACTCCACTGGTTTTTGTGTTGGGTGTTTACCAAACTTCTTTTCTTCGGCAAGTGGTGTAGATATTTGCCATACATTACGCATTTGTTTTCCGTTGTTAAATTTCTTCATCAACTGATAATTAAAATAATGTTTGCTCTTTTCATTTTTGGCTGCCCACAAGACTATTTCTGTTGAATGGGTAAAATATCTGCAGGAAAGATTTGGCGGGGCGTTGCGTTTATACCAGATAATGTCATTCAGTATCTTGTAACCTAATTCCTGCATGGCAAAGCCGACTGAGTAGATAATGTGTGTCGTTCCAGAAACCCAGATTGTTCCGTCTGGTTTCAAAACGCGCTGGCAGGCCTTTAACCATTCAAGGCTAAATTTGTGATTTTCTTCCACGCCTCTTGATTTGTCCCATTTTCCTTTATTTACAGAGACCATCTTTCCGGCATGACACGTAATCCCACCATTAGAGAGAAAATAGGGAGGATCGGCAAATATCATGTCAACACTGTTTTCCCCTGCCTGATTCAATATCTTGATACAATCACCTTTTAATAGTTTTATCGAACGTTTCGGGTCGTCATAATAAACGATAAATGGTTTTTCCTTGCTATAAGCAGTTTGCCCTTCAGAAATAAATGCAAAGGAATCTTTTGGGAGGCTATAACGCTGAGATTTCTTTTGCCTGGCTTTAGTTTTGGGTTTATTATGTATTTTTGATGGCATCAATTCTTATGGTTAAAAAAGGATGAAATGTGTTGGATTTTCGGCTTAATCTACTATTTCCTGTCTGGATTGTAAAGAAATAATTGTGGATTTATTGTTATATCTTGTGTAGTGTGTTGTCTTAGCTATGGTTTTCATTTTGCGAAGCAAAACTAAGAAGTTAGCGACCTGCCCGACTGTGTCGTTCGGGCGGGCTGGAAGGAGCTGAATTTTATGAAAGTAGGAAGGTTACTAACGATTACTTTTTTACTGACATTCGCCATAACCGCTTTTTGTCCAACGGCATTTTCAAGGCAAGGGACGTTGACAGGGCAGGTGGTGGACGGTTTTGATAATGTCGTTAAAGATGTTGAAGTTAAGATTAAGGGAACTGAATTTACTACTAAGACTGATGAAAATGGTCGATACCGGATTAATTTTGACCCCGGTAAAATAGTAATATCGTTTAGCAAAGAAGGTTATGCAAAACAAACATTTCCTTTAAATTTACACGAAACATCAGAAGTTCCCATGCCAAAGTTGACTTTCTGGAAATATCCTGAGAGTGGCGGCGTTTTTCTGGTAAGAGTGAATGACTATAAGAAGTTTGAGTATGCCAGTTTTTATTCAGAACGTGATGATAATAGCATAAGCTTTTATGTAAAAGGAGAGCCGACAAAGATTGAGTGTCCCGGCAATGCATTTGAAGATGGCAGTATAGAATTGATGATACTTGACTACTCCAGGGAGGAGCCGGTCGTAGTAGGTAAGAATCTTTACAGGATAACAGACCACAACCTTATAGGCAATATAGTGTTTGAATCAGGGAGCTGGGGGGTTGAAAAGATTGAAGATGAGTATTCAGAGGTATCAAGCAGAGTGGGCGTACGTTATATCAGGCTTGAACCAGGAAAGTATTACTATTGTATCGGGCAACTTACATTAAAAACAAAGCTTGGTTTCGGATATTATTTTGAGATTGCCGCCCCGGGCCCGCCAGATAAATAAATATCCTGAAAACTTGAATTCTCGTGGTGAATTAATACATCATGACTTTAGAGAAGTTCTTTAATCCCGAATCCGTAGCCGTCATAGGCGCAACGGAAGACCCCAAAAACATCACATCAACAATTATCACAAATCTCATTGAAATGGGATTTGCAGGTAAACTTGTACCGGTAAATCCTCATCATGATGAAGTATTTGGCCTTAAGTGCTATCCTTCGCTTCCCGATATCAAAGAACAGGTAGATCTTACCGTAATTTCAATACATTCCGATTACGTTCCAGAAGTTCTGGAACAGCAGGCCGTGTGTGGAATTAGAAACTCTATAATAATAAGCGGGGGGTTTGCAGAGTTGGGCGGCAAGGGAGTGGAATTAGAGGAGAGAATTAAGAATATATGCAGGGATAAGGACATTCGCCTGATTGGTCCGAATTGTATTGGCGTCCTGGACAATTATTCTAATTTCAGCACGTCGTTCCTGCCCTGGACAAAGGTCAAGAGGCCGGAGAAGGGAACCCTGGGCATATTGTCACAGAGCGGTTCTTATGTCGTAGCAATGATGGATATGTTGTCTCTGGAGGGTATTGGTGTTTCAAAGGTTGTAAGTTATGGAAACCGGGCAGATGTGGGAGAATCGGAGTTGATTGAATACCTGACTAATGATGAATTAACACACGTAATAGGGATTTACATGGAATCTGTTGATGACGGCAGAAGATTTATAAATGCCTCCAGTAATTTTTCAAAGTCTAAACATATTGTCGCATTGAAAGCAGGCAGGCATGATTCCGGAATTGAGGCAGCAAAATCACATACTGGAGCTATTGCCGGTAGGTATGAAATATACAAAGCGGCTTTCAGAAAATCCGGAATTGTAGAGGTTAATGGTCTTGAAGAATTTATGGATGCATGTAAAGTGCTCTTGATGCAGAAACCGGCAAAAGGAAATAAAGTCCTTGTCCTGACCAATGGTGGGGGATTTGGCGTTTCAGTGTCAGATATGTGCAGTGATACCGGTCTTGATGTCGCACATACACCTGCGGGTATAAGGGAAGCACTGTCGGAAAAGTTTCCGGAATATTTTATTCTGAAAAACCCGATTGACATGACCGGGAGTTCCGGGGATGAAGATTATGGTATAGCGATGAAGTCTGCACTGGTTGATAATGATTTCTTTGACGCTGCAATTATAATTCCGCTGATGCCGCCTCCAACCATGACAGATGGAGTGGCCGGGATTATTTCACAAAGGGCAAAGGAATCCGGAAAACCAGTAGTTATATGTATGGTTAGTGGCATATATACTGAGAAGATTAAAGCGAAGTTTGAAGAAAAAGGGCTTCCTGTCTTTCCATCACCTGAAAGATGTGTTAAAGCAATGAGTGTATTAGTAGAAAGAGGAAGAATGAATGGTTGCTAAAGATACAAAATTCAAGGATGCCTTGAAGGTTATAGGAAATGTACAGGCTTCCGGACGGAAAATATTACTTCCTGATGAAGCTATGGACGTTATTAAATTATCAGGGATTTTCACTCCTGCTTATGCTCTGGTCAAGACTGTTCATGAAGCATCAGTGGAGGCAAAGACTATGGGGTTTCCGGTTGTCTTAAAGATAGTGTCACAGGATGCATTGCATAAGAGTGATGTGGGAGGTGTTGTTATTGGTGTAGAGAATGAAAAGGAAGTCGAAAGAAATTATAATGAGATTATGAATAATTTATTCAAAAAAGTCCCGGATGCTGACATAATGGGAATATTGGTAGAGAAACAGATGCCAAAGACTACTGAGGTAATTGTGGGAGGAATAAGGGACGAACAGTTTGGAGCAACCGTTATGTTTGGTCTGGGAGGTATATTTGTTGAACTCTTTAAAGATGTGGTGTTCAGGATTGCGCCTGTTACAAAAACAGAAGCATTAGAGATGATTAAGGAGATTAAGGGTTATTCAGTATTAAACGGTTACAGGGGTGCGGAGAGACTTGATATTCAGCAACTGGCCAGGACGGTAGTTACAGTTTCTGAATTAGTCTCGGACATTGACGAAATAAAAGAAGTTGAACTGAACCCTCTGCTTGTTTATACAGAAGGAGTAACAGCCGTTGATGCAAGGGTCATTATAAAGTAAGAGTACAATTGACTTACTGTATAATATTATATATAAATAAAGTAGTCGAAGGCCTAATTTAAAAGAAAGGGGTATATAGAAGGTGTTGAAAAGTTTGAAGAACAACGTGGTTATAATTATGGCAATTAGTATGATAGCCTTTGGAGGTCTTTTTTGCTCCGGGTATAATCTAAAAGCAGAAGAAGAGAAGAAAAAGCAGACAATTTATATCTGTTACTGTGCCGGAGGATGTCTTTGTGCCTATGAAACATTAAAACCCGGAGGCAGATGCGTTTGCGGCCTGGCCACAATACCATCTGACAGAGAAGCGCTGAGTGAAGATTATGAATACGAGTGTGACTGCGGCACCATGTGTGACTGTGGCACAAGGGCAGATGAACCCGGCCTGTGTCATTGCGGCATACTGAAAATGAGAGAAGCGGAGTAATTCGGCCAGGTAGAATTGTAAATTAAAGGATGAAAGCATTAACAACGTTTCTCTCGTAGCTGAGGGTTTACACCAGAATTTCTATGAAGACACACATCCCCCTGATAATGTCAAAAAAGGCGCTGAGACCATTAAACTATTTGTCAAAAGGCTGTTTTAATCTTGACATTTATTTCAATAGGTGACCCCGCCCTATGATGAATGTCATTGTAGGAGTAAGCATTTTCCCCCTGTACCTTAACCATAAACGTGGAAACCTATCCGCCAAAAAACACATCGGGCAGGAAGGCGTTTACGTCCGCCTCCGGCGTGGTTTCCGCTACAAGCAGGTATATGTAAAAAGAGAGAGAAAACAGCTTGATTATTTTGCTCCTATCAACCCTTTGTATACTGATACCTCGCGCATGGCTTTGTCTTTAAGGCCTTTATTCCAGTATGCGAAACCCAGATTATTGTGAGCTTCGGGTAAAGTGGGATCTATCTCTATCGCTTTCTTGAGTATGGTTATGGCGTCATCAAACATTTTTTTCTCACAATAAACCAGTCCCATATTACTATACGCCTGTGCAAATTTTGGGTCAATATCAATGACAGTCTTAAATTCTTCCATTGCCTTATCAAACATACCTTGCTCATAGTAGAGAAACCCAAGATTGACGTGAGCTTCCTTATATTGTGGGTCAAGTTCGATCGCCTTTATGAGTTCTGCTTCGGCGGCATCAAGTGCTCCCATACTATGATAAACATTTTCAAGGCAGTAATGGATTTCCGGGTCATCTGGAGAAATGTTCAAGGCCTTTTTAAATTCCACAATTGAGTCTTCCATTAAACCTGTTTTATAATAGGCGAGTCCGATATATTTATAGGCATCTGCGTTTTGCGGGTCTATCTTCAGGATTTGATTGAGCTCATCGACACTCTCTCCAAACATATTGCGCTCGGCATAAACAAGGGCCAGGTTAATGCGTGCATCTATAAAATCCGGCTTTAAATTAATTGTTTTCTGATACTCTGCAATTGCATCGTTGTATTTAATCTTTTTCTCGTAAAGGATGCCGAGGTTAAAGTGCGCGTCTGCATCATCTGGATTGGATTCGATTGTATCTATGTATTCAATGATTTTCTTGTCTATTTCCTTCATCTGAGATTCAGATTTTCCTGTCAGGCGTTCCATGTCTTTTGTTGAGATATTATCGTGTTCATGTGCATAATTTGTAGTAATGGCAATGAAGGTGATGGTTATGGCTAAGAAAATGATTGCTATGTATTTATTCATAAATAATCTCCATTCAGCCCGCCCGAACGACGCAGTCGGACAGGTCGCTAATTTATTGTAATTTGCTTCGCAAAATATTAAATAAAGTACCAAGAGTGCATTAATTTAATGAGGAATATCAGTGTGGTGGGCCGCCCATTATTTTTGCCTGTTCTGCTTTCTTCTCTTTCGTTAGTTCCTCGTACAATTTAAATTCTCTGTCGGCTTCTTTTGTCTCTCCCTGCATCAGGTAGGCAACGCCGAGGTGGTTGTGCGGTTGTGGAAATTTCGGGTCAATAGCAGCCGCATTCTTGTACGCAGTGATAGCTTCTTCCATTTTTCCCATTTTTAACAATGCCATTCCAATCTCATCGTATGCAAGCGCTGAAAGAGGGTTTAATTCGATTGCCTTGTTGAGTTCATTAATTGCCGACTCAAACTCTTCGCTGTATCTATAAGCGATACCAAGATTTATATAAGCTTCCGGATTTGCAGGTTCGAGTTTTACGGTCTTTTTGTAAGCCTCGATTGACTCTTCTAACATGCCCTGTGTATAGTAGGCTCGCCCCAGATAATTATATGCCTTGACCATAGTTGGGTCTATTTGAGTTGCCCTCTCCCACGCCAGGACTGCCAGGCCGAAGTTCCCGTCCTTGATTGCTCCAATACCGAATGTATAATAAGCTTCAGCATTTGCACCCAGGTTTGGAAGTTTCTCTACAAGTTTTTCTTCAACTTCTGCCTCTGCTTTTACCTCTTCTGAGACGACTGTCACCTCCGGCGCTTCTTCGTTACCGCATCCATATATTAATAATGCTATCAGGATGAGACAAAAAAATGGATTGTAACTTGCTGATTTACTGATTTTTTTCATCTGTTTTCCTTTTTCAAAAAAATATTAATGAACTCACTTTTCCCAAGAGGTTATAACTATCCGGGGTTTCTGGAAGCTGGGCTTCCGCTACCGCTATAATTCTTGCTTCTCTGTTTTCGACTTTGCCGCTCTACGTCATGCGCTGAATCATAAAGTTTGCGATATCCCTAAAGACGGTTTTGTTGTTAGTTGGTATGTCGTCAATTATATTATAGGTTTGTTTTATTAAATCATCGGCATACTTTTGAGCATGATCAATTGCGCCATATCTATTATAAATATCCATGACGCATTTTACATCATCCTCAGTTGTC
The DNA here is from genome assembly GCA_001828595.1 of Planctomycetes bacterium RIFCSPLOWO2_12_FULL_40_19. GTDB lineage: Bacteria > Planctomycetota > Brocadiia > Brocadiales > Scalinduaceae > Scalindua. Next base: position 6,956 of record MHZA01000055.1, read on the forward strand.
TTTTCCCTTTGTTTAGTCATTATTTCGACAAGTAATTTCTTGTCATCTGCATTTGCAACCTCTGATGTATATGCGTATAAGAAACTGGCTTTCCCCTCTTTAATATCAGAACCGATAACGCCTCCACGTCCCTTGCCTATCGTTAAATCAATTAAATCATCTTTAATCTGGAAGGCAGGTCCCATGAGTTTGCCCAAATCCCAAATCTTATTTATTGTGCCATTTGAGTTTCCTGACGCTACAGCGCCACCAACCATTCCGCAAGCGAGATAATATCCGGTCTTCAGTCTTACAAGGTCAATATATTTTTTGACAGTAAAGTCCCTGACTCCTCTTGCATTAATATCCAGCGCCTGTCCTTCAACAGTTTTTTCGTATGTTAATGTAAAGACCTCTAAAAACTTCAATTTTCTGTCCGGTGGCGCCGGACTTGTGAGAATGCTTGTGTATGCCCGCGCCAGCAGATAATCACCGGAATTAATAGCGTTGGCAATCCCGTATTTTACCCATACGGTTGGCTGGTCTCGTCTCATTGTGTCTTCATCTTCTATATCATCATGCAGCAGGAACATGTTGTGTAGAATTTCTATTGCCAATGCAAAATGAAGAGCGTCATCCGGGTTGCCGCCAAGTTCCTTACACGTAATCAGACATATCGCCGGCCTTATGCGTTTTCCACCAGTTCTAAGATGGTGCCATATTGGTTCACTCAAATAATCATCTCTATCCTGGGGGATGATCTCTTTAAGCAATTCATCTATCTTCGCACCGTAAATTTTAATAGATTCCTCTATGTCCATCTCTACCTATTTCCTTCCAAGGAATTCACCAGTTCTTGTATCTACTTTGATTACTTCACCATTATTGATGAACAGAGGAACCTTTACGACAAGCCCTGTCTCTACCTTTGCAGCTTTATAAACATTCACTACGGTATCTCCTTTTACGCCCGGGTCTGTTTCAACAATTTTCAAGGAAACTGACGTTGGAAGTTCTACTGATAATGCCTTGCCCTCATAAAA
>MHZA01000056.1 GCA_001828595.1 Planctomycetes bacterium RIFCSPLOWO2_12_FULL_40_19
TACACTTAATATGACATACCAGTCACAAATCTTTCCCATTTTCTACGTGCGGCATATCTATTGCGCTAGTCTAGTTGTATACCATGCAAAAATCTGAAGTATGTTGACAGCTATTTAGGTCTTTTGCTTTTTAACAGTAATATTTTGAAGGGAGGTAGAGATGAAAAAATTATTGATTTGTATCGCTATGATGCTTTTGTTTACAAATCCTGTTTTCTCAGAGAGCGAACTTGGCAAAGTTAAAGACAATGGAGTTTCTGCTGAGAAGAATGAACAATCCGAAGAAAGTACTTTTCGCCATTTTAAGAATGGAATGAATAGTAGTCTGTTGAGCCTGGTGTATACTCCTATAAAGGTGAATATAGCAGTGATTGGAGGAGTAGTTGGTGGGCTGGCGTATCCACTCACCGGATTTAATGCTGGTATGTCGAAAAAGATATGGTCTGCTTCGATGGGTGGCACATATCTAATCACTGAAGACATTCTTACGGGAAAAGAAGAGGCGGAGTTGTTCTTGAAGAAGAATAAAAAAACCAGAAAGTGATGCGTTCAATTATTATTAAAAGTTATTGTTACTGAAAATGCAAAAAGTTCTTATCTGTGACCCCGACGATTTGTTTAGATGCAATTTAAGGAGTGTGCTCGAATTAAAAGGGCTTTGCATACAAGAAGCCTCCAGGCCGGGTGAAGCCGTAAAGTATATACTGAAAGAAAGATTTGATGCAATTGTCTTTAATTTACAATCAAATGATATAAACGGTACACAGATATTTTCAGTAATAAAGACGATAGATTATAAATTACCGGTTATTGTTGTTACTGATAATAACGAGCCTTTATCTTCGGTATCTTCTATTATCCACGAGTCCTTTAGGTTATTTCAAAAACCGGTCGATCGTAATGAAATAGAAGAGGCAATTCTTGAAGCAGTCAGGGTGAAAGCAAATGATAAATGATATATTCCGACTTAAGCTACTGGAAGGAATAAGATTAATATGGAGAAAAAACAAAAAATAATTTTAGTAACAGGAGCAACAGGTTTTCTCGGAAGCGCTGTTACGCGAAGACTTTTAGATTCCGGTTTTAAGCTAAGGTTGTTGATAAGAAAAAGAAATAATGATACTTTGACAACATCATTTGGGCGGGAAGGTGCGATTAAGGAGTTTATTCTGGGAAATCAGTTTGACGAATACTTACTGGAACAAAACAGTATGGCTGGCGACCGGATGGGCGCAGATGAATCGCTATATGATCTGTTTTTAAGCAATGTAGAAATATTCGGGGGAGATATAACGTCCAGGGATTTAGGTTTAGAGAAAAACGAGTTCAAAAGGTTGTGTTATGAGGTAGATGAAGTCTTTCACTGTGCTGCAGCGACTCACTTTGAGAATCAACGAGCAGACGAGCTTATGACAGTAAACGTCAAAGGAACAGAAAACATGCTGCAGTTTGCTAATACTGGCAAGCAAAAGAGGTTTCATTATATCAGCACAGCGTATGTGGCAGGCAAACAAAATGATATTGTTTACGAAAACGAACTGGTAGATGAAGAACCACTATTTAATAATGAGTATGAAAGGAGTAAATTCATTGCCGAGCAAGTTGTGATTAAATATGCAAAAGGCGATGAAATTCCTTATACGATATACCGCCCGAGCATAATAGTAGGAGATTCTAAAACTGGGGCAACTTGTAAATTTGATAATCTATACACTTTTGCAAAGGTTTTATTCAATATTAGAAATGCTTTGATTAATCACAATAGTGAGAATTTAAACGATATTACCGTAAGGGTGCCCGGAGTTCCGGATGCGTTGATTAATCTAGTGCCTGTAGATTATGTTGCAGATGCCATAGTTGCAATCTTAAAAGAGAAAGAGACTGCTGACAAAATCTTTCATATCACAAATCCAAACCCGCCTGAACTCGGTGAATTAAGGGATTTGTTAATGTCCGTCCTGGAAATTAATGGAATAAAGGTGAAGATTGATGGGCCTATGGAACACAAACATTTGAGTGCCATCGAGAGATTATTCCTTCGTCAGACAAGAACTTATTATTCTTATCTATTTAGTAGATTGCGATTTGATTGCAGAAATACTCAGAGTGTATTGAAGCGTGCAGGTATTACTTGCCCTGCTATTACAAAGGATTTAGCCAAGGTAATAGTCGGTTTCGCTATTTCTCACAATTGGGGGGATAGAAAACGGACAAAGTTACAAGAAGTTGAAATGGCTTGATATTATGAGAAAATTTTCTTTTAAGTTTCCGGAGTTAAGGTTTTAACCTTTTATTGTTAGAAGTAATTGTCGGTTTTATTACTGAGGGTATATACTAATGAATGATAATAAGGCTTACCAAACGGTTGACATAAAGCCAAATGGCATTAGAAAGCGGCCTGAGATTACAGGTGAAACAACTCCTGCAGAATATTTTGAAGAGTTAATTTTTGCCAGAGTGAACTTGTGTTCACTGCCCAGGATTGAGAGTCTTAACGCTGTTATCAGATTTGACATTGCCGGTGACAACGCTGGCAGTTGGACTATTGAAGTGGAAGGCGGAATCTTAAAGCGTGTTGTAAGAAATTACATTGATGCCAGCTCACCATCTAGTGAGCCTGTGTTAGAACCCTCATCAACATTTCTAATGGATGGTGAAACCTTAATGTCTATTATAAGAAGGGAAATTACGCCGCAACAGGCGTTTTTCAGGAAAATGGTTCAGATTGAAGGCGACGTAACAATTGCCCTTAAGATGAACGTTTTGATTAATTATTTATAGGACGTAAATTAGTGACAGAAAGGAACTAATTTATATGGAAAGCATTGCCAGTATAATACTGAAATATCGTATATTGTTTTTTGTCCTGATAGGGCTCTTAACTGGGTTCTTTGGATATTATGCAATTAAAGTGGAGACTGATAATTCCATTGAGGTTTGGTTAAAGCAAGACGATCCAAAACTAGATTATTATTATGACTTTATAGAAAAGTTTGGAGAGGAGGAGTTTCTTATAATTGCAATTGATGGTTATAATCTTTGTGGCGATAAGGATATTAAGTTAATTAATAATATTACAACGAAGCTTGAGAAGGTTAAGGGAGTCAGGAATGTAATTTCCCTGTCAAGTGTTTACAAGGATAAGTTATCGGCTCCATACTTTAAAGAAATTATGAAGAAGAACAAGACGAGGTCTGTCCTTGATGTTTTCAAAGAAGAGGTTTTAAGTGACTATATGTATGTTAATAACGTGATATCAAGTGATGGCGAAACTACTGCAATTATAGCTACAGTGGCAAAGGGGTCACCGGAATCAAGAATGAAACTGGTGAAAGAAACCAGGGAAATAATTAGTACCGCAGGAATTGAGACGGAAAATGAATTATCCCACTCATTATTAAAGAAGGGAATGGTGGGGGTGAAAAGATCACCAAAAGATTATTTTCTGGCAGGCCCATCTATCATAAATGCAGAACTGGATCGAATGTCGCAAAAGGATATGAGGACTTTCACTCCCGTAATGTTTGCCGTAGCGCTTGTCATACTGGGAACACTGTTCAGGAATATTTCCGGTGTATTAATTCCTGCTATAACAATCAGCATTAATATTATATGGGCTGTTGGCTTGTTTGTGATTTTTAATAATAAGACGAATATGGTTTCAGGAATGATTATACCTCTTATCTTCATAATTTCCCTGACAACTACCGTGCATATCCTTAACAGGTTTTATCAGGAAGTTAAGCTTACTGGAGACAGCCGAAAGAGTACACTGGAAACAGTCAAACATATTTGTGTGCCCTGTTTTTTAATGTGCTTAACTACTGCAATTGGTTTCCTGTCATTGATGGTTAGCGATGTGACACCTGTTAAGATTACGGGTATATTTATGGCTGCAGGAATTATGATGTCATTCTTTGTGTGTATAACACTTGTTCCGTGCATCCTTTCTCTTTTTCCAGGATTAATGAGTTCTTCCGCAACCATTCAAAAAGATGATGGGACAAGCAATAGAGAATTTCGTGGTATATATGGGTTTATAGGCAGGTTTGTTAAAAAGAATACTATTTATATCCTTATTCTGAGCTTAGTATTTGTTGGTTTTGCAATTTATGGCATCACGAAGACAAGAGCTGAATCAAACGTATTCGAGTCATTTCCTGAAAATAGTGAGATATCGAGGTCAACGAAACATATTGAGCAAAATTTGATGGGTCTTCTTCCCATGGAAATTGTCATAAACGCAGTAAATGGCGGGGGTGTTTTCCAACCGGAAGTCCTTGCTAAGATGGAAAACTTACAGGATTATTTAAAAGAAATACCTGAGGTTACAAAAAGTATGTCTGTAGCGGATTATGTGACAAATCTTAACGAGTTGCTGAACAAAGATATACTGAGCAATCAACTGATAACAAAGGCTAAGGCAATTGATTACGTAAAGCTGGCTTCACTGCATGGAGACAATATAGTCAAAAGCCTTTACACAGAAGATTGCAATGAAGGGCGGGTTACTGTAAGAATGAAAAACGTTGGTTCCTCCAGATATCAGGAGATAGTAAAGAATATTAAAGGATTTATTAAGGTAAATTTCCCTTTGAGTATAGGTTGTACGATTACGGGCATAGTGCCACTCCTTATGGATATGCAGGGGTACCTGATCGAGAGCCAGATAAAGACATTTACGCTTGCCTTTATCCTGATTTTCATATGTATCGCCTTATTACTGAAATCAGTGAGGATTGGCATGATGAGTATGATACCAAACCTTATTCCTATTGCTATTACACTGGGCGTTATGGGATATCTGGGCATAAACCTGGACGTTGCGACAATTATGATTGCGAGTGTGGCGATAGGCATATCAGTTGATGATGCGATCCATTTTCTATACCGTTTCAAGAGTGAATTAAAAAAAGACGGGGATCATTACCTTGCAATACAACGAACGCTCTCCGGCATCGGCAGGGCGTCGGTTTTTACTACCGTTGTTGCAACATGTGGATTTCTCATTTTTTGTCTATCGAGCTTCAAGCCCATTCAATATTTTGGACTGCTGACTGGCATAACAATGATAAGCGCTTTAGCCGCAGACCTGTTTGTATTGCCTTCATGGATTTTACTTTTTAAACCAAAAGTGTAGTCGCTGGCTTTAGCCTGCGCTTATTAACGCCTGATTAGTTAATCAAATTACCTTAAGTAGAGGGGCGAATGGCAGAGCTAAGCTCAGCTTTGCCGTTCGCCCCTACAACGCCCCTAAAGAATGTTAAAGCTAAAAGAAGTTGATACGTATTCATTGCAGAATTCAAAGTGGTTTGGGTTATCACCTGATGAATGGTTGCCAATTGTTATTTCAATACACTTTGATCCCCACCATGGTAGTCAATACTGGCTTGATAAAGAGGAAGAACTGGGAATTAAAGCGATAAAAGATATAAATGTACTCGATGATTTGAAAATCTTAGGGCCGATGTGTGAAGCTGATTTGAGAAAATACCCGATTGAACATTTCATCCCAAAGATATTCTTAAAACGGAAGCATAACTTTATTCTAGGTGAAACAGCAGGTACTACAGGCAGGCCGAAAGTTACTGCCTACTGCAGGGAAGAATTTCATGCAGCTTTTGTTGACTGGTTTGTTTTTGTTGCCGGAATGCGGGGATTCCCAACAGGAGGCAACTGGTTATGGATTGGGCCAAGTGGTCCACACATAATTGGTAAGGCAGTTGGGTATGTCGCAAACAGAATGGGGAGTATGGATCCTTTTTCTATAGATTTTGACCCGAGGTGGGCAAAGAAGCTGCAGCCTGAATCAATCGGAAGCAAGCGTTACCTGGAACATGTCCTGGAGCAGGCGTTGGATATCTTAGAGACACAGGAAATAGATGTCTTATACACCACGCCACCTGTTCTTGATGCATTAGCCTTGCGGATGAGCGCTCAAAAACGAATGTCTGTCAAAGGGGTGCATTACGGAGGTATTTCAATAGGAAAAGACGCATACAAGAGGTTCAAGGAAGAATATTTTCCGGAAGCAGTTCACATTTCCGGATACGGTAATACACTCTTTGGCCTATGCCTGGAAGTAGAAGCGTCGTCTGCATATGACCTGGATTACTATCCTCTTGGGCCAAGGATGGTAGTAAAGGTGATTGCAATGGATGAAAGCAATAGGCCAGGTTGTGAGCGTTTATCAAAGGAAGTTGATTATGAGGAAGAAGGGCAGGTGGTATTTCACAGACTTGATGAAAGCTTTTTTATACCAAATATGTTTGAACGTGACAAAGCTGTTCGCATAGCTCCAACTCTGACTGCAAGAGAGTATGGTATTTCACAGGATGGCGTAAGAAATCCGACTCTGCTGAAAAACACTGAAAACGCAGTAAAAATAGGATTGTATTAATAATTCAATAATATAGAGGGATTCCCATTTTAAGTATAAAAACTAATATAGGTCAGGCATCTTGCCTGACCGCAAGCTA
>MHZA01000057.1 GCA_001828595.1 Planctomycetes bacterium RIFCSPLOWO2_12_FULL_40_19
TAAGTATTAAATCAAATAGACTACAATATAGACTAAATATGGTTCGTGTCAATAAATATTTCTTTATCCTTTGTGTGCTTCGTGCCCGTCTCCACCAGAATGATGTCGGGCTGGCGAACGGCTTGTCCGGGCGGTCTTATAGCATGCGGGGACAACATGTTGGTCATTTTGGAGCTTTAAGCGCCCAAGGTATTCAAAAACCGCAACACCTCATAAAGCTTACCATAATCACGGCGGTTAAAATCCATTACCAGCCTCGGCAAATCCAGAAACTCCTTACCTTTCTGCTCTGCTGGCAAAGGGCCAGTCAGTGCTATTTCTCCTGAACGGAGGATATTGCCATATTTTTCATTAAGTTCTGTAATATTTCCACTACTTAAAATGTAGTTGAGTCTGATGACTGTCTTATCCCCAATGTACCGGATTGAATGATAGACCCTGTAAAATTGAAGTATCTCGTCAATCGCCCTCTCAACGGAATTGACATGTGTAAATAAACTTCTATCATTGCGCGAAATAAAACCTCCTTCGGCTAATTCACCAGTTACAAAATCAATCCATTGACTCCAGTATTGCGAATCAGGAGGTTCGATTAAAATAATTGGACGCGGTTTGCTTTTGCCGGTCTGGACTAATGTAAGATTCTCAAAACCCTCATCCAGAGTGCCAAAACCGCCAGGGAAAAGTACGGTCGCATCGGACTCTTTAAGAAAAAAGAGTTTCCTGTTAAAAAAGTACTTAAAACTGATAGCCTTTTTATCACCAGCTATGTATGGATTATGCTTTTGTTCAAAAGGAAGTTTGATATTCAGACTGAAGCTGTCTTTGCGTCCGGCGCCCTTATTTCCGGCTTCCATAATTCCAGGACCGCCGCCGGTAATTACCTTAAAACCATTCTTGACAATTAGTTCAGACAGCTCTACTGCCATCTTATATTCATCAGAATCTTTCAGGGATCGCGCAGAACCAAAGATTACAACCTTTCTTTCATTTCTGTATGGGGTAAACATTTTTGATGCATAACGCAGCTCCTTCAACGCCATGTTTATCAATTTCAGGTCTCCTCGATCATTATTCTCGATGCCCAGTTTCGCAATAGTTGTCAGCATCTCTTCGACCAGGTCAACATTATCGCCAGAATGGCAAGCCTCTGCTAAATCAGCAACAATCTTGTCTATATCGTCTCTGCCTGTTTTATATGCTCTTTTGTTGTTTTGCATTAAGTGAGTATTTCATTTTTCAATACATGGATATTGTCCAATCTAAGTTAAAACATCTATGGTTAAAAATATACAAGATTTTTTTTTGAATGCAATTGCTTATTTATCCTGTCAGGATATAATCTTGACAATGTTGCTAAAATATTTAGTAACTTATGTTCATCATTGCTTGTTTATAAATCAAAGAAACAAGGCGTTCTTCACATGAAAATTGGTATCCCAAAAGAGATTTCTGAGAATGAAAGACGTGTGGCCATTATCCCCAAAATGGTCACACGTCTTATAAATGACGGCCATGAGATACTCATCGAGGTAGCCGCAGGAGAGGGATCATATTTCCCTGACACTGAGTACGAACAGGCTGGCGCTGCTATCGTTAAAGATTCACAACTTCTATATTCAGGATCTGACGTAATATTCAAGGTTCAACCCCCTCAAATACAAGAAGTAGAAATGATGAATACCGGTTCAATTTACTTAGGATTTCTCGCCCCTATGGCAAACCTGAAAGTTGTAGAGATGATGCATGAAAAGAAAATCACCTGTTTTGCCATGGAGTTTATTCCACGTATTGCACGCTCACAAAGTATGGACACACTAAGTTCCATGGCAAGTATTGCAGGTTATCGGGCGGTCTTAATAGCGGCACAAACTCTCGGGAAATACTTTCCACTTATGATGACGGCAGCCGGAACTATACCACCGGCAAGGGTTTTAGTTATTGGTGCAGGTGTTGCCGGTCTGCAGGCGATAGCAACGGCGCGCAGGCTGGGCGCAAAAGTTGAGGCATTCGATACCCGCCCTGCAGTAAAAGAACAGGTGGAAAGTCTTGGGGCACAGTTCATAGAAATGGAACTTGTTGAAGACTCCGAAACCGTTACAGGATATGCAAAAGAAATGACAGACGAATTTTTGAAAAAAGAACGTGAAATTATAGGAAACAGGGCTGCGCAAAACCATGTCGTCATCACAACCGCCCAGGTCTTTGGTAAAAAGGCGCCAATTTTGATAACAGAGGAGATGGTAGCAAAGATGCAAAAAGGTTCTGTAATTATAGATATTGCCGCAGAACAAGGGGGAAATTGTGAGCTCACAGAAGCTGGAAAGGATATCAATAAATATGGTATTACAATATGCGGCGCTGTAAACCTTCCATCAACTCTTCCTATAGATGCCAGCAGGATGTATTCCAGAAATATCACATACTTCTTCAGGCATTTGTACAAAACAAAAGATAATATTCTCGATTTTGATGATGAAATTACTAAAAGCTCATGTGTAATGCACAATGGTAAAATCTTGAATGAAATGATAAAACAAGCTATTCAGAAAGGAGGCGCAAATACATGATCGATCCACTGCTGGTATCAGTCTATGTCTTTGTCCTGGCAATCTTTGTCGGGTTTGAGACAATCACAAAGGTACCCCCCCTGCTGCACACCCCCCTCATGTCCGGCACTAATGCAATTTCCGGAATAACGCTTGTAGGCGCCCTGATAAGCGCCGGCGCAGGTCACTACGGCCTCAGTACAATACTGGGTCTGCTGGCCGTAATAATCGCCACAATTAATGTTGTTGGCGGTTTTCTGGTTACTGACCGAATGCTGGAAATGTTTAAAAAAAGTAAGAAAAAAGACTAAAAAAACTGACGGGATTAGGCCGCCTGTGGCGGCAAAAGTTAAATATGAATATTATAATAACTCTTGCATACCTTCTATCCTCTATATTGTTCATCCTCGGATTAAAGAACCTAAGTTCGCCAAAGACTGCACGACTAGGAAATCTGTTTGCAATGTCTGCCATGCTCATTGCAATAATAGCAACATTGTTGAAAAATGAGATAGTTGATTTCACCTTAATTATCATCGGTCTTCTCACCGGCAGCATAATTGGCGCCATAATGGCCAGGAAGGTTCGCATGACGGCGATGCCACAGATGGTGGCGCTTTTTAACGGGCTTGGGGGTGGCGCATCCGCTTTTGTTGCATTAGCAGAATACTATCGTTTAACCGGTGGGACGGGGCTTAACGTTATAATTTCCATGGTTATCAGCCTGTTTATTGGAGCAGTGACACTTACAGGCAGTCTCGTTGCTTTTGGCAAATTACAGGGGATTATCAGGCCTGCTCCAGTTGTTTTCAAAGCCCAGCGCACTCTCAACATATTAATATTTACATTATTTCTGGTTATGGGTGTTTTTGTCACAATCAATCCTGCTAACCACACGGGTGTACTTGCTATTCTTACAATAGCTTTAGTGTTTGGAATCTTGTTTGTTATCCCAATAGGCGGCGCAGATATGCCTGTAGTCATTTCTTTGCTGAACTCCTGTTCCGGCGTGGCTGCGGCAGCAACGGGTTTTGTCCTCGATAACAATATCCTCATTATATGTGGTGCATTAGTTGGCGCTTCGGGTTTGATACTTACCAGGATTATGTGCAAGGCTATGAACCGCTCTCTTGCTAATATTTTCTTTGGAGAAGTAGGAGGAAGTCAATCAGAAGAAACAGGAGAAGAAGGAAAACGCAAGGTTATTAAATATACTGAAGAAGATGCTGCAATGGTACTTGATAGCGCACAATCAGTTATTATCATTCCAGGTTATGGACTTGCAGTTGCTCAGGCACAATTTGCCTTAAATGAACTTGCAAAGATGTTGCTGAACAAGGGCATAACTGTACGCTATGCAATTCATCCTGTTGCAGGACGTATGCCCGGACACATGAATGTCTTACTGGCAGATGCAAATGTACCGTACGACCATTTACTGGATCTGGGAGATATAAACGATGATTTTCAATATACGGACGTTGCACTGGTAGTTGGCGCAAATGATGTTATCAATCCTGCCGCAAGGGTAGACAAAGACAGCCCGCTCTACGGCATGCCTATTCTCAATGCAGATAAAGCAAAGACTGTGATCATCTGCAAAAGAAGTTTAAGTCCCGGCTTCAGTGGAGTGGACAATGAACTGTTTTATAACAAGAATACAATGATGATCTTTGGTGACGCCAAAGACAGTATCAATAAGCTGATTAAGTCGCTTAAGGTCTGATAACCTAAATAGAGTATTTGATAATTCAATTTTCTCTAAAAACTATATCGTCGTAATACAACTCTGTTTTGTGTTTATGTTTCAATTCTTCATCATCCGGAAATCGGCTTAATTACAGGGTAGTCACAAATGAATGATATCCTAATTTTTAAAGAATACATAGGCACATTTTGTAATAATTTAAAAGAAGCATTTACCGTTTATGGAGTGAAGCAAAAGGAAGAAGGTTTCTATGTCTTTGATGAAATAGATGAATTCTCCGATCCCCTGAAAGATTACAAACCAACCATTCTACCACCCAAGAAATATCTTTTTCCGCAACAGGAGACTCTGCTACGATTTGATACACAACCATATCCGGACATCAAACCGGTTATCGAGTCTTGGAAACAGATACTATTCGGCGTCAGGCCCTGCGACATCCATGGAATCAGTCTGCTGGACAAGATATTTACAACTGACCACGAAGACAAGAATTATACACAAAAACGGGCAGAAACCATCATCATTGGTATTGACTGCCTGGAACCATGCTATGAGCACGCTCACTGTGCGAGTGTTGGCTGTCTAAACGTAGACGACGGCTACGATATTATGATGACGGACTTAGGTGATTCTTTTTACACCTCAGTTAAGACCCTGCGGGGAGAAGAAATAATAAGAAAATACTCTGAATATACAGAGGCATGCAAAGAAGACAGGGAGAGATTCCTGAGATTGAAGAATGAACGAGAGAACAAATTCGAAAATAAGATAAAAACAGATGTATCCAATCTGCCTCTTTTTTTTAAAAATGCCGATAATGACCCTGTCTGGGATGAATTAAATGACAGATGTCTTGGATGTGGACGCTGCAATATCGTCTGTCCCACCTGCTATTGCTTCGACGTCTATGACTGCATGGATTTAAATATGACGTCAGGAGAGAGATGTCGTGAGTGGGATGCGTGTACACTGAAAGATTTTGCAGTTGTAGCCACGGGAGAAAACTTCAGGTCAACAAGGGGGCAAAGATTAAGGCACAGATTTAACAGGAAATTCAATTACTTAATGACCAAATATAATGCCTCTTTCTGTGTCGGATGCGGAAGATGCACAAGGTCATGTCCGGTTAATATTGATGTTGTTGAAACAGTTAATGCAGTAATCAAAAACAACAGGAATCGTGAAGATGAATAATTCCATATTTCTACCTGAAATTGCCGAGGTTATAAGTACACGACAGCTTACGGCGATGGAAAAGTATATTGAATTGAAGATAAAGGAAACAAGGAAATTTAATTTTAATCCGGGACAGTTTATCCAGCTTTCTGTTTTCGGCATAGGCGAAGCCCCTATATCCATATCATCCTCTCCTTTTAACAAAGATACTATTGGTTTATGCGTCAGAAAAGTTGGAGATGTCACATCCGCTATCCATAAATTAGAAGCTGGTTCATACATCGGCATCAGAGGCCCGCTAGGCAATGGTTTCCCGGTAGAAAAAATGAAGGGGAAGAGTCTTTTATTTATAGCCGGTGGGTTAGGAATTGCCCCTCTGCGCTCACTGATTAATTATGTACTTGAAAGAAGGGATGACTTTGCAAAGATAACTATTCTATACGGTGCAAAGAATCCCGGAGAGATTCTGTTTACAAATGAACTTGAACTCTGGAAAAAGAGAAAAGATATAGCAATAGATATTACGGTCGATAAACCGGATGATAACTGGTCAGGCAAATCCGGAGTTATCACAAGACTTATTCCTCCTTTAGATCTGGAACCAACAAATACCTATGCATTGGTTGTAGGGCCTCCGGTAATGTATAAATATGTTCTGCTTGAGCTGCAAATTAAACAAATACCCGAAGACAATATTATAATGTCTCTGGAAAGGCGAATGAAGTGCGGTGTAGGGAAATGCGGTCACTGTCAGATAAACGGAGTATATGTCTGCATGGACGGGCCGGAATTCAGCTACCATAAATTAAAATTTCTTTCGGAAGCAATATGACCAAACCAAGAGTTGCTTTTTTCTCATTTTCTAGCTGTGAAGGCTGCCAATTAGTGGTGCTCACGATTGAGGAACAGCTTCTTGAACTTGCCAAATTAATAGACATTGTTTCCTTCAGGGAGGCTATGAGTGAAAAGAGTGATGAATACGACATTGCATTTGTCGAAGGCAGTATCACAAGGACGTCTGAAATAGAACGCCTTAAGACTATACGTGAAACTGCAAAGACCGTAATTGCCCTGGGTGCGTGTGCTACTATTGGAGGTATTAATTGCCTTAA
>MHZA01000058.1:0-7096 GCA_001828595.1 Planctomycetes bacterium RIFCSPLOWO2_12_FULL_40_19
TCAAGTCCTTAATTGCGCCAGGAATACCTTTTGCCTTTATCAACTCTCGTATATTTAGCTTCTCTTTTCCTTCTTTATCACTCAATTTTGAACCTCCCAACCGATTCCCGCCTTTACCAGAACCTGCCCGAATAGGTACAGGCGGGCAGGCGGACAACGCCGCTTGGCGGGCTTGCCCGAACCTATTTCTGGGCGGGATATGGTGGATAATGCTATCCTTTAAAGAATTCTATTAAAAAAACACGATGCAAGTTTGTAGTGCGCAGGTACTTACACTGAAATAAATGCGCCAGGTTTATGCCATTCACTACGTTCGCCCCTAAACCTCACACTCTCATCAACCGAAAGCTGTCCGTCATCAGCTATTGCAACCTTAAACCTCTCTAATGGCCTTGGGGCAGGCCCTTCAATATTCACTCCATCAGGCGTAAAACCACTCCCATGGCATGGACATTTAAACTTTCCCTCGGATGCTAACCAGTTAGGCGTACAACCCAAATGAGTACATTTAGCCTGGATCACATATATCTTATCAACCTCTCTGACTATCCATACCCTGAATTGTTTTTTAAACCTCTCGCTAACCCCTACAGAATACTCGAACGGAAAGCCTACCTTATATTTCGTAGGTGGTTCATAAATTATGCGCGGGAAGAAAAACCTGATGGCCGCGCCAACTACTGAGGCCATGAACACGCCTATAAACCCCCAGCCAAGCAGATATAGCGCCCTTCTGCGGTTTACGACTTCGGTAAGTGTTTTTTCTTCTGATGTAATTTGTCTACTCATATATTACTTCTTCTTTACTAAATCAAAATCAACATTTGACGTTTTTCCTGATTCCACAGTTACGTCATTAGTAACAGTCTGCAATTTCTCATGCCATGCATTTACCTTATAGTTACCAGGCGGCACATTCTCTATTTTGAAAACACCATCTCTTCCGGTAACAGAAAAATACGGATTGCTTAATACGACAACGAAACCTGACATTTCTGCATGTACATTACATAAAAGAGGCACGTCACACACCTTATCAAACTTAACAGTCTTCACAACACCAACATCGTAAGTACCCAGGTTAAACTGCTGACAACACTCTGGCGGGGAAAACAGATTGTGCCGCACGAGATCACTGTTAGGAAAATCAATTGATACACCCTTTTGAACAGCTATAACATGAGGGACAAATGTTAAATTTAACTGATCCAGAATACCCTTCTCCTCCGGAGCAGGATAGTTGTTGCCATTTACTTCTTCAATATAAACAACTACGTCTTCAGGATATTTGACCCTCTTGCATTTTACGCTGCCCGTAATAGTGCCGCCATTATCTACTTTAACATCAGTCCTGATCTCTTTTTTCAGCGACTTCAATGCATCTTCTAATTTCTTCTGTGCTTCCTTCGCTTGTTCCTCCGTAAGTGTCTTTGCACCCTCTTGAGCTATAAGATTAGGAATACAAGAATATGATATAATCAATGCCGCTACAAAGAAATTCAAAAAGATCCTCATACTAAATCTCCCCTTTCATCACAATTATAATATTAAAAACCTTATACATGAATAACTGAAGTCTGTACTTTTCGCAAGTATAATGCCAAATTAACAGGGGGATTGCAGCCGTTATATCTCTTTCTGTAAGTGCCAGATAACACAACAGGATACATAATATACAAATTTACCTCATGCCATAAATTATGGCATAGAACTTTCAGCCTTTGACAAAATGTCAGTTGTTAAATAATCAACTAAATCTTCTGTCGACACATTGTCAATGAAAAATTGATTTGTCTTTTTAAGATACTATGTTAACTAACTTCAGATGGAGACTATTTACGTTTCTTCAATTCAAAGTCCGCCTCTACGGTCTTGCCGCCTTCTACCTTAACCTCCTGTTCCTCAGACTTAAGCGTTTCGTGCCATGTCTTCATCTTATATGCTCCGGGCGGAACGTTATCAATTGTGTAACTCCCATCCTTTGCGGTAACCGCAAAATACGGGTTATCAATTACTACCACAAATGCAGACATCTCTGCGTGTACATTACAAAGAAGCGGCACCTCACACGATTTATCAAATATAACAGGCTTTGAAGCTCCAACATCATAAGTTCCTAAATTAAATTGATTGCAGCAATCAGGAGGCGAAAATACATTATGTCTTACCAGATCATTATTTGGAAAATCAACTGTTGCGCCTTTCTGAACGGCTATTACATGAGGTATAAAAACCAGGTTCATCTGGTCAACAATACCGTGTTCAACCGGCGCATCGTATTTGTTATCTCCAACTTTCTCAATATAAACAACCGCATCCCCGGAATGCCTTACTCTCCTGCATTGTACTTTACCCGTAATAGTTCCGGGATTATCCACCGTAACGGCAGATCTGATCTCCGTCTTCAATTCCTGCATGGCCTTTTGTAACTTTTCCTGCATTACTGCAGATTCATCTGCCGCCTTCAGAGTTGCCGTAAACAGAACTAATGCTACAAAAGTAAAAATTGTTAAAATTATCTTTTTCATAAAAACAGACCTCCTTCCAAGGTTTTATTAATCTGAATAATAATAGGCATAATCAACCATAATTCATTATAGAAACATAACCTGCTTTTTCATTTAAAAATATCTTCTTCTGCAAATGACAGAAACCCAAGCCAAAACGGGGAGGTTATTGTTTGACCTGGGTTTCTGTCCATCTATCATAGCTATCCTGTAAAGTAATTTTTTTACAACTTCACGGGAACGGTCTATATCTTGCGCATGGACAATAAACTTATACTTATCCATGCATCATATTTGTCGAAATAGAAGTTTGAAGCTTAATTACACTTTAATTAAACTACCCGACAAGGTAAAGCGCTTAGAAACAAACATCTAAACCAAGCTGATACGTAGTATCCATAAGCCTGTTTCCAAGATCAACCTCAGGGGTTCCATCAGAATCAGCATCCGGATAATTGGAGAAATTTGCAGCAGCCTTAAGTTTCATATTCGCCCTCAAGACTACGGTTGTATCCAACGTGTACTTTGTAAATGACTTAAGATCCCTTACCTCATAATCAGGATTGACATTCTCAATCCTTGCTGTTTGTATAAGCCATGGCAATGCCACCCATTGAACTTCTCCTGTATAAATGGATGTATCGAAATTTGAGCCTGTCTCTTGCGGTTTGGTGTCGCCGAAAGTGCCTGCACCATATGTTATAGTACCGCTTATGTCATCCTCCAGAAACGAGGCGGCAGCCATGAAATTAAAGTTCCACCAATAGGCATCTACCAAGACACCAAATCGCTTGAACCTGTTAGCATCAGGATCCCAAGTGCCAGTGACACCATCAAAGGGATTTCCAAAACCGCCACCCGGAAGCGGACTATCAATAAATGCACCTGTAACACCGCTGTAATAATATCCCTTTACCCTGACGGAGTTATCCTGCCAGTTCTCTTTTGCCACCAGCGAATCGTCTACCGACTCTTCTCCAAGCACACCCATGCCCCACAACTTATATGAAACCATAGCATACCAGTCTTTATGGTTATTAGTTTCACCGGCGCCAGGTCCACCATTTTGCGCAGATGCAGTTGCATTTCCTAATATAGTCCCCATATCCCCAGCACCTGAGAACCATGCTTCGCCATCACCTGTACTGCCATTGACAATACCGATTGCCCATTCAAGGCCACCCTTACCGCCCGGGCCATTCTTACTGCCCCAAAATTCAATACCCTGCTGATTAGGATGGAATCCAAAGAAATTACCTGCTGATATTTGAGGCATGACGCTCATGATGTAACCAAAATCGGTCATCTTTATATGATTTGATATAGGAGCTCCGCGTATGTCGAGTTTACCCACCCTGACATTAAGAAGACCCTGCTCGCCAAAGATGAATGGTGTATAATTAACATGTGCCCTCTCCAGTTCTGAGATTGGGCCGGCTGCGAAAAAGGATAGTGTCTCTCCAAACGTTCCGCCAAGAAGCACCTCTATATCATCTATACCGCTGAATTCCGTATCGTTTCTCCTTTCAGGGCTTCCCGGGGTTGACCCTCTGGCGCTGTGAGGTCTTTCCTGTGTTACAGTAAAATTGGTAACCATCTTAAAACCTATAGGTGGTAATCCAGGAATCTCACCCGGCCATACAGCTTTTGGAAATAATTTTGACCAGGCAGTGGCGCCCATTTCTACAGGTTCATCTTTTATAAAAACCTCATCGCCGCCCCCCGGCATCCTCAGGCCGTTATTAAAAAAAGCATTACCAAACGCATTTAGCTTGGGAAACGTTCCCCAGTGGCAGGTTGTACATGCCGTCTTATACTTCCTGGCAAATGGCGGTATCGCCTGTGAATCCTGAGGAAACACCGCAAACAACACCCCCACAATTGCGAAAACCGAAAAACCCGCTAATAAAAATTTCTTTCTCATAAACACTACCCCCCCCCCTCTCTCTCTATAGAGAAAATTAGGAAAATTAAAAATAAAGATTATCGAAGATGTAAATCAACGATTGTCTGAGTGTATAAACCAAAGACTGCACATGTGCTTAGCAGCCATACATTTATATGTTACAATTTACACAAGGCTTATTGCCGCTTACTTCCATCCTTTCCCTGTTTTGTATATTCAATATAATTCGGCATTGTAAATGAGGTTTTAGCAATTTTAATACCGACTATAAAACCTGCATAACTTCCCCATATCAACACCATTGCCTAAGCGCCTAATCTCACTTGAGTTATGACATTATGTTCTGCCAGTTATAGAAAACCCGACTTGGAGATATAGCGTTAAAACTGCACAAGCTGTCATTTGTAAATATATCAGGTCATATCTATGGAACAAATGTGTCATCAACGCATATAAGCAAAAAATATTAAGATTATAGGGCTTATGAAGCCAGATAACTAAGAATCCCGGTATATTTTCCATGTCGTAAATTTCAGGATACACTTTTAATTAATTTTTCCGAATTGACTCCACATAACAAAGCTACGAACGATAGGTAATCAGCTCTATTTACCAGTATATTAAACCTTATTTATTTTTGTAATTTAGCTGGTAAACTAAGCAAAAAACCTGTTCGCTGTTTTGACAAAATGACACTAATCTGCAGCATTCCAATTAAAGGAAGGAGTCAATCTGCCATTAGCACTACTCATTTAAGTCATACAATTATTTGCAGCTTGTCTATGGTAAGTACTGCATTATCAACAGATTAGATTGTTTGTACAATGTCTGTATAGAGCAAAAATATATTTCTAAAATTTTTTTGTAAATTTTCTTTTAATAACATATGAATTGATGTCTTCCGCCAGAGGGTAACTTGGCAAATAGTGGTGATTCACACAAAGAAAAGATTTATTTGATGTGTCAAAAGTTGTTGCCGTTAAGCAATACTATGAAATTGATGAATTACAAAAGAAAATGCTTATATATTTTTTGGAGATTGGAGGTGTTAGGCTTGTAATAATTAAATACTTGAATCAGAGCATCTGTATGCGCATCCAGATTTTGCAGAAATATGGATTATGAAGACGGGAAGGCGCGTTTATACTCAACAGGGCTATAAACTGTGATTTTTCGTTTTCTTTAACATGTAAGGAAATAAAAGGCTAAAGCCTTAACTCCTGGTATGTTAGCTAACCCGCCTGTACCTATTCGGGCAGGCCCGCCTGAACGAGTCATTCGGGCAGGTAGGATTTTATAAAATGCGTTTTTTCTGCCCCGCTTAAGTATAGAAATGTATTTGTGTTAGAATTCAGCTAACTTGCCAATACCCAGGTAATGTCACATATGATTATGTTTCTAACTTCTAAAACTTTATAAGTCCTTTCCTAATGGAATATTTTACGAGACCCGTTACATCGTGTATATTAAGTTTTTCCATTATGTGAGACCTGTGAACATCAACAGTCTTTACACTTAACTTGAGAAGGTGGGCAACCTCCCTGTTTGTGTGGCCCTCGGCGATTAACTGTAATACTTCACGTTCTCGATTAGTGAGTACGTTCAAACTATCGAAATCCCCTGTTCCTTCCTCGGCATGCCTTATATAATCTTTAACAACTACTTTAGAAATTGCCGGGCTCAGGAATATACCGCCTTTTTTTACCGCATTTATTGCCGAAACCAGGTCTGTTACTGCCGACTCCTTGAGTAGGTATCCGGAGGCTCCTGCTTGAAGGATTTGATGTATATACTCTTCGTTATCATGCACCGTTAGAACCAGCACCTTAATTTCCGGACTCAGTTTCTTGATCTGACGTGTGGCTTCAATTCCATTAAGATTTGGCATGGTTATGTCAATTACTACTATATCCGGAATCAGCTCCTTCGTCTTCTCAAATGCCTGCCTTCCATCTTCAGCTTCTCCAACTACCTCGATATCTTCCTGAGAATCCAGAAGCGCCCTTAACCCCTGCCTTACTATTGTATGATCATCCGCCAGTAACACTCTAATTTTAGACATTTTTGCCTGACTCAGAAAAACTGTTTTCATCATTAGTTTTAAAAGGTACGAGTATCTCCAGTTCGGAACCCTTGTTTTTTTCTGAATGTATTCTTAAACTTCCATTCAGAAGAGCCACTCTTTCCTTCATACCGAATAACCCGATACCGAAACTATTAACATGTTTTTTAGAATTCTCATTTATATCAAATCCCTTCCCATCGTCCTTAATACTCATGCAAAGTTCATTTCCATCGTGATCTATTTTTATTATAACATTTTTGGCTTCTGAGTGTTTTGCCACGTTTGTTAAGGCCTCTTGTGCACAACGATAAAAGAGTACGTCTATCTCAGGGGAAAACTTTTCAATAATATTTTCACCTCGAATCTGTACATCTATATTGGTTCTCTCGGAATAGTTTTTTGAATATTCCCTTATTGCAGCCAGGGCGCCAAAATGATCAAGTAGAGATGGTCTGAGTTCGAATGATAGCAATCGAATTTCCTGTAAGGTGTGTGTTAAAAGCTGTTTTGTCTCATCAAGTCTCTTCCTGATATTTGTTGAGCTTTCAGGTATTTCATTCTCCATCATCTCAATATTAATTTTCATGGCCGTAAGCGCCTGTCCGGCCTCGTCATGAA
>MHZA01000058.1:7109-13543 GCA_001828595.1 Planctomycetes bacterium RIFCSPLOWO2_12_FULL_40_19
CCTGTCCGGCCTCGTCATGAAGTTCACGGGAGATTCTCCTTCTCTCTTTCTCCTGAATAGAGATTATGTGCGAGGTCAATAGCTGTAACTCCTTCTCATGTCTTTCCGCCGCTTCTGCCTTCTTTTTTTCTGTAATATCCCGCACAAATGCCCTGGTCTCTGTGAAATTGCCATTCGCATCATACATGGCATTAGCATTGATTTCAACATATATTACCTCTCCTTTCCCTGAGAGAAACATTGTTTCTATGGAATCACTGCCTTTTTCAATTACTTTACGGATATGACTTATCACTTTCTCACGCTCATTAGCAGGCACAATATTTTCTATTTTCATCCCCATAAGTTCTTTAGATAGATATCCAAGTTTATCTAACATTGTTTTGTTCATGCCCACAAAAAATCTCTTTTTATCTGTCTGGTAAATAATTTCTGAGGAATTTTCAATCAGGCCCCTATATCTTTCTTCAGATTGTTTCAGATCGTCTCTGAATTTTCTCAAGTCTATGGTCATCTTGTTGAAGGAATCTGCCAAGTTGCCTATCTCATCTCTGGTCTTAATTCCTTCTATGCCTTTTAAATTGCCATTTGCCACATCACCTGCTGCTAAAGCTAACGAGGTTATAGGCCCTGTTATCATTTTGGAAAAAAATATTACAATTGTTAATATAACCATTATGCCCACAATCCCCATAATGATAGTAAAATTTCTTAACCTGGCAAGCGGAGCAAAAGCCTCAGAGATGCACTTTTCTGCCAGTACAACCCAACCCATCTTCTCAATATACCGGGATACACCAAGTATCGGATAGCCTCTATAGTCGGTGTATATACCAGTCATGCCCACTTCATTATCGAACGTCACTCTGACACCTTCCGTATCAACAACCTGTTTAAGCACAACATCATTACTGAATCTTGATTCTGTAATCATCAACTTATCTCTGTTCACAATATACACTTCTCCCGTCTCTCCCAATCCCTCCGGTTCTTTTACCTGCCCAAATTCCCCTATAATTCCGCTGCGGGTAATTTTCCTGAAACTGTCACCGCTGTATCTATTAGCGATTATGCCTATGGTATGCAGGCCGTCGTTGGTCAATATTAATCTTGCCACGTCGAAGAATGTGCTTTGTTCAAATTCCGGAGAGCATTTTATATCACTAATATAGAAACCACTTCTCATTGTCTCTGAAAACCATTCTTCACCTGAGACATCACTGCCAATCTGTTCATTCTCTGTCGAACTGAATACTTTGCCATCAAGATTTACGACAAACACTGCAAGGATATCAGGGTCGAGCGGTTTCTTGTTCAGAGTAAGGTGAGTATTTAAGCGGTCGGTACAATACTGAATTCTCTCTTTTTTTAAGATTATCTCTTCTGTGCAATCTCTGACAAAACCATCAGAGCCGAAGTCAATGATTCTACCTCTTTTCCCTTCCAAAAAGCCATTTACATGTTTTTTAATATCATCAGCGGCTATTTCCAGTTGACCGAAGATATTTTTTTTAACTGTCTTGTAAGTATAGAAATAGCAAAATGTAGCCGTTACGGTAGCGATTAAAATAGAAGGAAGCAGGAACCATAACAGGCCTTTAACTTTGATACTCATTTTCTATCCAATCATAGTTTTTGATTTCTTATACGCATTTCAAACTGGCAGTCGCCAAAGCTGTCGGGCGTGAAATACGCTAATTTACCGTTTTTATATTTGTATCTCTATCGCGAAAATGATAAGTCTCTCCTGCCTCTACAAAAATTTCAGGCTCCATCTTAATACTCCTGATCCAGGAAGTTTCGCCGGGTGGTTTCCAGTATAATTTGTAACCCCCGGGATGTACTTTTTCAAAGAGATAACGTCCATTCTCATCTGTAATTGTTTCAAATCGCAGACCTTCCTTCGGCTTACCAAACATTCCCCATTTTTCCAGCATCATTATTTTTACCTGACACCCGGGAAGAGGCTTGCCTTTAGCAAGCATACGGCCTGATACCCTGCCATAGTTCTCCACCTCAAACGTCTCCTCTTCCATTTGCTTTTTATTCTCAAACTCAAGTCTCAATTCTTCTTTAATTTTCTCCTCAATCGCAATATCGTCTTTCCCCTGTTTTCTTTCAAACTCAAGCCTCAGTTCTTCTTTTATTTGTTCTTTTAACTTTTCAGCATCTACGGGCGGAGGCGCGCTCTCTCTACTGCGTTCAGTCAAGGCGTCACTCTTATTACTGTCCGTATCCTGCTCATTGCCCGGAAAGGCTATCTGTATTGCAGCAACCCTCTCTCTGGGAATTTGCAATGTAATACTTCCCGGTTTTTTAGTTATTTTCACAATCTTACAAATCACCTTGCTCTCTTTACCATCAACATTTATGAAAACCGTATCCGGATATTTGTCATCGTGTTCTGATTTGATGCTTATCGAACCAATCTCTCCTTGAGGAACAACGACCTTAACAAACTCCTCAGTCATTTCGAGTATCTTTACTTCAATCTTTTCTCCAAATCCTTCCAGCTTTAAAGTATCAGCGTACATCTCTGTACAAATCGTTAAAATCAATATGAAAGAAACACAAAAGAATTTGTACGGCATTTCCCCTCCTTTATTTCAAATATGAGCCGCTAAAGCCAAACATGATTTCTCTTAATAACGTCTATGATAGAAACCAATGAGTCATTATTTATTAAATTTGGAATATTGGTTTTTGTACGTTTCTTGTTGTCAAGATACTGAACAATGCATCCAGGTATAAAAACTGTGAAATGAGATAATTGCTGTTGCGTAAGTATTTCTTATGTTTCAGAACAAACACCATATGCGCAGCTTTAACAGGTAAGTAAGTTAAAGGGCTTCAATTACAATAGATTTCCGATACTGTATGCTAACAGCAGTATACTTTCGTTTCAAGGAAAAAAATGACTGTGTCAAGGCTGGCATCAGGCATAACGCCATGTCATGGAAAAGATTGACATGTAAAATGGTTTGATTAACTATCTATCCTCATTGAAAATGCTCGACTGACTTTCAGTATAGTGAGATAAAACAGTATACTGAAAATGAAAAGGCTTATCATTCCCAGAAGATATTCACCGATATAAAATGTTACCGACAAGATAAAGACCATATTTACAAAATAAAACACAGGCCCCATAAGGGCATTCCCGGCGCATTCTGTAAACCACCCCATCTTCCGGTCCAACTTTTGAAAACAGTATATAATTGCAAGCCCTACCAGAAACCATCCCAGAAAATTAGATAAAGGCACCCCGAAGTATATGCCTTTTTCAGGATAGTAATATATCTGTCCGAGGAACCATTTAGAACCCATGAGGGACACAGGGTCTATTAACACATCCTGGAGCATAAAAAAAACTGCAGAAAGAAAAAGTACCTTTTTGGAGCGCCAGGGGGGATTTTGCAGTTCAAATCTCCATCCTTTCCTGGTGACTGGAGAAACCATTAACAGAGCAAGGGAATAGCTGAAGTATCCCAGGAAAGAATATGAAAGGGAATCCATAAACGGCACATTGGAAATGAACAACTCTTTCCCACGAGTTTCACCCGTATAATGGTAATAGCCGTAAGGTATCCCAATACGGGTAGAACAATACTCAGAAACAAAGGCAATAACATAAGCCAGAATGGTAAAGACTGTTATTCTCTTCATCCCAAGCTGTAAACCACCGGCAACGAAATACAGTCCCAACAATACAAAGACATACGGCCTGAATAAGATAGTGGACATTAGCAAACCAAAAGTTTCCATCTATATTTTCCTCATAACCCACACCTAAGCTGAAAGAATATACATGAATGAGGTATGACGGTCAAGCCTATATTAATGTTTAAATTTATTTGGTAGAATATTGATAAATGTGTTAAGCTGACGTGCGAAATTCATGATTAATTAAGGAGTTAGAAATTGATTAAGACAAACAAAGACAAATTAGTGATGCTATCAGTAGTAGGACAGATATCAAGCCCCACCTTTGCCAGTACACCATATGTTATCAGCGCTGACGGCAGACCACTTGTACTTCCAAGTGTTGGAGGAATTACTTACAACGTCAGGATTGGAGACCCTGCCATTGGCTGGGCTGCTGATCATGTGGAACCCGGAATCAGTATAACTAATACAGAAAAGCCAATAGGAAGCTGGTCGCCAAACGCCGGACTTAATACTCTGGCATGCGCCGGAAATGATGTAAAGGTTATCTCAGGAGACGCCAAGGGAGCAAAAGGTTTCGTAACTGGAAAACACGGCGGTATAGAACATGTGATAGTAGACTTCCCTCTAAAGACACTTGATAAAATGGTGGTGGGAGACAAGATACAGATAAAGGCGTATGGAACAGGATTAATCCTGACAAACTACTATCCTGACATACACGCAATGAATATCTCTCCCGGCCTTTTATCGAAGATACCCGTAAAAGAAGCGAAAGGTATCCTCAAATTTCCGGTAACGCATATAGTCCCGGCAGCAATTATGGGATCTGGACTGGGCTCCAGCCATAGCTACTCAGGCGACTATGACATCCAGATGTTCGATGAAAAGATAGTAAAGAAATCCGGACTCGGAACACTCAGGTTTGGAGATTTCGTGGCAATATCCGACGCTGACCACTCCTATGGACGAATATATAAAACCGGCGCTATTTCAATCGGTATCATCGTCCATTCGGACTGCGTTATCGCAGGCCATGGCCCCGGTGTAATGACAATACTCACCTCCGGCAAAGGGAAGATTACACCCGTAATTAATAAGAAATCAAATCTAGTACATTATTTAAAACTGAAATAAACCATAATAGTTCACCCTCTCCCCGCTTAAACGATTTACGTCTTTCAGGCGGTGGGGAGGGTTTGAACAATTATACAATTCTTTTGCCACATACCAGTTACATCCATGAAGGTAAGTATTCAATATGGTAAAGGTCTATAATCAACCAGAAGAGTTTCGTCCAGGCGGTAGTAATCCTGCGCAGCTTGTCAGGGTCACTCCTCAGTTCCTCGGCAAACAGATTAAACAAATATTGATGGATGTATCCCCAAAGCGCAATGTTCAGTCTCATTGGTATGTAAAGATCTTCCAACCCGAAAGTGGGAACATGTATAGCGCCAACCCAGCGAACATGATTCAGAAACTCCTCGTCCCATTTGCACTCTAATATCCTGAGAAGAAACTTTTGCTGCTTTACCCTCCTGACATCAACGTATTGCTTGGCGATCTGACCTGTTTCATCCCTGAACCATCTGGATAACCACGGATCGGTTATCAGCTTTTCATAATAAATATGGTCAAGGATTGTATTCAGGTTAGCGGCAATTATCTCTTTTGATTCTTTAATCGCCTCTGTATCCTTATCAGTAAAACCCACACATTGAGCCATATACTCAAAGCGCTTCACGATATCAATACTCGTTTCCCTGTGCAGGTTCCATGCCTTTTTAAACTCAGGAATATCTAAAACCGGTGTAGGCCTTCCGGCAGACTTTTTCTCTTTCGTCTCCATAGGAAACATCTTCATGTATGCCTCTGACATAATTGACATTTACTAATCCCCCTCATTTTTAAAAAAATAATAAAGTTCTTAAAATCCTCATAATCTATAATGATTGTTACATAATAACAAATCCAACTGTAAAATCAATGATTTTTTAATAAAATCATATGTCATTGATACCATTTAATTTAGTGGATTGCAAGGGCTTGATTAGCTATAATCAAATCAAATTATTTTGTTTCTTTATTTTAGTCATTTGGTGTTGATTTCGCAACCCTGACAGGGTTTCAAAACCCTGTCAGGGTTAAATTGATACATAAAATCTATTTGTTCTGAGTAGATGAAAAAGAAAAGATATTTTATTCTAATCGTAATGCTAACCGTAACAGGTCTGGAAACAATGTCAGGATGCTTACACAATCAAGAAGCGCTAACCTGGACAGAAGTGATAAGAGATATCAGAAATAAGTACCCGGATGTCAAACAACTCCGGACTGATGAGATGCATTCATGGCTGACGGACCTCAAAAGTGAGTCTATAATTTTAATAGATGCCAGGGCAAGGGAAGAATTTCGCGTCAGTCATATTACTGGAGCAAGGAATTTGCCTTATAACAAAGACCCCCTGAATCCTCTCACCAATATCAAACCGGACAGACCTATTGTTGTCTATTGCTCTGTAGGCTATCGTTCTTCCATCCTGGCAAGGAAATTACAGGATATGGGGTTTACGAAAGTATACAATCTGGAAGGATCAATCTTTAAATGGGCTAATGAGGATAGGCCGCTTGTGCAAAACCAGACAACAGTTTATAAGGTTCATCCTTATAATGCCCATTGGGGAAGATTGCTTGAAAGGAAATATCACGTTGATGTGGATTAGTCTCTAAGATGACCTGCCCGAACCTGCCCGAATAGGTACAGGCGG
>MHZA01000059.1 GCA_001828595.1 Planctomycetes bacterium RIFCSPLOWO2_12_FULL_40_19
GTATTTGATCACGTCACTAATAGCCACCGGCTGGCATTTATTTCTTGCCTGACGTGGAAAAGGAATAACGGGAAGTCTTTTCACAAGATATTGCATAATCTCATAAGAAGCGCTCCCTTTGCCGACAATAACAGCAGCGCGGAGAACGGTTACTGGCGTCTTCCCTTTTTTTAATTCTCTGGACACCTCAATACGATTGCAAAGATGAGATGAAAGAGAACTCCTGATATCTCCAAGACCTCCCAAATAAATTAGTCTTTTAACGTGTTTCTCCTCCGCAGCCTTTCTAAAGTTAGCAGATGCTTTAATATCTGCAGCTTCAAAACCTTTAGATCCCAGACGCATGGAATGAATCAGGTAATAAGCAGTATCAATCCCGTCAAGAGCAGATTTCAGGCGCTCTTCATTCAAGGCATCCGCCACCGCTACTTCAGCCCCTGTCCATCGGCTTATGTGCACGGCAGACGTTTTCCTTAACATTACTCGAACCTTATATCCTCTTGCCAATAATTCAGGGACTAATCTGCCTCCAACATGCCCTGAAGCACCCGTAACCAAAATGGTACCGACTTGCGAGAGAGGCTTTGAGGATAAATCACAGCAAAACATCTCTTCTTCCTTACATGTATTGGTAATCGAATAGTTAATCATCTTGACTTAATTATACCAAACCATTCTCATAGCAAAAGTCGACTCGCTCAATAGCTTATGGCAATTCAAACATTATGTAATTAATGAGGCTGACTTGAAGTGTTATGTGAAATGGAGCAGCAAATATTATTAAATTAGTAGCGGAAACCTTTTAGGTTTCCATCTCCTCGTGCTGACTGACAATTTTAGATCAATGTTTACATCGAGTTGATCCCATGACTGAGGGAGGGTTGCCCGCCCCAGCCCGACCCGTCCCCGCCAGAAAGACGTGTCGGGCTGGCGAACGGATTCATCCGGGCGGGCATGATCGTTCTGGCGGGTGCCAAGTCTTTCGGGCAGGAAGATCTCTGCTACAAACAAAACAACCAAAGTATTCTGTACTCATTAAAGCCATAGCATATACCAGGATTCTTAGTCACTATTCCTTTTCCCCACCTATACATTTTCTAATACATTTTGAAAGTTCATTCTTAACTGCATTATCTATTTCAAGAAATGATATTCCTATGTCATACTGGCTGGAACTGAATTTCTCAACACGAACAACAGTCCCTGCAACCAATAATGGCTTCTCAGCGATACCAGTGGGTATCCGGAGTCGTACTTTAGTATTCATATCTATCGGATAATTGTTCTCAAAAAGAATTCCACCCGTGCTCATATCTTTGCTGGTTGCTTCCAGGACTTCATTATCATCTTTGGAATCAACTACACGAACCTGAATATCAGTGATAAAGTCTACACGCATGTAATGTCGTTTGTTCTCGGAGAAAACAATAATATTATTTTTACCTTCTTCCTTAGCCCTGTAAACAGCAATATCAGCATTTTTTATCAGGCTTTCTGTATCGGTGGCGTCTATAGGAAAGGTTGCCAAGCCTCCGCTAATAGTCACACTGATGTTTTGACCTTCATATTCATGTTTTGTTTCTTCCACTTTTTTACGGATTCTCTCTCCCAACACAAGAGCGTTAACTTTCCCTGTTTCCGGCAGCACAACCACAATCTCCTCCCCTCCATATCGTACAGCAATATCTATAGTCCTTATTTCACCCATAACTATCCCGGCTACATGCTTTAAAGTTTCATCACCAGCCAAATGTCCAAAGGTGTCATTTATCTTTTTAAAATCATCAAGGTCAAAAAATAGAACAGACAGTTCCAGCCCATAACGAGTAGCACGATCT
Organism: Planctomycetes bacterium RIFCSPLOWO2_12_FULL_40_19; assembly: GCA_001828595.1. Classification (GTDB taxonomy): domain Bacteria; phylum Planctomycetota; class Brocadiia; order Brocadiales; family Scalinduaceae; genus Scalindua. The sequence continues at coordinate 1,839 of MHZA01000059.1, forward strand.
GTTTCCCGTAAAAACATATCATCAAAAGTACGCCGTGTATAAAGACCTGTAAGGCTGTCGTATTTTAAAGAATCGAGCGCTTCCTCAAATACACGAATCTCAATCACTATGGGATTCGTCATGTCTTTACTGATTGAACAAAAGTAGTCACATATCGCCGTTCTCAGATTGATATTCCTGCCCAGCGCTTTACTAATGCTGTTTCGATGAGAGATAATTTGTTTCCAGTAATCTTCAGCCTTATCAGATGTTAAATCAAAATGTGTTAAGACACTGAAAATGACTTGATATGCCTCACTACCTCCTTCTTCGATGATGCAATTAAGCTCCGAGATAAGTTTATCATCATCAAAAGAGAAATTATCTAAGCATTTCAATACTGACTCTCGTATTAATTCCACGAATACACCTCCTGTATATTATAGTTTGGGAAATTAACAAAGTATCTTGCCTGAAATATTACCAGTCTGGATTTGTTGTCAACACATTAATCAAATTTTATGTAATTCTTTACTATTCCAGTAACGGTTTCTTGCTTACGCTAATAAAAGAAGGCTTATATTATCATTTAGCGATGGATACTATGTCTGTGTAACAAGATATTTCAGCAAACTACAGGAATCTAACGGCTTATAGTAGATATGTAAAATATTAAAAGCAAGTGGAAAAATGATTTATGGGCCCAGAAATTCTTGGCACCCTTTCAATCTGTTTTAGTAATCAATCAGCCTGAAGAAATTCGAGCAGAATTGTTTTGCCTGAGCCTTGTAATTCTCAGATTTTGCCTTCGTTTCAGAAATAATCCGGTCAGGGTCTACTATACCCTTTAAAGAATTGACCTCGTTTTTATAGGCATCCATCCACTGATAAATCATTTCATCAGTCACTTCAACATGAAACTGCAGACCATAAATATTGTTGCCAATTCTAAACGCCTGATTTGGACAAAGTTCTGATTCGGCAAGTTTAACAGCTCCATCTGGAATATCAAACGTATCGCCATGCCATTGAAACACATCAACCTCTACCGGAAATTCCTGAAACAGAGGATCACTGGAGCCGTTCTTATTCAGCGATATTTTAAACCAGCCTATCTCCTTTTGAGGAGCTTTTTTTACAATTGCCCCTTTTGCCTTGGCAATTAATTGAGCGCCAAGGCAAAAACCCAATGTTGGCAATCCTTTTTCTATAACTTCTTTTAAAAACTCGTCTTCCTGTTTAAGAAAAGGATATTTATCCTCTTCATATACGTTCATTGGTCCTCCGAGTACAATAACTGCAGAGGTATCAGAAAGGGAATCTGGTAAAGGTTCACCGTTAAAGATGTCGATTACGTGGTATGGGATGCCACTGCCATCTAAGAAATCACCGATTGTACCCGGCCCTTCTATGTCAATATGTTTAATTATTATTACTTTCATCTGCTACTTTAAACACACAGAATTCAGCGCACATTGAGCATACGTCAACATTCTGAGGTGTGCCTTTCTCTCTGATTTTTCTTGCGTGCGACGGATCAATACATGTGGAGAATTGCCCTTCCCAATCGCGCTTTCTCCTGAGCTGAGACATAGTTCTGTCCCATTCCCACGCTGATTTTATACCCTTGGCTATGTCGGCGGCATGTGCCGCAATCCTTGTCGCAATAACACCGTCATGCACATCATCAGGCTTTGGCAGGCTCAGATGTTCTGTGGGTGTGACGTAACACAGGAAATCAGCTCCTGCAGATGCTGCGATAGCGCCGCCTATGGCAGACGTGATATGATCGTATCCCGGCGCAATATCTGTCACAATCGGCCCAAGGACATAGAAAGGCGCGCCTTTACAAAGCTCTTTTTGCATCTGGACTTGTGACTGAATCTGATTAATGGGGACATGCCCGGGGCCTTCCACTATTACCTGCACATCCGCATCCCACGCCCTTTGAGTAAGCTCAGCCAATACATTCAATTCATACACCTGCGCCCTGTCAAACGCATCCGCCAAAGCGCCAGGCCTTAAAGCATCTCCCAGACTCAAGGTCACGTCATATTCATATGCAATAGATAATATTTCATCATACTTTTCGTAAAGAGGATTTTCTTTGTTGTGAAAAGACATCCAATCTACAAGAAAAGAACCTCCCCTGCTTACCACACCGCATATTCTTTTATCATCTATCAAATGCTTCAAAACTCCCCGTGTTGCGCCGCAATGAACCGTAATAAAATCAATCCCATCCTCGCAATGACGCTTTATCGCATCAAGCATACTCTTTGCAGTCATATCTCTAACGGAATGTTTATGCTTCACAGCATCAACCGCAGCTTCATAGATTGGCACACTGCCTATGGTTATCGAACAATTTTCCATTATCTTCCGTCTGATTGCCCGAAGGTCTCCGCCTGTGCTGAGATCCATTACTGCATCCGCCTGCGCTTCTTCTGCTGCACGGAGTTTCTTTAACTCTTCATCCACACTATGATAGTCGGTTGAAGTGCCAATATTTGCATTAACCTTAGTTCTGAGTCCGCTGCCTATACCGCAGATTTTCTTTAACGTATGTTTCTTGTTACGTGGAATCACAACCTTTCCTTCAGCTATATTTGACCTTAAGGTTTCGGCATCGCAGTCCTCAAGCTGTGCAACCAGTTTCATCTCAGGCGTTATTTTGTTTAACCTTGCTTGTTTTAACTGCGTCATTTATGTTTTCTCCAACTTTCTTTTCAAAGATATTAACTGTGAACAGCCAGTGAGCATAGACTCTCAACCTCCACCTTGCTTAACCGCCTGTATTTTCCAACCTTTAGGTTTTGACTCAATTTCAGGGGTCCTATTTTAATCCTTTTCAGCGAGACTACCGGATGGTCTATTTGTGCAAGTATGCGTCTGATTTCTCTGTTTTTACCTTCTCTGAGCACTAACTCCAGGATACTATGTTTGTGTTTTCTATACACAACTTTTACCCTGGCCGGTGTAGCCTTGCCTTCTGAAATCCAAATTCCCCGTTTAAGAACCAGTATTGACTCATCAGTTACTCTTCCTTTAACTTCTACCATGTATGTTTTTTCAATCCCGTATCTTGGATGAGAAAGCAGGTTTGCCAATTCACCATCGTTAGTTATTATTATAAGCCCCTCACTCTCTTTATCCAGCCGGCCTACAGTATATATTCTTTGCTCTATGTTGCTCAGTAAATCTATGGCCCTGGGATCTCTTGAGCCTTCAACATTTGTGCATACAAATCCTCTGGGTTTATTGAGAAGATAATATATCTTCTTCTGCCTTTTTATTGGCTCGCCGTCACAATAAATACTGTCCTTAATTGGGTCTGCCATTTGACCCAGCTTTGTAATACGCTTACCATCAATTGTCACACGTCCGGAGACTATTAAGCTTTCACATTTACGCCTGGAGCCAAGCCCTGCCTGTGCCATAATCTTGTGGAGTCTTTCCATGATTTGTTTTACTGAATAAATAAGGCCGAATCCACCAATAATAGATTAATTCATACTAATTATTATTGTACCCTGGAACCAGGCTTTACGTCTTTCTCTGTGGTAAGCAGGACAACTTTATCGTCGTCCCTTGCAGCAAGGAGCATTCCCTGGCTTTCCACACCCCTTAAAACCACCGGGGCAAGATTATTAATAACAATGATTTTCCTGCCAACAAGCTCCTCTGCACTATAATGATTCTTTATGCCTGCCACCAGTTGTTTCTCACCATCCCCTGTATCAATCTTTAATACAAGCAATTTGTCTGCATTCGGGTGTTCTTCGACTGCCTTTATCTCTGCAACCCTTAAGTCTATCTCGGAAAAATCTTGAATACTAATTGTCATTATAATGCCTCTGCATCGTCATTAAAATCCATATTTTGAATGGTTTATAATCTTAACAAATGCCTTTCTTGATTAGCAAGCTAAAACTCTACATTAATACTTAACCCTTAAAAGGCATAACCCATTTGCAGGAACAGTATTCCCCGCCTTTGATCTTATCCCGGATTTTACTGTTTTCTTAAATTCTTTTATTGTCATCTTCCCCCTGCCGACCTCAAGCAGTGTTCCAACAATTGCCCTGACCATTTTATACAGAAACCCGTCTGCCTCAATGGTAAACAGCAAATATTCCCCTTTCTTCTTGATCTCCAGCTTCTTTATAGTTCTTACACTGCTGATAACGTCTGATTTGGATTTGAATGCGCTGAAATCATGCCTGCCTATTAAGGCGTTTGACGCCTTTTGCATCTTCTCAATATCTAAAGCTGTACTATAATAATGACAATATTTCCTGCCGATTGCGTTTCTGGTAACGTTGTTTAAGATCGTGTAACGGTAAACCTTAGATCTTGCGCTGTATCTGGAATGAAACTTCTCCGGCACTTTTTTAGCAGATTTAACTACGATATCTTTAGGGAGGTAGAAATTAATTGCCTGAACTAAATTATAGATTGGAATATTTGATTGCGTCTTAAAATTAGCCACCTGACCAATTGCGTGAGTACCGGCATCTGTCCTGCCTGAACCATGAAGCGTTATCTTTTCATTAACGACTCTTTCTATAGCCTTACTAAGCGTCTGGTGAATTGTTTTACCATTCTTCTGCTGCTGCCAACCGGCATAATTCGTACCATCATACTCTATAACAAGTTTTATATTGTTCACGAGAAATTCCCACAAGTGGTAACAACACTGTTCATTGCAATATCAAAAACAGCACTGTTTAAAGAGTGACTAATGAATTGCGAATTTAGCGAGGATTAAAAGAGGGGTGTGTGGCGGCGAAGCTACCCAGATAAACCCAAAACTGGATAATTTACAATCAAGGCTTTTCCCCGACACCAACACCCCTTTATAATAATATCTCAACGTCTATGATTTTAAGAAACAGTTTAGATGAGGCTTACCGAATGGACAACCTGTCATTTCATGAAAAACAAGATCAAGAATAACCTCTCCGCCCAGGCACACACACCTGACAAACCCCTGTAACCCTTCGGGTTTTGCCTTATTCTATTTGCTGCCTATTTATTTGTCAACCATGAAAAAACATCAGATTAATGATTTTATACCAGAAAGACACCGACTAAAAGATTATTTTCTTTTGCCACGAATTGCAAGATTTGAAGAGGGGGCAGAACAAATCACAATAAACATAATGAAGTGTTAAATGACCGGAAGACCATACGGTGATGATAGATTTACAAAAAATACTTGCCTATTTTCATCGTAAGCTTATAATTTAAATCTGATTATGAAAAAATACTTAACAATACACATCTTAACCATATCACTTATATTCTTTTCAACTCCAATTATACAATCTGGAGAAAAATCAGGCGTAAACCTGCGTCCATATTATAAAGAACTGTCTGTGCCTCAGGTACATGAAATACCGAATGTCGCAATACGTAAAAAGGAGAAATGGGGATTTTATGGACATAGCACAATTGATCACGGTTTTCATCTGAAAACAATCAATGATGATAAGGTTGTAGTAGACCCGGCCACTAGCCTGATGTGGCACCAGTCGGGTTCTGATAAATATCTGAGTTGGAAAAGAGCAAAGAAGTGGATAGAAGATTTGAATAAAAAAGGTTATGCAGGATTTCAAGACTGGAGATTGCCCACTGTGGAGGAAGCGGCGTCATTATTAGAATCAGACAAAAAAAATGGTAACCTGCATATAGACCCTGTATTTGACAAGAAACAATGGAGCATCTGGACATGCGACAGTCACATCTCTGATGACAGTCTTTCTTTAAATGGCGCATGGCGTGTTTCCTTCAGCGATGGCACCGTAACCTGGAGCAGCAACAGCTACGACTTATTCTATATCCGTCCGGTACGTTTAAACAAGTGAAAGGGGGCAATAAATATGTCCCCCGCGATTGAGATAATATTAATACACATTATATAATTGACATCTTTTAAAAGGTTTGTTATCCTGCAAGGCCATCAGTTAAAATTACATTAAATTAATAAAAAGTAAAACCAGGAAAATGATTACACTTTTTTTTCGTACTATATAAACTTTATCCAAGAAATACAGGGAGTCCTGAAACGGTATACTTGGCTTTCGCTTTCGGTTTTATTGTGATTGTGTTCACAAGCTTCGGCATTGAAAAGCTATGGTCGAAGTCTATAAACGTAAAAGCCGTCAGGCTCCTTCTTTTCCCCGGCGCCGTAATACACGAACTCAGCCATGCCTTTATATGCCTGATTACCGGTACTACCATAAAAGAGCTGAATATATTTAAACTTGAGAACGGCAGTATACAATACGACAGGCCGAAAGTCCCATTCCTCTTTGATTTCTTTATAGCAACATCTCCTATCTTCGGCTGCGCTTTCATCCTGATACTAATCTCCATAATCCTGGGAAATCCCATTCGCATAAGTGAATCCTTACCTAATGAAATGACATTTTCGATCAAGATAGTATTTGATTATGCAAAAAACTTCCTGGACATGATATGGCTAACGCTCAATGCATTCTGGAAGAGCGGTTTTCATAGTATAAGTTCTATTACATTTATAATAGCATCCATCATTTTCACTGTATCCATGGCGCCACACAAAAGCGATATAAAGTATATAGTGCTGGGCTTTATCATCCTGGGTGCTGCTTTATTCACCCTGGAGAGGTTTGGGATATCTCTGCTGAGTTATAAATGGTGGGATAAAGCGTTAGACGACTCGTGGAGAATACTCACTTACGTCATTTCAATATTGCTGACCATCCTCTTTATATCTTCCATAATAATTGGCATGATAAAGGGAGTAAGACTGACTTTTGGTCATAAAAGTGGATGACAGACATAATCCATTACTCCTGCCTGGATTCTCCATTCGGCCCTGTCTTTGCGGCAAAAACCATTAAGGGCGTATGCCTTGTCAGCCTTTCAAAGATTTCCGAGGCCAAATTTCAATCACTTCTAAGAAAGAGGTTCCGGAAAGATGCAATCAGAGACGACAGAAAACTAAAGAATGTCATTCATGAGCTATCCGATTACTTTAATGGCAATCGGGTAAATTTCAAATCTCTTTTGGATTTAAGTATTGGAACAGGATTCCAGAAAAAGGTTTGGATGAAGGTCAGTGAAATACCGTATGGAGAGTTGAGAAGTTATAAATGGATTGCCAATGAAATAGGCAATCCGGATGCGGTCAGGGCAGTTGGAAATGCAGTCGGGGAAAACCCCGTACCTCCGATAATACCCTGCCACCGGGTAATACGTTCAGACGGAAACCTTGGCGGATTCTCTTCCGGAATTGCACTAAAAAAGTGGCTCTTGAAATTAGAGAAGTAATACCTGCCAAACATATATCAGACAGACTGGGAAATAAAATCTGTATAAGGGTTTGAAAACTGGCGGAGAGGCCGGGATTCGAACCCGGGGTCCCACTAGCAGCAGGACAATGGGTTAGCAACCCACCGCTTTAAGCCGCTCAGCCACCTCTCCAAATGATATAGTTTAAAACACTTCCATTTTTGATTTAATTTGGCGGAGGGAGTAGGATTCGAACCCACGGTCCCGATTCCTCAGGACTGCAGTTTTCAAGACTGCCGCCTTCGTCCACTCGGCCATCCCTCCTGTAATATACGCTTTTCACTATCCGGGCCACTCAAATCGAGAAGGGCCGGACAAGGACGTGCCTTAATACTTGTGCTCTATGTTATTTATATGTTTTCCCACTTACAGACTTCTTCCAGAACCGTCTTAGCCACATATATTGGTGTGTTGCCCTGCATGGCCAAAGCGATGGCGTCACTCGGCCTTGAGTCAATCTCCAAAGTGTTGCCGTTCTTACTTATGATTATTTTAGCATAAAAAGTATTATTTTTTAGATCACTTATCTCCACTCTCTCAATGCCCCCGCTCAACTGCGTTATCACATTTGAGAGCAAGTCATGTGTAAGCGGCCTTGGCGTTGGAATATCTTTAACAGCTCTATCAATAGCCCATGCTTCATGCAAGCCTATAACAATAGGAAAACTTCTTTGACCGCCTTTTTCTTTAAGAACAATTATCTGATGGTCGCTAGTTTCAGATATCATTATCCTTGATAATTCCATGTGAACCATCACGGCATTTCCCTCTCAATTTATCCGTAATACTACAAAAATTCTAACATACAAGGTATCATTGTCAACATTATTTTGAATACGCAAAAGTAAACCACACTAAAAACTGGAAATGTATCAGCCCCCATTCCACGTGTGTTTTTTACCTCACGCATAAGGCAGATTTTCTTCCTATCGAGGCATAAATCAAGGCATCAAGGCAAAATTTATTGACACTAAATATAGCGATTGATATACTTTAGCATCCTTATTACCTGCCACAAATTGGTCAATATTAGTAATATCCCAAGTAAATGTTAATAAAATCAATAATACTGGGCGCAATACAGGGCTTAACAGAATTTCTGCCGATCAGCAGTTCCGGTCATATTGTAATCTTCAAAAGTTTTCTAAATATAGAAACCCAGGGCGTTATTTGGGAAATATCATTACACTTCAGTACGCTTTTGGCTATCATTGGAGTTTTCCACAAGGATATATTTATGATTTTAAAAAGTGTTTACCCGTCTTTTAAAAAGTTAATCTCTGGTGAAAGCATTACTAATATCTTTAAAAACGACATTCATACCCGCCTCTTTTTTCTTATAATAATCGGCACAATACCTACAGTCATCATAGCATTTTCCTTTAGAAGCACATTCGAGAGCCTTTTCAATAAGCCGGTGGCAGTGGGATATATGCTGCTCGTAACCGGTACCGTACTCTGGTTTACCAAATATAGTTTAAGGGCAGATGGTAATAAAAATAATTTAGGTATTCTTGATGCCTTGATAGTCGGCGCCGTACAGGGACTTGCAATTACCCCCGGAATATCACGTTCAGGCACAACAATCGCCGCCGCCACTTTCAGGGGAGTTGATAGAGAAACCGCCGCCAGATTTTCCTTTCTACTGGTGATACCCGCGATTCTCGGGGCAATGGCAATGACGGCGAAAGACACTATTACGCTCAAAAATGGAGAAATTTCTTTTCTCATAATCGGGAGTGTCGTAGCCGCAATAACCGGTTACATCTCCCTGCGCATATTGATAAAAATCGTTACCAACGGGAAACTACATCTTTTCTCTTATTACTGCTGGCCTGTCGGGTTGCTTGCAATCCTTTTTCTCCTATGAATGATTATCTGACTCGTTCAAGAAATCTGCCGAAAAGCTTTCTTTTCATTCTGCCCATTTTAGTCTTTTATGAGATTGGCATAATCTTATACGGTTCAGAAACACAAAACACTGCGGACGGCTGCTAAATCGCTCAAATTAGGTAGAAATTTATGTTAAAATTTGTAATAATATTCAGAAATGTAGGGTGTATTGTCATGCCTAAGGCAGATTCGCCGTGGCGAACAATACGCCCCTACGGAAACAAATTTAACAGGCAATGGCAAAATGGGGTATCATTTAAATGGAAAACATAATAGTAGGCATTACGGGAGCTAGTGGCGTAGTTTATGGGCAACGGCTTTTGCAGGCTTTAAGCGATAAACCATATTCTGTTCACTTAATTGTATCAGAAGCCGCTGTAAAAGTGATAGAAAGTGAATTAAATCTCTCCTTAAACCTGAATGACTTCGACATCAGCAAATTTATAGATAGAAAAGACCACTGTGTAACATATCACCACATAACAGATATTGCCGCATCCATCTCAAGCGGTAAATTAAAAACCAGGGCAATGATTATAGCGCCATGCAGTATGAACACCCTCTGTGCAATAGCAAATGGGATTGCATCAAATCTTATTCAGCGCGCCGCCAGTGTAACTTTGAAAGAGGGAAGAAAATTGATCGTAGTACCCCGTGAAACCCCATTAACGCCAATTCATCTGGAAGGTATGTTGAAATTGTCAAAGGCACAAGCTTGTATTCTACCTGCTATGCCAGGATACTACCTCAATCCGACAACTATAGATGACCAGATAGACTTCATAGTAGGAAAGATTCTCGGCCATATTGGCATAGAATATCTGCCGTATACGAAAAAAGGCTATGGCGAATGGGATTACCTGAGTTCAGAATTGATGATTACATAAGCCGGCAATATGTAGATAATTACCATAAAATTTAAATTCATTATGGATGACAATAATAAAAAAAGCAGGGTAGGTTTCTGGATTGCAACTTCACTGGCAATATTCTTTTTTCTTTGTTGTGTAGTGTTATTATCTTCGCTGATGGGGCTTCTCATAATAAAGAGCGCTCTTTCACCACATGAGAAAGAAGGAAAAATAGAAAAACTAGCTGAAACCGTAATAGAAGGAACAGGCGCCGACAAAATACTTATAATCCCCATAAATGGCATTATTACAGCGCAATCATCCAGAAAACTTTTCCAGGAAACGCCAAGTATCGTTGACAGCGTGAAACAGCAACTTGAGCAGGCGCGTGATGATAATGGTGTAAAAGCTGTGATATTGGAAATCAACAGCCCTGGCGGCGGAATAACAGCAAGTGATATAATTTATAAAGAAATCCTGGAATTCAAAGAAAAGACAAATAAAAGAATAATAGTCAGTATGCAGGACGTTGCGGCATCAGGCGCTTATTATATTTCGGCTGCCGCTGACAAAATCATCTCTCATCCAACGACAGTTACCGGAAGTATAGGTGTAATCATGCCTCTTATTAATATAGCTAATCTGGTAGAAAAATATGGTATTGAAGATACTTCTATAAAATCAGGAAATATGAAGAGTATAGGCTCGCCGCTAAAGAAGATGTCAGACGAGGAGAAAAAGGTTTTACATGACATAGTTTACGAAATGTATACAAGATTTTTGAATGTTATTGCAGATGGCAGAAACATGAAAATAGAAGATGTCAGGAAATTGGCTGATGGTAGAATCTATACCGGAAAACAGGCACTGGAAAATGGTCTGGTGGATCAACTGGGTTATATAGATGATGCGATCACTTTAGCCAGGGAGATAGCAGGTTTAAAGGATGCAAAAATTATAAAATACAAAAGAACTCTTAATCTGGCGGAAATCTTTGCAGGCTCAATGGATAATTTATTTGGTAATCGTACAGTCACGATTGGCATACATGCCTCAGTAACAGATGATGATTCCCCAAGATTTATGTATTTATGGACAGGATACCAGCAAAATTATCTCTTCAAATGGCCCGCATTTAATTGAAAATCCACAAATCATAATTTCCAAATATCCACAATAAATAGTTGTTAAAGACCTGACCGATAAAATTATTTAAAATGAAGACAGAAGGCTTACAAACAAAACAGAAAGATCGTAAACGATCTTCAGGACTAGGACTGGTGAAACAGTTGATAATACTGGCATTAATCCCTGCCCTGATAGTGGGTGGATTCATGTCAATTCTTCTGTTTCATGAACTGGATTCGAAGAAACAGGCTGATCAGATCAGGAGCATTGCTGACTATATGGTGGCAGCCAACCAGGTTGTTCACCAATTGCAAAAAGAGCATGGTGCATCAGCCGGATACATCGCTAGTAATGGAAATAGTATGACCGACATAATGGAGAAACAAAGGCATCTTACAGACAAATATTATACTGTTTTGGAAAAGAACATAAAATCATTGGATATGGGAAAATTAGGCTACAAGTTTGCCAGGCGACTCAATACTTCCTCAAGAAATCTTTGGAAACTGCCTTCTATCAGGGAAAAGGTTAAATTATTGTCAATTGAGAAGAAAGAAGCTAATGAACTCTACTTCGAAATGATAAGAGATATCATAGGAACATTTCAGGAAGCAAGTATAATTGTTAAGAATTCTAAACTTTCATTCCCATTTACTGCCTTCGTCAATTTCATCATGGCCAAAGAAATGGTTGCTGCAGAAAGAGCAATAATGATGGGTTTTGCAGCCGAAGATAAACCCGTCACCCAAATAGATATGCACAGATGGATGCAGGTATCAAAAGGACAGGATGCATTACTCGCAGCGTTTAAGTACCAAATGACCGAGGACATACTGAAAGAGTTTCGCACAAAATCAAGCGAAGCCAACATTAAGGATATAATAGATATACGTATGCAAATCAGTAAAAACCTTGATAAAGGAAAGTTCGGGCTGAAACCGGAGTATGTATTTGCCGCCACAACAAGACGAATAGACGACCTGAAAAAGGTTGAAGATGCCCAACTCCAGGAGATTCTTAAGAATGCAACTAAATTATCCGCCGAGAAAATGGTTTCTGTCATCACTTACACCGGGATGACTGGCGGGTCAACAGTGGCAATGTTTATATTGTGTTTCCTTATTACGCAAAGCATAACTGGACCGATCTCCATGCTGTCAAAAGCAGCTAAACGTGTCGCAGAAGGGCAACTAGATCATAATATTGAAATAAAATCCAAAGGTGAAATAGGTGAATTAGCAGATAGCTTTAATGACATGCTTTCCAACTTGCGTTTGACTACGGAAAAAAACAATGCCCATAACTGGCTCAAATCCGGCCAAATGGAATTGAATGTGAGAATGCGCGGTGAACAGGATATTAAAACATTGGGTAAAAACATCATTGGCTACCTTGCCGAATACCTGAACACACAAGTCGGAATACTATATATGTCCGGTAAAAATAACCTTCTTAAACCTATAGGCAGTTATGCATACGCACAGCGGGAAAACACATCGGGTGGATTCATGCCAGGTGAGGGTCTGGTAGGTCAGGCCGCAATGGACAAAAAACATATCCTTATTACAAATTGTCCGGATAATTATATCAATATTAATTCCGGGCTGGGAGACGCCGCCCCGAAAAACATCCTGATATTCCCGTTAATATTGAATAACGCAGTAAAAGGTGTTGTCGAACTTGGATCCTTCCACGAGTTTTATGATACTCATCTAACTTTCCTGGAACAGGTTGCGGAGAGCATTGCTGTCGCCATGAATACTGTAGAATCCAGAGAACAAACTGAAGAACTTCTTGAACAAACAAAGCAACAGGCAGAAGAACTCCAGGCACGTGAAGAGGAGCTTCGTCACAGTAATGAAGAGCTTGAAGAAAATGCCAGGGCCTTAAGAGAATCCGAATCAAGATTGCAGGCACAGCAAGAAGAACTTCGCCAGACCAACGAGGAACTTGAGGAGCAAAAAGAAGATGTAGAAAGAAAGAATAAGGAATTGGAATATGCCAGAAAGATTATTGAAGAAAGGGCGCAAGACTTAGAATTAGGCAGCAAATATAAATCTGAATTTCTGGCCAATATGTCTCATGAGCTCAGAACGCCCTTAAACAGCATACTCCTTTTATCTAAACTTCTTGCAGATAACAAGGACGGTAGTATGTCAGAAGATCAGGTGGAATCGGTTCAATCAATTTATTCTTCCGGCAACGATTTGCTGGAACTCATTAACGATGTGCTGGATCTCTCCAAAGTAGAGGCTGGAAAGATGGAACTCCAATTAGATAATATGTATTTACGAGACTTTTGCAACGGTATGAAGCGAATTTTTCAGCCAATTGCCAATGAATCGAATATCAGCTTGAATGTAGATATCGCAGAAGGATTACCCGAATACATACTTACAGACGAACAAAGGGTTGAGCAGATTGTAAAAAACTTCCTTTCCAATGCATTTAAATTTACGTCCAAAGGAAGCGTCTCTTTATACATAGGCCGTCCAAACAAATCATCAGACAATGTAACCGATTTGTCAGAAAGTGAATTAGACTCTGCCAGGACTATTTCAATTTCCATTATTGACACGGGGATAGGGATTCCTGAGGAAAAGCAGAAATTAATATTTGATGCCTTTAAACAGGCAGACGGTACTACAAGCAGGAAATATGGGGGAACCGGACTTGGACTCTCCATTTCAAAAGAACTTGCAAAATTACTTAAGGGTAAAATTCACATGAAAAGTACGCATGGCAAAGGAAGCGCCTTTACACTCTATCTCCCTGAAACATTAGAATTAGAACCGGAAACCAAAACAAAAGAACCGTTTTCGGCGACATCACCTTTTAAACCAGAGGCAGAAACGGTCTTCAGTAAACAATCGGAAATACAGACCAGCCGAAAAGAGATAGAGACAGACATCAAAGACGATAGAAAAACAATTTCAGCCGAGGACCAATCTATCCTTATTATAGAGGATGATCCTAAGTTCCTGAAAATCCTCAGGGATTTAACACGTGAACATGGCTTTAAATGTCTGGTAGCAGGAGATGGGAAAACAGGTCTTCAATTTGCGGATTATTACAAGCCGAGTGGTATAATCCTGGATGTCAGCCTTCCCGGTATCAGCGGGTGGAGTGTTATGGCAAGACTTAAGGATAACCCCGAAACCCGTCATATTCCTGTACATTTCATATCAGCATCTGACAATAAAATTGATGCCAAAAAAATGGGGGCGATAGATTACGTAACAAAACCCGTGAGCCCGGAGGCAATTAATCGGGTGTTTGACAAACTTAATAAAGTAATATCAAAGCCTGTAAAAGACCTTCTAGTAGTGGAAGATAATTCGGAACATGCAAAATTAATATCCAAAATTGTCGGCATCGGAGATGTGAGGACTACGATCGCCTTAACCGCCGCAGAAGCTTATAATCACGTATTATCCGGAAAGTTTGACTGCATAGTTTTAGACATCAGCCTTCCGGACATGTCAGGTGTGGATTTGCTCAGTAAGATCAGAAGCAATGAAAATATCCCTCAACTCCCTGTTATTGTCTATACCGGTAGAGAACTTACGAATCAAGAAAAGAAAATAATAGACGAATATGCAGAATCAACCATTGTTAAGGGAAAAGGTTCACATCGAAAACTCCTTGCCGAGACAACATTGTTTCTCCACCGTGTGGAAGCAAACCTTCCTGAAACGCAACAAAAGATCCTTAGAATGATTCATGACAAGGAAACGGTTCTGGCAGACAAAAAGATACTGGTAGTAGACGATGACATGCGAAATGCTTTTTCAATCAAAAAAATTCTCGAAGATAAAGGCATGAAGGTATTAGTAGGAAAAAATGGCAAAGAAAGTTTGGCAAGCCTGAGCAATAATCCGGATATCAATCTAGTGTTAATGGATATTATGATGCCTGAAATGGATGGATACACGGCCATAGGAGAAATCAGGAAACAGGATCGTTTTAAAGGTCTCCCTATAATTGCTCTAACAGCAAAGGCAATGAAGGGAGACCGTGCTAAATGTATTGAAGCAGGCGCCAATGACTACCTGGCAAAACCATTTGATATTGACAGGTTGTTTTCAATGTTGAGAGTATGGCTGTATTGATTGTTATGAAACTTTTAAATCAAACAATAGAAAATATCGAGGAAGTCTCTATAGATTCAGATGGAAATATAAGAAACAGATTAAATAAATTAGCCATTCCTTCCGGAAGTCTTGGACGACTGGAAGAATTTGCAACCATTTACGCCTCGATAAAAGGATCAACAGATGTGTCAATAAAACACAAAGTTGTTTTTACAATGGCTGGTGATCATGGAGTCGCCGATGAAGGAGTGAGCGTTTTCCCACAAGAAGTAACCAGGCAGATGGTGAAGAACTTTCTTGATGGCGGAGCGACTATAAGTGTTTTCGCACGACATGTAGGCGCAAGGGTTGTTGTAGTTGATTGTGGCGTAAAGGCTGATTTTGAACCTGTTGAGGGATTGAAGATTAAAAAAGTAGGTTACGGAACCGGTAATATTGCACGCGAGCCCGCAATGTCCAGAGAACAGGCGATAAAGTCTCTGGAAGGAGGCATAGAAGTTCTAAACGAGGAACTCTGTAGTGGTTTGGACATTGTGGCTACTGGAGACATGGGCATAGCTAACACAACACCCAGTAGCGCTATAATTGCATGTTTAACAGGGGTTGACGTAAGTAAAGTAACCGGAAGAGGCACCGGTTTAGATGATGAGGGTATAGAAAAAAAGATCCGTATTATCAAAAGGGCGCTAGATGTTAATAAACCTGATCCGTCAGACCCGATAGATGTTCTTTCAAAGATAGGTGGATTTGAAATAGGCGGTATAGCAGGCCTATGTCTCGCCGCTGCCAGTCACAGGATACCGGTATTGATTGACGGATTTATCTCTACCGCTGCCGCACTAATAGCATGTGCCATAGAACCTAAGGTAAATAACTATCTCATATCATCTCATACATCCGCAGAAAATGGCCATAAAGTCGCACTGGAGAAATTGGGAAAGAAGGCAATCTTGGATCTTAATTTAAGGCTCGGAGAAGGTACAGGCGCAGTACTGGCGATAAGTCTGATTGAAGCTGGTGTAAAAATCCTCACAGAAATGGCCACTTTTACCGAAGCGGGAGTCACCATGCCTTCATGAATGAAATGTGGCAGGGAAACACCTAAAACATATATGAAAATAGAAATAATTTCTGTTGGCTCAGAACTTGTGTGTGGTCAAATCGGAGATTTAAATGCGCCATTTGCAGCATCAAAACTAACAGAACTTGGCCTCGATGTTATAAATCAAACAATTGTAGGTGATAATCCTCAAGATTTAAGACTTGCGCTTCAAGTGGCTTCAGAAAGGGCAAATCTGATTATAATAACAGGAGGATTAGGGCCTACGATGGATGATATTACCAGGGAAACCGTTGCCGATTTCTGTAATGTTAAATTAGCAACAGATGATAATTCCGTAAATCATATTAAAAGCTTAGTAAAGACCGTACACAGCCGGAAGTATACTAATAACGTAAAACAAGCGATGATACCGGAAGGAGGCATTGTCATCCATAACCCGACAGGAACAGCTCAAGGCTTTCTTATAAACGTCTCTCGGTCTAACATTATTTGCCTGCCCGGTGTTCATACGGAAATGACATTAATGTTTGAGAATTGGGTTATTCCATACATACTTCGTGAAGCAGGAGAGAGAAAAAAACGATGTACAAGAGTAATTAACACATTTGGAATGTCAGAATCTATACTTGATGAGAAAATCAAGAAAATAATTCAACCCGATGAGCATTTGTCTTACAGCACGCTTGTAAATGATGGCATAGTTTCCATACGTACCACAGTAAGCAATGTAGAAGAAGGCAAAGCAATCTCTATACTTAATGAGATTGAAGAAGAAATTTGCAGGGAGTTGGGAATATTTGTTTTTAGTAAAGGCGAAGATACCCTTGAAGGCGCTATTTCAAGACTTTTAAAGAAACAGGCCGCAACATTGGCAGTCGCTGAGTCCTGTACCGGAGGGCTGGTTTCAAATCTATTGACAAATGTCCATGGCAGTTCGGACTTCTTTTCTGGAGGAATAGTTTCTTACAGCAATAAGTCAAAGCAAGATATACTCAACGTTTCAGAAGAACTTATTGAGGAATATGGGGTAATAAGTGCAGAGGTTGCAAAAGCAATGGCTTCCGGCGTAAGAGAACGCATACAGGCCGATATAGGATTGGCTGTTACCGGAATAGCCGGACCTGCCGGTATTGAGGAAGGAATTGACCAGGGGAAACCTGTAGGGCTGGTTTTTGTCGCAACCTCGATAAAAGGATATCTGGAATGTAAAGAGTATCGCTTTTTCGGCTCAAGAATAGATATAAAAAGACGTGCTGCAAATGCAGTATTAAATACATTAAGATTATGTTTATTGGAGAAAGCAGCAAGATACTGAAAAAACGTGTTAATTTGTCCTGCCGTTTTACGTATTCAATTTTTGTCCCTTTGCTCTGCGTCTATTAATTATTGCTCTTCCACCTTTTGTTCTCATCCTCTTGCGAAAACCACACATTCTGACTCGTTTAATTGAACTTTTTCTGATTTTTACTTTCATAAAATTCTGTCCTTTGCTGAATAATAGTTTTTTCTAATGGGCTACCTTAGCAGATTTCTGTCGCATATACAAAACAAAACCCGTTTGATTACACAATTTAAATACTGATTAGCCAGTCCCCGAAAATATAAGCATTGCATAAAAACCCCAATTTTATAAAATGATACATATTTGTCAAACAAAAGATATTTTTCTAGAGAAAAATACTTTAAATAAAAGTCATAAAATCATATTGACATAAGTACTTAGACTTGATAGCATGTTTCAACATAAAAGCTTTGTATAAAATTGTAAATGGCTTTCACAAAAGAAAGGAGTGAAGTAAATGCAAACTACTACAAAGAGAGATTTGTGTGAGAAGATAGTTCGAAAAACTAACAATTCGCAACTGTTAGTCAAAGAAACGATCCAAATGTTTCTGGACAGGATCGTTCAGGAATTATCACAAGGCAACCGGATAGAATTGAGAGATTTCGGTGTTTTTGAGGTAAAGCAAAGAGCGGCAAGGAAAGCAAGAAATCCCCGTACAGGAGAAGAAGCTTATGTACCTGCCAAAAATGTTGTTGTTTTTAAGGTGGGGAAATTAATGAAAGAAAAAGTAAACAATAACTCTAATCCAGAAGTTTCGCCCTAAAATTAGAAAATCATACCACGGAAAGTAGCTTCAGGATATTTTACTCTAACTAATACAATAATAGTTAGTATCATATATAATATTTGACGATTTCTAGTAAGTTAAATATTTCTCTTAACCCCATTCTATAACACATCCAATCCACACTAAATCAAACGGATTATAACCATCCTTAATTCTCATCTGGAAGGAAAATGAAAGAACACATCGTCAGTTATATACAAAACAAGGGGGCGGAAATTGTACGCCTGGCAATCGAACTGATTGATGCCAACACCGTTGATAATAAGGGACAAATGGCTTCCATGTTGGCACTGGCAAAACTTTTAAAAGACAACGAATCAAAACTTAATGGTAGTTTATTATTAATTGGCGCATCTGATGAGGAAAAAGGCATTATAGCGGTGGATTTGACCCTGGCGATGAAGATCAATCGCATGTTGCAAACGAATCTATAGCGATAAAAGAGTTGATAGATTTTGGAAAGATAATGGGTCTTGTAACTTTCGATATACTTAAATAATTAGCTTTTAAATTTCTTGAGAAAAACAAAAATCGTCTTGACTATGATTCTATGAAATATATAATTTGACTACAACTGGAACCGAAATACAAGAGTATGTATTTCACATCAGAAAAACTTTTTGAGCTTCATAATTAAAGTTTTGTTTTTGCAGTTTAAAAAGGAGCAAAAGATGGTTTCCAATTTTATGGTGCATGTAAACAAGAGTTTTAAAAAAATTGAAAGGTTGGCTTTTTTAAAAGAAAGATATAAAAAGCTTATATTAGAACCTAGAAAAGAGATAGAATACGAGATAGAAAAAGACTTAATAGAAGAAGAAAGCATCGAGGACTCAAATGTTGAATGTTTTCATTAATAAAATGATTAGATTTAAAGTTTTCAAATTACGCAATTACTCTAAATCACTCCTAATCAGATATAATGCTTCTAACACCATTCATAAATAGTGATGAAGTATTTATAATTCACCATTCTTTTTTCTTGAAAAAACTTCTCCTTTTTTATATTTTAGTTTAGGTACAATAGATACGCAATAAGCTAATATACACTGAAGAATTTTCAAGTAGAAGCGAATCTATGATAAAAGAAAAGTTCTTAAAATCCGGCAAAGGACGTCAAATCAGGGGAAAACTCTTTAAACAAAGTTTTGAAGAATAGAAAAAGTCGGGGCGTGGCTCAGCTTGGTTTAGAGTGCCTGCCTTGGGAGCAGGAGGTCGCTGGTTCGAATCCAGTCGCCCCGATCATTTTTAAATAATCGTAAGAGCGCCAGTAGCTCAGATGGATAGAGCATCAGATTTCTAATCTGAGGGTCGGAGGTTCGAATCCTCCCTGGCGTATGTTGTCAATTCTTAATATGGTGAGTGTAGCTCAGTTGGTTAGAGCACCAGATTGTGGTTCTGGGGGCCGGGGGTTCGAATCCCCTCACTCACCCTTCCTTCCTCTTAACATCTTCTATTTCCTTAATTCACTATAAAGGACTATAGTGAAATGATATTGTAAATTGCTCAGGGTTTTCTAAACATCTGGATTCACAAGGATATTACATGCCCGCCAAAAGATGTGTCAATATGATGATGTATGACAATCTGCGATGGATGTTTCCACTATTCATGCTATTAGAACATTCTCAGTAATCGGAATGTACAGGGATATAAAAAGAGGGATTTGATGAAGAAAAGGTAAGAAGGTATTTTCATGGTCATGGTAAACTGGCAGTAATCTGCAGATCAGTTATATTTTTGACATGAGAACGGTCACCGAATTTCAACCAGTGGCCGCTTGCTTTTATATGGTTTGCCTCTCAACAGAAACACTCTCAACCTGCATACTACTTGCACTGCTGTTTTTTTGACCGTCTATACTTTCTCCTCAAGTATACACTGCCTAATCCGGCAATGCCGATTCCGAGGAGTCCGATAGTTGCAGGTTCTGGAACTGTCGGTGGTGGAGGTGCTTCCAGAGTCTCGAAAAAATCTATTGAAAGATCTGCTGCCACTACTATAGTCTGAAGAGAAAGACTTATTGCATTTACTAAACTAAAATCTACATTGAGAGCGTTTGTAAAAGTATTGAACTCGAATACGTTTTGGCCAATGTTAGCACCAGCTAAGAGCTTGGTGGCAATATCTCCACCTGTATCTGTAATAATTACTGTAAGGTCAACAGCTCCTAATAGATCCATAGAAACCAGTTCAATCCCAATAGAGTCTGCACCTAAAGCCGTCAAGTCCACACCGCCAAGGCCGAAACCATTCGCATCCCACTTAACCACTGCCGAGCTTAGATTCCCAAAGTCATTACTCAGTGTTAGTACCCCATCTGGATTACCAGGCTTAGGAAGCACCGCAAGTGTAGAACTCAAACCCCCCGATACGCTCGTGATCTCCATTGTACGGAACCCACCAATGGACTCACCCGGCGCTGTCGTCACGGTGACAGGACCTGGTGCAGAATTTGACACAAGTTGAAATGTAGTATCAAACGTGTCGATCGTTATCGCCCTGGCACTTTCCGTCATTGTCAAAAAACTAACTGCAAGTGCCATCACAAAAACAAGCACCCCATGTTTATTCTTCACTTGTATCCTCCTTCATAATTGTCAATTACAAGAAAATTTGGGGTCACTTTAAGGTTACTTAAGAAAACTTACTATGAGCAATATTATAAAAGAAAGTTCCCACAATGTCAAGCCAATAGTTACATCTATAAATAATTTTGTTGGTTTATTTGCCAAAACCGCTAAGCAGTTGTAAAATAGAGAATTATGTCATGGATTATCTTGGCTCCGGCATGACCTGTATTATCATAAGTGCCAATAATATTGGGAGATAAGTCGTTTTAGATATCCGTTTTAGAGATCAAGGTATGTTTAAATTCCGAAGGAAAGCCTGATTGCAAAGAAATTATCAAGTCTTTGATAGGAAACAATTAATTTAATCTAAAATTGGGCGGTTTTCGTCATGTGAAAGTTCTAAATCATCAGGAAAATAGGAGGAGATGGAATCCTGTTCGCCTAAAGGTTCTGAACTTACATAATATGAGTTCAATGCTATTTCTTCATTTATTAAACTACATTCCTCACATATACGATTATAAGGGCCCTGGCTAAGAAACTTTTCTTCACATTTCAAACATGGTCTCTTTTTCTGGAATTTGATTTTGTTAGTATCACAATACTCAGGCACATCTCTTAAGATGCTTCTTTTTCCGTCTGGTTTTGAGTGGCAATGATTATTTCCCATTGGTATTCACCTCCTTCAAACATTTTGATTCACCGCTAGTAAATCCCGCAACTATTATACCTTTCTTAACTTGTTATGTTTTACTCTTTTATGTTGTTTAAGCAGGCATACTTAGATCAACAATAAACCTGGAAAAACTATTAACGCTTATATTATATACGCCTCATTGTTGGACATATATTCATTTTCTAAGTCAAAAGTGTCCAGTTACAAGAGCAGAAAGAAAACAATGATTAAATGTCTTATAAGTCATCTCTATATAATCGGCCAATGTTCTTAAATCTTTAATTATAATTTATGTTGCCGGCATTAGAAGCGGTTTGTGATTTGAAATCAGGGAATTAAGAAGTGAAGGAAATGGATGTAAAGACGGGTTATTATATCTCAGATTTACCACCTGATTACGATTGATATGTAAGGAATATCCTGCAAAATAGTCAAATCTATGCTTCCTGAAACAAACGGGTTCTAATTTCGTCTAATAAGCGACCCCATATTTCATAAATCTCACTGGTCTGCATAGGAAGGACTGAGCCTGGTTATTTTATGCTGCTGAGATTTGTTTTCTCTGTCACATTCGGTTTTGTTTCGGGATTTGGACCCGCGCTATTATTGCTTTTTGCCTGTTCAATCAAATCAAGTTTAGTTTTGTCGTAGTCTGAATTAGTGATGAAGTTTTCGTGCCGTAGAATGTTGAGTTCACGAAGTTTCTCAGCAATATTTATCTTGTGTTTGGTTTTATTTATGTAGTCTTCTTCCAGCAGATATGTATAATTTGTATCAAAACCTAATTTTTCGACACACTTTTCCGAGACAACGTCCGCAACTTCTTCCATCTGTTCCTTAAGATATTCTGGAACAGTATAAGCCAAGTCAAGAAAGCCTTCCGTATCAGTTCCTATCGCTATCCTGGCCTCAACAATATCTCTCCATATAACTGTTCCTTCTGATGCCGTGGTCATCTTAACATCAATCTTGAGGGAGGCATATGGATCAGAGAAAACCCCGGGGTCTTTTATACCATATGATATTATGCCGATCTCAAATATTGTATCAACGTCCAGTTCGGTACCTATCTTCTCATAGTCTTTGGAATCTTTATCTTTTTTCTCCAATAGTTCCCAGATATTCTGGTTTTTCGTAATATCTTCCTGTGGGACAACATGGAAATAGGAGCACAGTTGGAGTTTGGTGTTGAGTTTTTCGCATAATATCTCACCAATGTTCAAGTCAAAAATCATATCGTTAAAGACTCTAATGTCTTCTTTCTTTGCAGATTGATGGGCTAATTGCATAAGTATCTGTGGTACAATTGCAGGGCCTGCCATCAATGTCGAAAGGAACATATCATCATTTCTAATATTTACAAACATTTCCGGATTCTCGGTATAATACAGGAGCGCCACTTCATTAACGTACTTAGAGTACTCTTTTTTGTATGGTACTTGCGAAATATCGGTAGTTTGACAACCTACAAAAATTAACAAGGATAATATAATAAAATAGACATAACGCTTTTTTGACATCTGGTAAAGCACCTATTCAGGTATTTGTGAATACCTGATTTATTCAACAACAATAGCTTAAGATGGCAGGTTAAGCGCCAAAGGCGCCCGCCCGGCAATCAGACTGTGTCACATTTACAAAAAACACATTCAATACGTTCAGAATGCCGGGAAGCGAAGAGTAAGAATAACAAAAAGCCCTTTTCAGGATAAGATGCCGCCTCAAGAGGCGGGAATGACAATTCTATGCTACTTGTCATTGATAAATTCTAACACTATTCTTTTGTGGTTCTGAAAGTGTTTCTAAATTATAGGCATCTATATTGTTCAGACTCTTTTCTATTTCCTGCAGATTTGTCAGGATCACATTTAGATAGTCCTCATTCTGAGTCTTTTCATGGCATCCGGCATAGAACTTAATAGACTTTCTATAATTTCTTACGCCTTCCTTAACGTCTCCATTTGACACATAATAATTACCCAATTCATGGTAGGCATTGGCAATCTGGAGGGCAGTATCTATGGATTCAGGTTGATAATGTAGTCCATTGAAAAGATAATTTATAGCTTTATTGTAATTAGCCTCCTTTGCTTTAGAGTCGTTTCTTCCCGGACGTTTTAATGACATGTTGCCTTTGCCAACCCAGTATTCATATGGTGAATTTGTCAAACCCTGTGGAAGTTCAGTGGGTTTCGTTACCTTTTCCTTCCAATGCTGATAAATTGGAACACTATAAATCTTTATGGTTGCATCATAATTAACCCCTTCTCTGAGAATAACCAGGGACACTTCGACTTTATTATCCTTCACCTCTCTTGATATTTCCACATAGTCTTCCAATTTCTTTATTTTCTTACCGTCTATTTCAAGGACTATGTCGCCAATCCTTAACCCAGCATCAAGACCAGGACTCCCTGACTGCACCCCAACAACCTTTATACCATCTTTGGTTTCCGAGAAAATCAAACCCGAAAATATTGCTTGTGCATGGCATGGAGCGGCATAGACACTCAAAGACATGATTGTTATAAAGAAAAGAATATATAATCTCATGATATTTTAGTTCCTCGCTATGGCACAAAGGTTACAAATTATTTACAATACACATAATAACCCAATAGATTCCCGATGCAGAGGCTGAGCCCTCGTTTCTGTTTTGTGGCTACGTTATAGTATTTTGCCTGATGCCGTATTATACCACCTGTCTATTAAATTTCCTTACTGCAATGTCGATGATGAACAGGATAAGCGCCAGTGGGATTAAATAGCTTGCAAAATCCCTGGCAATTATTATCTCCTTTTCCTCAACTAATATATCTTCCTTTTCTGGATTATACTCACCACCCGTAATCTCTGCAATATTTTTAAGATACGAAACATTATTGCCTTGAGCCGAATATTCAGGCGGCTTTGCAGCTACCTTCTCGGGAACTATTAACCCTTTTGTCATTAAATCTATAACCTTTCCACCCTTTACCCTGGATATTCTCAGATTATAAGCGCCGGGATTAATATCTTTCAGTTCTGTAGAAAATCTCTTTGGCGCAACCGGCTTCAGGGTAAGTTTCCGGCCATTACCGGCAAACTCAGGTGATAATAAGCTGACTTCCAGCTTTGTATCATCCGCTACTTGATAGGTTGACTCTATCAATAGGGATATTGAATTATCATCGGTTTTGATCTTTATATCATAATCGGCTTTAGATATATCCCTCATAGACCATCGCACGACTTGAGACCAGAATTTGTTAAACATTGACCAGTTAATCCATTTTGATGACCATCGTGCATTTGCATCCGACGCATAAACGACTACTTTGCCAAGACCATATCTCCAATTCGCCAGGATAGGGTCCGTCTTCCCCATTATGTTTGTTATCAATGGAACTTCAACCTTTTCTTTCGCTTCAGTTATGGTATGCCCTTTAAGCGGTGGGAATTGTTTTTCATAAATACCTTTCAATATCTGGCTTTCCTGGTTGATTTCCGGGTAAAAATGCTCTTCATGAAAGTCTGATTGTGATACAAAAAATTCCGAGTCTTTTATTATTAATCTCGGCAGTGTTATTATGTCCGTTATCTGATAAAATTGTCCTTTTGTTTTCTCTGCTATATCCTGCAATAGTTTTGTATTTACGAGCCACGATCCAAGTGCAACGGT
This sequence comes from Planctomycetes bacterium RIFCSPLOWO2_12_FULL_40_19, assembly GCA_001828595.1. GTDB lineage: Bacteria > Planctomycetota > Brocadiia > Brocadiales > Scalinduaceae > Scalindua. Next base: position 27,227 of record MHZA01000059.1, read on the forward strand.
TGAAACCGTCACATTTGCCTGCTGAAGCCTGCTGATTAATTCGTTATAGTGATAAAAAATAGACCTTGTGTTCCCATCGGAAAGCAAGATTACGTGGTTTACCTTAGAATCTTTTTTCCTGAGTTGTTGATAAGCGGCATCCATAGCAGGAAATATGTCCGTCCCGCCATCTGCATTTAACATACTCAGTTTTCTTATAATTTCCCTCTTGGCTTCTTCATTAGGTTTGAGTTCAACGATTGTGTATGGCATGGTGTCAAATGCTATAATACCAAAATTGTCATTTGCTTTCAGTTGCTTGATCAATTCAATCGACGCCTTTTTGGCAAATAGCATCTTCTTACCCAACATACTTCCCGATTTGTCTATAATTAAGATTAGGGAAAGTCTTGTTTTCTTTTCTTCTTTTGGCGGTTCGCCACCTATTATCTTAACCGGCAGGATTTCTTCTATTTTAGTGCCTGAGTATCCGCCTTCAGCCGTAATGTTAGCGCCACACGTCATCACAAACCCGCCTCCATAATCCTTCACGTATTTTTCTATCAACGCCATCTGTTCATCGCTTATAGAATCTCTTGAAACATTAGAAAAGATTATACTGTCATATTTGAGATATTCCTGCAGAGTATCCGGTATCTGGCCTGGGGTTTTTATCTCTACGGCAATTGTTTTATCTTCCAGCGCTTCAGGTAAATACATTTTCTCTTTTTCGGCTCCATTTATATATAACAGCCTTGTCTTACCTGAAACATTTACAAACGAAACCTTACTATTATTTTCTTTATCTTTATCGAAGCTGGTATCTTTGATGGCTAAATCTGCATTAAACTTCAAAAATCCTTTTTCTTCGCTTCTGTACGGTACCTCAAATACATTTATACCACTTTTAAATTCTGTATCCCACTCTTTCAAAAGATCGTCTTTCTCATGAAGTCTGAGATTGCCCTTGATTGCGCTGTCGTTTCTGTTTTCAATTACCACTTTTACGTTAAACATTTCACCTTCACTTATTTCTTTAGGAGCGATGATTTTTTTTATTAAAACCTCACTCTCCTTTTGAGGAGGAGGAGATGCGGTAAAAATCTTGACATCATTGTTAGCAGCCATTGTGGCGGCCTTTAAGACTTCGCCCAGGTTCTGGTTTCCATCCGAAAGAAGAACAATCATTTTTGAAGAATCTTCGGGCATAATACCAAGTGTGGCCATTATTCCACCTGCAATATCTGTTCTATCGGTAGTGATGTTTGATTCTGCAATCTTTCCATATATATCTTCCAACTTTAAATCTTCCGTGAGGGTTGGCGTGATAACCCTGGTTTCGCCACCAAAGATTACCAACCCTTTCTTGATTTTCCTACCCAACCCGGTTTTTACGTCTTTCACATAGTCCCACATCCATTCCCTGCCTTCCCGGGTGATACTGTCAGACACGTCCACTAAGAATACTGCGCTGATTTCACGTTTCGACTTTTCCTTCCAACTGAATCCTGCCAGCACAAAGACTATAAGTATAAATATGAAAGTGCGCAAAAATGTCGAAAGAAGGATCCTCGCAACCGATAAACGCTTATAACCAAAGATTGCCGTTATCCAGAAAACCGGCAATGCGTACAAAAGCTTCAGATAATCAGGGTTTGTAAATAAATATTCCATAATTTAAGTTAAAAGCGCCTACCCCAGTTCGCCAGCCCGACAAACTGCCTGAAAGCCGTTCTGGCGGGAGCAGGCGAGTAGACGCTTAATTTCGTAAGACCATCAGGCAGTACCTGCCCTCAATTTCTTATAATACAACAGCCATTCAAGCAAAAGAATAAATGGCACAAGCAGGAGAAGGTACTTGCCGAACTCTGTTTTTTTGTCTTTTATGAGTGTAAGCGCTTCCTTTTCTTCAAATTTGAGTTCTGTATCATCCGTTAATTCCGGCATAATCCTGGACTCCTCTTCATCAAAAAGATTTGCCACAAATCTATCTTTGAAATCAGCGCCGGAAATCTCATATTCTCCAATGTAATCTATCTTGTTAAACACAAAAGGGTCTTCAGCATCGCCTTTGACATCATATTTCAGTATCTCTCGCTGAGGATTTAATATTTGAATATTATCTTTTAAGACGAAGTTCGGTCTGTATTGTCCGCCGGTTAATAACTTATTATGATCTTCCACTTCATACGGATTCAACCATTGAATTATATTAAGCGTTATAATCAGTATCCGCAGATTCTCCGATTTTGAGAAATCAAAATCACTCAGGTCAAAACCCAGTGTTACTACCTTCTTTCCTGCATACTGACCGGCATAGGCAATAGGAGAATCTTTCAAACCATCCGATACCTTTATTAAAGCTGTTGACCAATCCGGAGGTTCCATTGTGAGTGAGCTCCTTATGTTTAAATCATCCAGATTATGTAAATGCATCATAGTAGGATGTGTGTTGTCCCAGTCGAGTATCTCTACATTTGATACCATGCCGTATTTTGGAAACAGTATACTGCTGAAATTATTACTTTCTTTCCCGCCTGCCCGCCCGTCTACGCCGTTCGGACGGGTACCTATTCGGGCAGGTACGCCTTTTGCCTGCGAATTCAAGGCGGGCAGATACGGAATGATATATAATGAATTTATGCCGGGACTTTCATCAGGAATAAATTCGTGGAAAATTGCAACATCATAATCCTTTACAGCTTCGGGTTCATACCCGGATATGTCAATCCTGGTTAATTTTATCCGACTGGTACCTTGCTCTATCTTCTCCAGTTCATCCTGTAACCTGTAATCGTTTGAAACCAATAAAATGTTGATGGGTTTTATTTCATTTATTATTGCGTATGCAGTATTATCAACAGAAAGAAAATCATCCGTCTCTATCCTGGCTTTTAAGATGCCGGATGTGCTGAGGTTTTTCACCCTTACTGTCTTCTGCTTATCACCTGCTAACTCTAATTCTTCTTCCTTTATGATTTCATCGTTCAGGAAAACACTTAATTTAACATCTTTGTTATCATCCGAATAATTTTTGATAGTCACATAAACCTCACGCTCTGTGTAATCTTTAAACATATCCTGATATACGTCCAGCGACGAAATGGCAACGTTTGCAGATTTCTCCCCGTATCTGATAAATTTAATGTTTCCCGGTTTTTGTCTGGTAATGTTTATCGAAGATGGCGACTGGTCAGTTAACACATACATCTCGCCTCTTTCAACGGTTTTCAGGAAAGATATGCCGAGGACTACGCCTTCATCCAGATTTGTCCCTGTATCCCTGGGTATTAAGTCGTTAATTGTTTTGTTTAACTTGTGCTTGTCTTCAGTAAAGTTACAGGCAATCCTGGAAGAATAATCTGCGGAAATAACCATCATCTTATCCCATTGCTTCAGCTTATCAACCATTTTAAGCGCTTGAGACCTTGCCTGGTCAAAACGTGACCCTTTATCTTCAGAAGTTTGCATACTTGCGGAGGAGTCAATGACGAGGATGACATTCTTTCCTGAAATATTTATTATGTTGGACTTGAGGTATGGGTGTGCAAGAAAAAAAATCAGAATCAGTATCAGAATTATTTGTAGTAAAAAAAGCAAATCTATCCTGAACAACCTGCTCCGCACAACATCTTCTTTTAGCACACTCCAGGGTATGATACTCGGCACAGCAACTATATATTTCTTTTTACTGAGGAAATATATCAGTACCACCAGTGCAATTAACGCTAAATATCCAAATGCCAGTAAATTTATAAAACCCATATAAATTAGGTTGCCTTCGGCAGCAACTTATTACGCCACTACGGAGTGCATTGACCGTGTCAATGCTGTTATGCCACAGGCCGTGCCTGAGGCAGATTCGCCGTGGCGAACAGATTTATTGTGGTAACCATCGTCACGCCTGCCCGCCAAGCGTTCGGGCGGGGACGATGTACTCCAAAACTTATTGTCTTGACAACTTTGAAATTCCTATACATTAAATTAGGTTGGGTTTTAAAAGGCAAAAACCCAATAGTTCGATAAACTCATTATGCTGAGCTTGTCGAAGCACTACTTAGCCATTCTCTGTCATTCCCGCCCGCCAGAATGAGTATCGGGCTGGCAATCTGTTGAGCCTGCCTGTGCCAATCACGGCAGACAGGCGGGAATCTAGAATTATCATTACAAGGACAATTAGACTCCCATTCCCCGATCTGGATCGAGGACAGGTTTCATGGGAATGACATAAGGCAACATTGAAATTCCTATATAATTAAATTAGCTCTCTTTTCTATTATATTTGCTGCTCAAAAAATCAACTAACTCATAGAATATCCTTCATCATGTGCATAATTCGATACAAATGATATATTCCTATTGACATAATAACTTAAGAAATATATGTTTACAACAATAATAATATGTCAAACATCTGTATTATATTACCGTGTTTAGGTAGTCTGATCTATGCCGCCAGGTCTCAAGGCGTTGAATCTATCGTACATTCAGCATATCTTGGACCGCTATGCAGCTCCCGGGTTGTCCGGTTGCGTTCGCTTCTTGGTTCAAAGGATGCCCTTGCGATGGAGAAAGAAGGATCTTTATCTACAAACTGGCGATCTGTTTGTGATCGCTCAGAAAATTGAGGAACAAAAAGGTGGCGAAGGAGTTTCCAGGTAAAAATAGTCTGTGTCTATGTGGTAGTGGGAAGAAGTATAAGCACTGTTGCTGGTTGAAGCGCGAGGGACAGCAGCCTGCTGTAGCGATGCGCTTGGGTAGTCCACGTTTCACGGCAGCGTATTGGATGATTCTCGATTATCTCGTCGTGCCTGCTGGCATTGTGTGGTTGTCGTTTGAGCCGAATTATGCTCACGGGTTCATAGACTACTTTGAAGCGGGTCAGTACCTGGCGCCAATCAATGGGATTTTTCATGGCGAAATTCCTTATCGGGATAGCTATACCGCATTTGGTCCGTTGTTTCTGTATGTTCCCGCCGCCTGTATGGCACTGTTCGGAAAGACGCTTGCTACGTTGATCGCGTACTTCCATTTCGCATGGATCTTTAGCATGGTAGTCGTGTATCTAGTCGGGTGTTTGGCATGCCGCACTCGATTGTTCCGGTACGCCATTCCCCTGGTGACTCTGGTTGAGGTGTTCCATCCGTTCTGGTCATCTCGATGGGGGGCGGCGCGCGTCGGAGTGGGACTGGCGATGCTCGCGGGCTTGATCCAGTATGTCAGAACTGGAAATGCGCGAATCCTCCTATGGGCAGGTATCGTGTCTGGTTTGGGGCTATTGTACAGTACAGAGCTTGGCGTCTTGTCTGTGGTCTCCGCAGGAGCTTTGGTGTTGTGGATGTTGCTGCACAGACAGCGGACGATTCGTGGTATGTTGCGTGATGGCTGGTGGTACGTGGGTGGTGTACTATTGATTTTGCTGCCGTTCGGGATGTACTTCGCCAGCAAAGGAGCGTTGATTCCGTATCTTCGTACCGCCCTCTGGGATATGCCTGTGCACCACATGTCGGTGTGGGCGCAGCCAAATACTCGTTCGTTCCTCGTTGAGTTCAGGGAAGCGTCTAATTTGTTCGTGTTTCTTCAAGGGGATACGTTCAAGATATA
>MHZA01000060.1:0-433 GCA_001828595.1 Planctomycetes bacterium RIFCSPLOWO2_12_FULL_40_19
TAATTGTTTTCGTCCTTTTGCCATCAGAGGATTTCCTCTTTCCGTGCCCGTAATAAAAATATACCTTTTCCAAGGAGGCATGTCCAACGGACACGTTTCACGACATAAGCCTTTCCCTTATCCTCTTTGCCTTTTCCGGCATTGCCTTGTAAAAGAATTCCATTTTCTTTCACCCCTTTGGGATTTAATATATGCTATTTCCCTGTCCAGGGGCTTCACCCCTGGCTATATGCTTTCTGCCCTTTGGGCATTTTAATTAATATTAATAGGTAGGATGGATTAAGTTGTTTGTTGGGTGCGCTTCGCTTCACCCAACCTACTTGAAAAATGCCCTAAAAACCACATGAATAAAATGAAAATCCTATACATTTTAATTATTACCTCCGTGACCACTGTGGTAAATAGAAACCGCACATCATGATTCACTATCAAA
>MHZA01000060.1:446-13988 GCA_001828595.1 Planctomycetes bacterium RIFCSPLOWO2_12_FULL_40_19
TAGAAACCGCACATCATGATTCACTATCAAACACGGACAAACAAGTTTGTCCATGCCACCCTTTAAAATTTAATTTCTAAAATAGCATATTTCCCCAACCCAAACGACGTCCCTTTTCCCACGTGCACGTATTCGCCCAGAGCTATCAGGGGCATGAACTCTTCCAGGTCTCCTTCGAAAACTGCCCTGCCAATGACGCCTCCCATCTTCATCCTCGTCTCCTGCCTTGCCGAATATCGCTCCCAATCGTACCATCTTAATTTGCTGTCTGTGCACTGTATGTTTTCTGCATTTTCTATGAGTTTTTTGAAGTCCAGTTCAAGCAATTCGCCACAATGAAAATAGGAAAGGGATGATATGCGTCTCAGGAGCGTCCTTATTATGTGGTGAAATTCTATTTCTGCGACAAGCCTCTCATTGAATACCATTCGAGTGGGTGTGAGAAATTCAATATCCAAGTTAGATGGTGAGTTGTTCTGAAGTGAAATCTCTTTTGCCGTTATGACCCTGAAATGGTTGTGCAGGATTTTATCTTCAACGGAATAGATAATGCCATTCTCTCCCGCATTTTCACTTTTGTCTTCAGTACCGTGTCCCTTAATCTCTGACGTTACGGATTTTAGATGGAATTTACCCTTGCCCTTGCCAATACCTATCCTGCCCAATTCATCAAAGGTATATATAAAGTACGGAAGGTACCGGATTGCCTTGCCTATGAGCACAAGATTAAACGTTATCTCCTCTCCTTTTTTGAATATCCGTTGGGAGGTAAGCGGTGGTTCTATCACAAATGGATGCGGAATGTTTTTATAGAGTCTGAGAATCTCAGTGTCTTCAGGCGGTGATGTTTCAAAGACGTAGGAATAGACACATGTGGATTTTACCATGCAGTCGCTGCACTCCCTCCTCTTTTGAATACATACCACCCTCTTAAATGCATGGCCGAAACCGCCGCGAAGTGTAGAGCCTTTGTATAACGGCAGATGTATCTCTTCGAGTGGTGAGAGGTTGAATTGAAATATTGAGAGAGTAAAAGAGGCGCCAATTGCCAACATTTTCTGATCGTTCGCCATAGTAGTACGCGGAAAAGGTTTATCTATCTTTGCACCATCAACCGAAGTCTTTAAATTGGCCATTATTTTGTTTATCAGAAGTGTATGCTGTATTCTTTTTCTTCAACTATCTCAATGCAGGTATTCTTATAGCGCTGTGAAACCCGGTATCAATATTCTGTAAACGGATATGTTTGGTATGAAAGTTCACATATTTACATCCCTGTAAAAATAAACTTAAATAAAGACAACTTATCTACTACGTGATTTAGTTGTTGTCAGAATAAAACAGAATAATAATGCTATCCTTTGCCTAAATCAATGAAAAAGAGCGAACTTGATAATATGAGGCAGGCCACTGTGTGCTTTGTATCTTGCATTGTCACACTTATAATAGTCAGACATTAACTGCCGGTTCTTATTATGGATTCTTGCTTTCATTACCTGAGTAGGGGCGAAATGGCCTCTTTCCCATGCGTTTTTTTCGTTTTTGATGTGCGTCGGTTACTTTAAGAGGATCTTCCCCGATCCAGCAAGGAGTAATCTTTTTTTTGTGGATTAGTTCCCGAAGATTGGGGATGTCATTTTTGGTTATAAAGGTTAAAGCCTTTCCCTTTCTCCCCATGCGTCCGGTGCGCCCGGTACGATGTGTATACTGTTCGCTGCCTCTCGGTAAATTCCAATTAACCACATGCGAAACATGTGAAAAATCAAGCCCCCTTCCGGCAACATCGCTGGCAATAAGGTAGCGTACCTTTCTTGTTTTGAACCGCGCAAAGATCGAAGAACGTTTCTCCTGACTGAGCCCTGCATGTATATACTCAATACTGTTCAATTCTTTCCGAATATCGTGAAACAGCTTATCTACCATATGACGTGCATTACAAAAAATCAGCATCTGTTTAACATCCTCTCCCTTAATATACTTGATGAGTTCCGTCTGTTTGTGTTTCGGGTGGAGATAGGCAAAATAATGCTCAATACTTTCCGGCGCCGGCCTTTCTGCAATAAGGGAGATATGCCGGGGATCACGCAGACAATCGTGAGCAAGTGTTTTGATATCATCAGGCATTGTAGCTGAGAAAAGGAGCGTCTGATGTTTATGCAGGATACACGACAGGATAAATTCAATATCTTCAAGAAATCCTACCTTTAAAAGTTCATCCGCCTCGTCAAGGATAGCGCACTTCACATGAGAAAAAGAGAGTATCCCGCTGTACAAATAATCAAGGAGCCTGCCAGGTGTTGCGACAAGGATATGTACTCCATGTTTGAGCTTGGCGATATCGATATCCTTATCGAAACCTCCGTACACCGCAAAAGAAACCACGTCGGTCTTTGCCGCTATCTTATGAATCTCAGCCACATACTGTATACACAACTCACGCGTCGGGACGATCACAAGTCCCTGAATGGCGTTAAGCGCAGGATCGACTTTCTGAATAAGCGGGATCGCACAGGCGGCCGTCTTTCCCGACCCTGTCTCAGCCAGGGCACAAAGATCATGCCCCTCTGAAATGATCGGATAAGTCGCCTCCTGAACGGGTGTCATTTCATCATACCCCATCTTATCAAGTGTTTCGAGAATGTTTGAAGGAATGTCAAGTTCACTGAATTTCATATATTATTTAACTTTCTTTCCAAGGTTGTGAGAAAGCCTGAAAACCATAACTGAGTTATCAGATGCACTTTCCTGATTATTCAATAATACAATACGCCTACAAATAATTCCAGTCAATGGTAAATGAAATATAACATTTGACAAATTTGTTTTACACTATAAACTATTTGACAATCAAGAAATATGTTTATTTTTAAAGGAACATAATTATGTATTTCCCAAAATATCGTCCGCGCAGATTACGAAGTAATAAACACTTACGTGAACTTATCCGAGAAACCCATTTATCTGTAAAAGATCTCATCATGCCGCTATTCGTACGTCCTGGAAACGGCATTAAAAGGGAAATATCTTCCATGCCCGGAAATTATCAGTTTTCTGTAGATACCCTGGTAGAAGAGGTCAAAGAAATTGCCACTCTCGGAATTCCAGGCATAATCTTGTTCGGTATTCCAGACAGCAAAGATGAGTTAGGCACTGAAGCTTACGCCGATGATGGTATAATACAAAAAGCCATCAGGGCTATTAAAGAAAACGTTTCTGACATACTGGTTATAACGGATGTCTGCATGTGTGAATACACCAACCATGGACATTGTGGTTATATAAAGAAGGATGAAAAGACGGGTGAGTATCAAATAGACAACGATGAGACACTTAAACTCCTATCCAAGGAGGCCTTGTCACATGCAGAGGCCGGAGTGGATATAGTTGCTCCAAGTGACATGATGGATGGACGTGTAGGCGCGATTAGAGAAATTCTCGATCAAAATGGTTATGAGAATATCCCCATAATGTCTTATGCGGCAAAGTATGCATCAGCATTCTATGGGCCCTTCAGGGATGCGGCTGAATCTCCACCCAGCTTTGGAGACAGGCGGTCATATCAGATGGATACACCGAACTCAGAAGAAGCTATTCGAGAGGTTTCTCTCGACATAGATGAGGGGGCAGATATTGTAATGGTAAAACCTGCACTTCCGTATCTGGATATAATCAGACTTATAAAAGACCAGTTTGGATATCCGGTAGCCGCATATAACGTGAGCGGTGAATATTCTATGGTAAAGGCAGCTCATGAAAAAGGATGGCTGGACGAGAAGGCTGTTGCCATGGAAACTTTAATGGGCATTAAAAGGGCGGGAGCTGACATCATACTCACATATTGGGCAAAAGACGCCGCACGGTGGTTAACTTGTTAGTATAGGAATTTCTTTTTTTACCTACTTATCTGAACTCAGGATAAGCTTAAGCGCCATCACAATAATTGTCTGATTTGAAATTAGCCTGCTATGTTTTAAGCGCTGCATATATACATTTACGGTAATCTTGATAGTGCAAAAAAAAATGGCCATACAGATCAAAGATCTGTATGGCCACAAATTATAATTTGCCTGGAAAACGGTTATTTTGCTTCCAGCCTCTGCCTTCTCTTTCTCCTCAAATATCCGCCACCCAAACCAGCCAAGCCGATTCCAAGCAGCGCTATAGTTGTCGGTTCTGGGATAGGTTTACCCCCGGGGTGGTGAAAATGGCCGTCAATTTCATCATTACCGCAATTCATTGTCCAGTGTGCGTGTACTACGTAGTCTCCACCCGCTGTCTCAGATATCTTAGTAGTATCAAAAGATACTTTTCTATAGTAACTGTTCCCTCCGTGACCCGACGAATTATGCACCAAAGCATCTGCTATTTTACCAGTAGTACTATCGTCCATTGCAAATGGCTCCGCGCTGGCGTAAAGCAAATCGTTCCTCCAGGTTACGCCTCCGTACAAACCTGCAGGGTCAATACCGGTATCCTGACCCCCAGATTGTGCATAACTCACCTTATCATTGCCATGATAGTCTCTGGCAAAAAGTCCGAAGTCTGCAGCATATTCATAGCCGCTGCCTCCGGCGCCGGAAATGTTTCCATCAAATGATAATGCCAAATCTCCTCCATAATAATTTCTACCGTTCCAAGTTATTTTTCCATCTCCAACATCAAATCCTGTTTGCAGTCCTATTGAAAGAATAGTCCCCTCACTCTTATAAAACAAATACTCCGTATTAAAAGGCTGGCCTCCAATAGCGTCATTAACTATAGTATCATCAGCAAACATTGTCCAGCCATTAAAAACTGGTAATGGGGCTGCCTTTACAGTCGAGCATAAGCTCGCTACAACTACAACAATAACAACCATACATAAGCTATTTAAGCCCTTTTTTATAAATTGTGTATTTTTCACAGCTACACCTCCTTTTTGGTGAAATTAACAGACTTACTCGCTATTAGTCAAAGTCAGGAATAAAACCCGACCTTTTATTTTCGCTTTATTATATATTTATTCTTGCAAATATACAAGATTTCTTTTCCCAAGAGAGACATTACTATGGTTTCCCTCCCAAAAGGCATACATTTAAAGTTCGCCAGAGAATTTTAAAATCCAGCATCCAGCACATTTTTTTTATGTAAATAATGTCGTAACGTAATTTCCTTTTTACATCACTAATTGACTCGTCGTACTTACAATAGCATTGGGCAAGCCCCGTTATCCCCGGTTTTACGGAAAGGCGTCCAGTATATCCGTGTATCTCCTTCTTAAGAGTATTTACAAAGTACGGTCTTTCCGGCCTCGGTCCGATAATGCTCATTTCTCCCTTCAGTACGTTTATAAGCTGAGGCAATTCGTCTAAGTGTGCCTTTCTGAGTATTCTTCCAAATCCGGTTATTCGTGTGTCGTTTTCCTTTGTCCATGTGGGGCCTGTCTGTGACTCTGCATTTACACACATTGTCCTGAATTTAATTATGTTGAAAACGCGGCCATCCTTACCCACTCTTGCTTGTGTATAAAAAACAGGACCAGGAGAAAATATCTTTGTTATCAGGCCGACCATAAGAAACAAAGGAGTCGCAAACATTAGGCCAATAAGTGCAATACCATAATCTACTGATGACCTTAGCTGTCGATACCTATTCCTCAAAAAGCGAACAAACACCCCAAGGCCGAAAGAGCACATCTTAGATACAACCGATGTACGCGGCTTTAAGGTTATCTCACTACGCTTTATATCAGAGTAAAAATCTCTTGTACCTTTAGATTGATTGAGTATATGTTCTTTAGTAATCCTGTGTGCCATAAGCTCCTAACAAACACTTATGAGTTGTGGGGTCAAGTGAATTGTGTGTGTAGTATAAGTAACAAAACGCTTCTTGTCAAGAAAATAAATTAATAAATATTAGAGATTCTTCCTCGCAAACGCTACTAATGAAAGAAAGATAAATACCGTAAGCCTTTCTTTAATACACCCTTATATCTTGTCGCCTACCTGAGTTGAAAGGGGTTTTTTACATAATAAAAGAAAATTTTACCCACGCTTTGCCCGAAAAGAAATCTTTTTCTCTGTTCCTGCAATAATTCTCTTTATATTTGATGTATGCCTTACGATTATAAGGATGGCAACCGCTACAGACAGGGCAGTAAGGTACATGTTATCCCCAAAAGGAGAATCCACTACTACCACAATAACCCCTACAAGGGCTAATGTGCCTATCATTGACCCTAGAGATACGTAACGTGACACTATTACCGTTAGAAGCCAAACACCAAATACTATTGCAATAGATATTGGTACCAACCATATAAACACGCCAAAGCTTGTAGCAACCGCCTTACCGCCCTTAAATCTCAAATACATTGGAAAAGCATGACCCAATATGGCACAAAAGCCGCAAAGAATCACCAGCAGATTGTCAGACGTAGTTGGGAACATTATCTCACTGCCAACAAGCACAGGAACAAGAAATACTGTCACAAATCCCTTAAGCATGTCTAAAACAAATATTATTAATCCATATTTCCGCCCAAGTACCCTGCCTACATTTGTGGCTCCTATATTTCCACTACCCTGTTTTCGAATATCAATTCCCTTTGCAACGGCTATTAAATAGCCAAAAGGAATACCTCCGATCAAATATGACATAATAATTCCAACGATGTATGATACAATCACAAACAGGTCTCCATTAGCTTAAGTTATCAGGATATAAAACTACAGATCGCCTACTTGCCTACATTGTACGGGCGTATTGCAATACGCCCCTGGTATTTCTGACTTCTTGCCTATTGTTTACTGCCGATTTTACACGGACAAACAATCCCCGTTCAATGCGTACGGGGACATGGTTTGTCCATGCCACCCATGCTTACTGTTTCTATCTTCTGCCATTCACCACACGCCACCACAATCTATGAAGATTATGAGATGTTTTATAAGAGTGGATGTAATATCTAAGTGATTTTGCAGTTTTATCATCTGATACTATATATTCTTTTAAAAACCTTAATTTGTCAGTCTTAGATATTGGGAACGGATAAGTTTCGCCAAATGCAGCCCTATTGTTTCTTAACATTTTCTCAACCGATCTGTCCAGGCGCATTATGTTTTTCATTCTTTTATGAATACTAATCTTTTCACGCCGTTTAGATTTATCTAAATCTATTATATACACATTAACCTCCCCACCTTCGGCGAATTGAATAAGAATGTTCTTTAGATGCAAGTCAGCATGGTAAATACCGGCATCGTGCATCTCTTTTACTGCCTTTGCCACTTTATTAATAATTTGTCTCTTTTGCGCAACAAATTGTTTTTTTTCAGGGTTTAACAGTAATACCATTAAATCGGCGGCGCCCATTATTTCCTTTGAAACTAACTGGCACTTATAAAGAGGTCCTATAATCTTATTCTTAACAATCGCAATCACCTCTGTAGTTTTAACACCGCTCTTACTCGCAACCTCACATATTGACAACTCCTTTAAAGGGCGCAGCCTGTCCCAGAAAAAATCCCTTAATATCTTTCCAAACAACCCGCCATGCCAGTAATCCTTCACTACAAAACTTTCATTATTATTAAGACTTTCCATTAAAATGGTTTTGCAGGGTGTTCTCCCGTGGTAAGAAACATTTAATTTATCAGAGTCTTTATATAGATTAAATAGCTTATCCATGTCTTGTGCTGACAGTCTGTATTCGTACTCCTTCTTAACATACAAGGTTATTTTCCCTCTGTTCAAGGTTGAAAAGTATGCAGACAATTCCACTTTCTTCATTGTTGAGGGATTATACTAAAGTGTGATTGCGATGTCAAAAAAGACTTAAGCAAAGAAATATTTCCATTAATTACTGAAAATATGTAAAATAACACATATGGGCATGTTAATTACCAAAAAGCCGGAAAAGATATTAATTGTCCGCCTCAGTGCAATTGGCGATGTTGTTCACGTACTCCCAGCACTCAGGTTATTACGCTCTCATTTTCCAGAGTCAAAAATATCATGGTTGGTAGAGGACAAAGCAAGCGATATTCTTACAGACTATCCTGATATTGATGACGTAATAGTATTTCCAAGAAAGAAGTGGCAAGGTGAGATACTAAAGACAAAAAGAACCCTCAATATATTATCCGATATTCTTTCGTTTTATAAGAAACTCCGCAAGGAACAATACGACCTGGTCATAGACTTTCAGGGTAACCTCAAGAGCGGAATAATGAACCTGATAACAGGATCAGCAAACAGGATCGGATTTGGAAGAGGTTATTGTAAGGAATTTAACTATTTATCCACACAATACCAATCGTATCCTCCCGGAAAAAAGATGCACAGGATTAAAAAAAATCTCTTGCTGCTGAAAGATTTGGGCATTGAAAACAAATTCCAAAGACCGGAACTTCCTGTATCCAAAGCGGAAGAAGAATACATCTCTAAATTTATAAATACAAACATTAACCCCTCTCTTCCGGTAATTATTGTACACCCCGGTACAAGTAAATTTGGGTCATACAAACAATGGCCTACTCAAAACTATTCCTTACTTGCAGATATGATACTGGAAACTTATAAGGCTAATATGATTTTTACATGGGGGCCAGATGAATTTGATGTTGTCAAAGAAATAGTTAAAAACATGAAACACAAGGCTATCCCTGCATGTGAAACTAAGACCATCAGACAACTCATAGAACTGATTAGGCGCGCCAGACTCTTTATTGGTGGCGATACCGGCCCATTGCACATTGCCTCCATCCTGGACATCCCCGTTGTCGGAATTTACGGGCCGAAAGACCCTGAAATTTACGGACCATACAACGACAAAGCAATAGTCATAAAAAAGGATGTGTCATGCAGCCCGTGCAAGAAAAGGACATGCAGCGATCCGATATGCATGACATCAATCCTGCCGGAGGATGTCTTTCGTGGAGTAAGCAAGTTGATGGGATAAACCATTCCCGCCAGATTGACACGTAGGAAATCTACATGTATCTATGGGAAATAATTGTTATTTGTTAATCGTATCCGTTCGTCTTGCAACTCAACTGTTTCCTGTTGCACCAGCTAGTTTGTCTTGTATTGCCCTAACACGACTGTCTTTTGTCACGCACCTACTGCTTATTATTAAACTATCTACTCTCCGCCTTCCTTCTGATTATAAAATACTCTTCTACAGGTCTATCGGGAAGGATAAATACTCGCTGCCCGGGATTTGCCTTTTTGATTGGTTCCATCTCCTGGTTGTACATCTCCTTGATATTTTGAATGAAGTCCTGATCCGGCCTCTTCCCCATCACTTCAATGTCATCACCCACTTCAAACTTGTTCTTGACTATCACTCCGGCAAGTTTCTCCTCTTTTGGACTGTCAAACAAACCTACAAATTTATAGTCCTGAGTATATCCACTTTCTTCACCCACCCTCTGTCCGTTCTCACCGGGATTACCAAGGAAAAATCCTGTATTATAGCCCCTATTGCTGATCTTTCCCAACTCCTCCAGCCATCTGTCCTGATATTTATATACACCATTTTCAAAGAATGTATCTATCGCTTCACGATATATCCTCGTCACGGTAGCGACATAATACTGACTTTTCATTCTGCCCTCGATCTTCCAGGCATCAACACCTGCAGATATTAATTCGGGAATATGCCGGATCATACACAGGTCCCGTGAACTCATGACTGACGTAAACTCCCCGTCTTCAAAAACCGGGAAATATTCATTTGGACGTTCTTCTTCCACAAGAGAATATTTCCATCGGCATGACTGAGCACAGTCTCCGAGATTTGCACCACGGCTTGCCATGTACGCACTTAAATAACACCTCCCTGAATAAGAGAGACACATGGCGCCGTGAACAAAAACTTCTGTCTTACAATCACTGTTGGCACTTATTTCAGATATTTCACTGAGTGATAATTCTCTTGCCAGAACAACCCTCTTAACACCCTGTTTGTGCCAGAAGTCGGCGGCTCTGGTATTTGTACAGTTGGCCTGAGTACTGATATGAATGGACGCTTCAGGTATAATCTCTCTGACAACAGTCAATGCACCCGGATCCGATACTATAAATGCATCAACGGGATACCTTGCTAATTCTTTCAGATATTCTTCTATTTTGGCAATGTGATGGTTATGAGCAAAAATGTTAAGGGTAATATATAATTTCTTGTTTCTTTTATGTACATAATCAACCGCCAATCCAATCTCATCTAAAGTGAAATTCGCTGAAGCATTTCTCAGATTGAAGTCCTTACCACCGGCATATACCGCATCAGCGCCATATTCTATGGCAGTCTTTAACTTATCCATATTTCCGGCCGGCGCAACCAACTCGGGCTTTTTATATTGTCGAGATTCTTTTATCATTTTATTGAAATATTCCACATTAAATTAGCGAACGGAGTGAGCTAATTTATCAAGATAACACTGCAGTATTAATTGTGCGGCAATCATATCCACCCTCCTCTTTTTAGTTTTTCTGGACATTTTAGCCCCTGACATAGCCTTATGTGCCCTCACCGTCGTGAGTCTTTCGTCAACGGTATGGACAGGAAGATCAAATTTTGATTTAAGCGTTTCAACAAATTCAAGTACCTCTACGGCTTTTTCTCCTATCGTATCATTCATGTTTTTCGGAAGGCCAACGATTATCTTACCTACTTCTTTTTCTTTTATTATGTCTGCCAGTTCTTCCAGATAATCAACACCGTCCATACGCTCGATTGTCGGAAGTCCCTGGGCTATAAAGCCAACCGGAGCGCTGATAGCCAGCCCTACCCTCTTCTCCCCATAATCAATGCCAAGAATTCTCATATTATCAGTCCTAAAAATAATCCTGTGCCCAACGGTATGGAAATATTATCAAGTTCTATGGGTAATGACTCGATTATACACGAAACAAGAGATACTATCAATGCAATCCCTAAGGGCAGATAAAAAATAGAGCATATAAAGGCAGAGACAAGAAAAGCTATTGAACCTTCCACACTTTTCCCATGATTATATGGTATTTTAAGTCTTCCATAAAATCTTCCAATTACCGTTGCTATACTATCAGAAAAAGCCACTATGGTTATGACAACACCAGCTATCAACTTTGGAAATAATAGCAGAGAAAATATTATACCCAGGGATAGTGTAACAGGGGCGATGGTAAAGCGCCTCTGTTCTCTGGTGCGTATACATAACCTTGTGATAAAACTAATAACAGGGAATGAAGCACCGTTAAGCCTTAACAATTCAGAAAACATGAAGAGCGCCGTAATTGTCATTAGCAAATTCAGCGTAATGGAAAAGTTAATACCCGCAAAAAAAGGAACCAACACAGCTCCAAAATGAACTCCCTTACGCCTGAATTCCTGCATCCAGGAGAAAGAAATCTCGTGTCTCAGGCTTGAACTGAGTTCATCAAAAGATGGATTATCCTCAAGGTTTATATAGTCTAAGACTTTTCTCAAGTCATTGCTATCAACCAGATATTTTGCCTTCTTGCGAACAGGATAATATGAATTGAAACCAATGCTGACTTTTGCAAGTTCCATCATGTCAAGATTGTTCCGGTCGTCTCCAACAACAATCACATCATCCCACGTTATCTTGTTTACCTTTAATATCTGCTCAACTACCTGAACCTTACCATCAGGAGAAGCGAGCAGACCACCAAACTTGCCGGTAAAGACACCGTTATCCATCTTCACATCTATCCCATATCCACAATCCGCTTTCAACCTTTCCGAGAGATGCTTCATCAGGAAATCAGGAACCCCGCTGCTTATCAGGGCTACACAGTGCCCCCTATCTTTAATATAACGAATTGTTTCCTGCGCATGCTTTACCTGCCTCATCTTGTGATAAACCCGCCACAAATCTTCTTCTTTCAGCCCTCTGAACATGACATATACCATTTCAAGTAATTCGCGGATATTTATGTAATTTATACCGAACAAAAAACATAAGTACAAAGTTCGTACATAATTTAAAATACCAAAATGCATAGATAGATGCAGCAGCAACTGACTTTTGAAGATTACTCCATCTGTATCAAAAATTATCAACTTCTTGTTCTTGGTAACCATAAGTATTTTCTTATTATAAGATAATAATTAAGGGATTCAGGAATTGGGTAATCCCTCAATCCTTCAATCTCTAAATTCCTTAATTTCAATATTCCAGATGTTTATATCATAAAACAAGCTATTATAGTAATACTAATTAGTTATGATAAATAGGAGATGCTAAAAAAAAGATTATTCAAATTGAAATGGAAGTAAATACTAGTTTAGTGTTTGACAAATATTTTACCCTTTAGTAATATTTACCGTATATTATTTAGTCAACAATCATTAATTACCTTTCTATTGACGATAGCAGTATCGGGCAAAGGTGGTGTTGGTAAGACAACGTTAACTGCTGCTTTGTCAAAGCTTTTTGCCGATGAAGGGCGTAAAGTTATAGCTATAGACGCTGATAAGAATACGCCTCTGGTTGAATTAAAGGAGTATGTAAAATGACAAGGAAATTTGAGGGAGCCGATCAGGAATCTCTGGATTTACTTAAAAAAATGAAGGATAGAGGAATTGAGAGTTCGTATGACAGGTACGATGCGCAGCAGCCGCAATGCGGTTATGGTAAGATTGGGCTTTGCTGCAGACACTGCCAGATGGGGCCATGTAATGTTGACCCGTTTGGCAGGGGACCTCAGAGAGGTGTATGCGGAGCGGATGCAAACACGATTGCGGCGAGGCATTTTGTCCGTTATGTTGCTGCCGGTACTGCTGCACATTCCGACCATGGCAGGTCAGTTGCCGAGCTTCTCATCGCAACGGCAAGGGGCGAGGCCAAAGGCTACAGGATAACAGACACAAAGAAACTGTTTGAGGTGGCAAAGGTATTTGATGTATCTACCAAGGACCGTAAGATTGAGGAGATAGCCGAGGAAGTCGGAGAGATGGCGCTTGCGGAGTTCGGCAAGGCTTATGGAACCCAGAGATTTACGACCCGCGCTCCGATTAACAGACAGAAGGTGTGGGAAAAACTGGATATTACGCCCAGGGCTATAGACAGAGAGGTGACGGAATCCATGCATCGTACGGGCATGGGCACTGATCAGGATTATAAAAATCTCATAATGCATGCGTGCAGGACATCGTTGGCGGACGGCTGGGGTGGAGCGATGATAGCCACCGAGCTTCAGGACATACTCTTTGGGACTCCGAAGCCTACGCGTGGAACTGCGAATCTCGGAGTAATAAAGGAAGATGAGATAAACATACTCGTTCACGGTCACGAGCCGCAGATGTCAGAGATGGTTGCAGTGGCGGCTTCGGACCCTGAGCTGTTAAAAGAGGCCAGGGCGACAGGCGCAAAAGGGATCAGTATTGCGGGTGTCTGCTGTACGGCGGCCGAGATGCTGATGAGGCATGGCATACCGCTTGCCGGTCATATGAAGTTACAGGAGATGGCGATTGCTACAGGCGCTATAGAGGTTATGGCAGTGGATATACAGTGCGTCATGCAGGGGGATGAAGAGTTATCCCGGCACTAT
>MHZA01000061.1:0-6430 GCA_001828595.1 Planctomycetes bacterium RIFCSPLOWO2_12_FULL_40_19
TGGTCGGCAATACCTTTTGTAGGGCCATGATCTGCAGATGTAAAGTATTCAGTTCCTTTCCCTATTATTATACCGGCAATTAAACCCGTAACTATCGAACCCCAAATCCCAAAATTTCCAGGTAGTAGGTACTTTATAATTACTGCGGACGCAATTACAATCAGGATTGAACTTAGGTTTACGCCCTTTGATAAAGACTTTAGAAGCTCCTTTTGCGACGCACCTTCTTTAGTCTTGATGACCGTGATACCAATGATCGATAGAATGATTCCTATTCCCGCGATACACATCGGCAACACAAGCCCTGCAATACCTAAGCCGCAGGCAACACCCAATGCTGCGCTGGCAAGTATAGAGGCATAATATGATTCATACAGATCGGCGCCCATCCCGGCAACATCGCCAACATTGTCACCAACATTATCAGCGATAGTTGCAGGATTCCTGGGATCATCTTCTGGAATGCCTGCTTCAACCTTTCCTACCAGGTCAGCGCCCACGTCCGCAGCTTTCGTGAAGATACCTCCTCCCACTCTTGCAAAGAGAGCCTGGAAACTTGCCCCCATACCAAAGCATGGAAGTATTACGGCCATCTCAGTCAGTGAAATATCAGTAAATTTCCGGAGTATAAAGAACCACACAGATACGTCCAAAAGGCCAAGTCCAACAACAATTAATCCCATTACTGCGCCGCTTCTAAAGGCTATCCTCAAACCCTGGTCTAATGACTTCTTTGCCCCTTCAGTCGTCCTTGCGCTTGCATTTGTTGCCATCTTCATGCCAAGGAAACCTGCAAGCCCTGATAAGAACCCGCTTGTAAGAAAGGCAAACGGCACGACTCCTGATTGGATTTTTAATCCAAAAGAGAGTATAAAGAGCGCTATGAATACAAATATGAAAAATATGGCGACAACCTTGTATTGCTGTCTTAAATAGGCAAAAGCCCCCTCACGAACATGGCTGGCAATTTCAACCATCTTTTTGTCGCCCTCCGGGTAACTCATCACTTCTTTATAGAATTTGCGTGTAAAAAATAACGCACAGACTGCGCCGATGGGCGCAAGCCACCATAACCTGGGTATTGATCTCGACTCATCAGATGTTCCTCTTTGAATGCTTTTGCCTGACTTTGATTCCACACTGGCACTCTTGGAATGTTCTTTTGAAGAGGTTGCATATACCGCCCCTTGCGATATGAAAGCCACAACTACAAGTGCCAAAATTATTTTGCACAATAAACTACGCCGGAAAAATTCCTTTATCATTATTTAACCTTTCTAAACTTTTTGTTCAAGTTGTAATCTCTTTTCATTAATCTTTTCTAAAAAACTTCTGGCTATTCCTTCAGGATCATCAGGATGCTTCTCCAGATAAGCCTCCCATTCTTTAACAGATTTAATTGCATACTCCCAAGCCTCCTTCATCTTACCATCTTCTTCTGCCTGCAGACATGCGCGCCACAAAATGTGGCATACTATCCTTTCAATCACAATCCTCTTGCGAAACTTTGAATTGTAATTTAATGACTTTTTTGCCCAGTAAAGCGCTTGTTCATAATTATCCTTGCCCGTTTCTTCCTTTAACCTTTCTCTGTAATAATCGGCATACCTGAAACTTCTTGAGTCAAATTTATGAAAGTATAAATAACTAATCTCAAATAGCAAGTCTCCGCTTGTCGGGTTTTTTGAAGCGCCTTTTTCTGCAAAGCTCAATCCCGCCTTGATCCATCTCCATTTATTCTCCGGCGATTCCCATTCATAGGCAATATTATAGCTCATGTTCCACGCCTGGAATATCCATACCGCAGGAAAATGCGGCTGCAACTTTGCAATCAGATTGTTAATAGCAAGAAGTTCATAATATTTCTTTTCCTCATGTCTTGCAATACCCCGAATCCATAAAAAATCAACCAGAACACCCCTGAAGCTGCCAAGAAGCGTTATTGGTATTACCTCTAACGGGTCAAGATACATATAACCTGAATCAGACGCCACTCTCATATTGCTTATTCTGAATTGTAAAAAGAACAGCCCGGAAAGTACAAATATTATTAATGATGATATTATTGCTGATCTTGGTAATGAGTACTTTTTCATACCAACTAAGCCATTTCTCTTCTCTTAAAAACTACAAACGATACGGGTAAACAAAAGAAAGTATACAATACTGCATAACCAAAACTCATAAATACTGTTTTGCATGGGATATTTATACCATCCGTAAAATATTTTCCAACACTGAAATTTCTTAAATCAGGTAATATATAACTCAATAGCAATATAGGTTTTCTAATGACATAATCCAGCAAAATCACAAAAACGTTTGATTTCTTCATTAAAGCGGATAATCCGTGCTCATGTTCGTGCGTTTCAAAAACATTAATAACCGTTGATAAATCACGCATAAAGTCGGTTATATTACCACAAAAGAAAACAAATAAACAGAAGAGAATATTAACAGGAAGGGAAAGAAATGTAGACCCTAGCACTGCTATTATCACCATTAGAAAGAATTGAAATGAGATTATTGTTAACCCCTTCAGGAAATTATATCCAAAACTCTTTTTCCCAAAAAAAACCCTTAAGCTGTCTGAACTTATGCCAATGTAATCTCCGGAATTCTCTGGTGATACGACAATAGTCAATTCCCCGCTTCCTTCTAAAGATTCGCCGTTTAATCTTAGCAAACCCGGCTTATTGCGTGAAATTTCTATTGATTCAGTCAGTACCTTCCCTGTGACATGGTTAATAATCTTAATATTTACTGGAATTCCCCAGTCATATCTTTTTTTACTTTCTACGAGAAAGTCCGCCTTGATCTCAAGGTCATCATTTCTATCTTTAGAGTATAATCCCTTAAATTTCCATACTGAGCTTCCTTTTCCTCCACCTTCTATCCAGGAAACATTTCCAATCTTTCTTGTCGGCTCACCAGTTATCTGTAAAGTATCAGGATCGAATTGATCCCTGACCATAAGTTCGCTATTACCCTGATGGCTTTGTTTCAAGGCTGTAAATTTTATCAATGCATAGCTGACACCGCCCATTACTATTAGCAGTACTCCAATTATATATATAAAACCAATAATTTTCCCAAGAATTATAGTGGTTCGCTGAACGGGCTTTGTGGTTACTGTACTAAGCACCCCGTTCTCTATATCGGTTGGGATAGACGATGCGGAGAGTAAGATCGCTGCCAGTGTGCCAAAAAAGGTGATGGAACGGAAACACATAGACTCAACGATTTTTATTTTTTCTCTGCCATCACCAACAACCGGCATAAAAACGGAGCAGCAAATTGTAGTTAAACCAAGAATAATAAAGACAAATAATATCTTATTTCTAACCGCTTCCTTAAACGTCTGTCTTGCTATTACTAATATTTGCTGCATGGATCTTTAAAAATAAATCTTCCAGCGTGCCGGAAGAATTTTTGATTGAGATGACTTCGCCTTTTTTTTCCTTTATAAACGTCTCAACTTCAATTATTGCCTCATCTGGCAGATTACGGATTAATATCTCAACAACATTTTTACTGGAAAGTAGTTCATCAATTGTACCGGCGAGTTGGAGTTTGCCTTTATCAAGTATTGCAACTCTATCACAAATATCCTGTACATCAGATAATAGATGTGAGCACAAAAGAACCGTTTTCCCACGCTCTTTTAACGCAAGAATTATGTCCTTCGTCTCTCTGGTGCCAATAGGATCAAGCCCGCTGGTTGGTTCATCAAGAATAACTAAATCAGGGTCATTTATCAATGCCTGGGCAATACCAATTCTACGTAACATTCCCTTGGAATATTGCCTTAAGGGTCTTTTCCTTGCAAACTCAAGCCCTGCTTGCTCAACGAGTCTGTTTATTCTTAATTTTCTCTCTTTTCCCGGTATTCTGAATAGCTGGCCATAGAAGTCTAATGTTTCATCCGCATTTAAAAACCTGTAAAAGCAGGATTCTTCCGGCAGGAAACCGATTTTGCTCTTTATGGCCACATCATTTGTTGATTTTCCCAATACGTATGCCCTGCCGTCAGTTGGAGTAATCAACCCTAAAAGGAGTTTTAAAGTAGTTGTCTTTCCAGAACCATTTGGGCCAAGCAACCCAAAGATTTCACCTTTTTGAATGGCAATATTTAATTTATCCAGCGCTAATATCTTCCTGCGGCCCCAAAAGCTTTTGTACGCCTTTGTCAAATCCTCCGTTCTTATGGCAATATCGTTATTCAAATAAGTTAAAAGGCTACCCGCCTGCTGTCGGGCAGGAAGCCTTAACTCCTTTTCCGGAATTTACCCTACCCTGTTACAAAAAGATTGCCCACATCAAATTATTGATATTTTGATGTGGGCAATCTTTCCTACGTTAAGTTAGTAGCAAAATTACATAAATTAACATAAAAGTCAAGCTAAATCTCCATACGTAACTTAAGGTAATCAAAAGAATTAACTTACATTAAGACTTACATCAAAAATTTAGAATACGGGAACTATATTAGTAATATTTTTGTAATTAACACAAAAGGAGGAAGATAACTATGAAAAGTACCTCTAACTATTTAAAACCTAAGAGAAACAAGATGAAATTAAAAGACCCCACAAAGTCCGGATTAAGGAAAAAGAGAGCATGTTTAAAATGTGGAAACCTGTTTCTCAGCAAAGGCCCATATAACCGTATATGCGAAAAATGCGGTTTGATGAATGAAAGAATCGCATCAAGCACATATTCTGTAAGCGAAAAACCCTCATCGGAACCAAGCCCTCTAGAAAAGCGATTTTATGGTTTAAACTGAGCGATTTAGACCTTAAGGACTGCCTATTAAGCTTTTAGTACATAATTGACGAAAACACGGGTTGTCCGGGTAAAAAGTATTTAAAACTATTTTTATCTGTAAATTTTTTCAATGTCTGGTTTCAGGATTTCAAATCCCGGACAACCTGATAATCCTTACCACATCTAAATATATACAAAGACTCAACTAAAGACACAACAGACAAATCATTGGGCTTAATCATTAATAATTTACTTTCCTGACACCTGCCGGTCTCCATGCGGGGGCGATAACACCCTTATATTGGTATCTGTCAAGAAGCCTTGCCTGTGTTATACTGAATTCGCCATACCTGTCATTTATTTCATCCATAGCCTGCACGATAGCTACCCTATCCCTGTCCTTTTTAAAAAGAGGTATCTGACGATAATTCTTTACCAAATTTGAGATACTTACACCCAGTAATCGCACTGCATATTTAAGCCTTATCACTCTTAATATATCGAGCGCTGCAAGGTATATGTCAAATCCGTCATTTATATATTCTTTGATAGTGCATCTTCTTGTAAATGTACTAAAGTCCGAATACCTCAAGGTCAGCGCTATTGTCCTGCCGGAATAGTGGCAGCGGCGCAATCTTCTCCCCACCATCTCCGAGAGCTGTAATATATATATCTTCATATCCTCATCGTTGCTTACATTCTTCTCAAGGGTCATACTATGGCCGACAGATTTTGCATCGGGTGTTTCCTCAACCGGAACAACAGGGCTCTCGTCTATTCCCAGTCCCATCTGATGAAGCCTTTTACCGATAATGCCAAATTTATTCTCCAGCTCTTTTACCGGAAATCTTCCCAATTCCCCACACGTCTTAACACCCATAGCTTCAAGGTGTCTCTCAAGCCGTGAACCTATTCCACAGAGCTCGCTTACAGACAATTTTTCAAGGATTTGAGAAATATATTCCGGATGTATTACCGTAAACCCATCCGGCTTCTGCATACCGCCGGCCAGTTTTGCCAGCAACTTGTTAGGCCCCACGCCAATGGAACAGGTAAGCCCGAAATTCCTCCTTATCTTCCTCTTAATCTGTATGGCGATATCTTCAGGCTCGCCAAAAAGGTAAAGGGATCCTGTTATATCCAGAAACGCTTCATCAACTGAATATACCTCCACCAGCGGCGTATAATCTGCGTAAAGCCTGACAAGACGCGTGCAGGTGTCTGTATATTTTTTGTTATTGCCTGCCACCAATATTATATCCGGACAAAGTCTCTGCGCCTCCGGCACTGTCATGCCAACCTTGACGCCATAAGCCCTGGCCTCATACGAAGCCGTAGTAATAACCGTCCTTTGCTGGGCGCCAATAACAGCCACAGGCTTATCCCTGAGAGAAGGGTTAGACTGCTGCTCCACAGAGGCAAAAAAGGCATTCATGTCTACGTGCATTATTGTTCTGTTATTGGACATGGTTTGGTATTTGATTTGGTCTCATAAAAAGCTTGAAGTGCTTAAAGTTAATGTAACACTTCTTTCACGGTTTACTTCTTCCCAATAGATGTAAAAACAGCAATCAATTTACTGCAAATTTCCGCGTACGCTTTTCAAGTTCTTTAGCAAATTCTTTGTTATCCATAACTTTAGATACCTTTAACTTGATTATAT
>MHZA01000061.1:6452-10047 GCA_001828595.1 Planctomycetes bacterium RIFCSPLOWO2_12_FULL_40_19
CGTTCGGACGGGTACCTATTCGGGCAGGTATAGGTCAGGCATCTTGCCTGACCGCAAGCTGCACCGAGGCAGGATGCCTCGGCTATTTTAATTACGCCTATCCATCCACTTCGACCGCCATAAGCCTCCATACCATAGTCCCGGCATTGTAGGAGATTTCGTACAGGTTCTGGCCGTCTGTAACGGAGAAATAGTGGACAGAGGCGCTTCCCTCTTTATTTGTCCATGTATACGTTACCTCCTTAATGCGGTACTGTCTCTCTTTCCACACAAACCACACCGGTTTTATCTTCTTTCCGCCAATACAATCAGCGCCAAAAACTACGCCTACTTTTATGGGTTCGCCTATCTCTGTAATCATAATCTATTTACCATGGGAACCTGGTACTACTGTCAAAAATCCGAAACATGAAGCACAAAATGCAAACCAAATTCAAAATTTGTATCAATTTAGTTTTTTGAAAAACATGATTTTTCAGCTATTTAACCCTGACAGGGTTAAATTTCATACTCAGGATAAATAAGGTTTTCAAAATCTGCAGGCGAAATAAAAGGCTAAAGCCTAAATTCCGGCATAGCTGATTTTAATGGAATTTACCCTACCCGCCCGCGCCGTTCGGGCGGGTAGGGTTTTATCTTAAGGCATTCCAAAAAAACGGTTTTCGAAAACCGGAAGATTTGCCACTTGTTCCAACGCTCTGCGTTGGAACAAGGTATCTAACCTCTGATAATATAAAGTCTTATTTAGTTTATGCGTCGGCTCTATTGATTTAACTACCAATCTGCCTTAATACCGTCACGACCTTCCCGACTATAATCATCTCATGAGCCTGGCTTTCTTTGATGATTATGGGCTTTATGGTTGGATTGGCTGGCTCCAGGTAAATGTCATTACGTCTCCTGAAAAACCTCTTAACCGTCGCCTCGTCATTCATAATGGCAACTACTATCTCTCCATTCTCTGCCGTTTGCTGGGGCTTAACTAACACGAAGTCACCGTCCTGGATATGGGCGTCTATCATGCTGTCCCCTTCTACTTTGAGAAAAAAGGTATTATCCCAACGAGCCACTGATGCATCCATGGCCAGGTGTCCTGTAATATCCTCAACTGCAAGATGAGGCGCTCCGGCCCTGACCTTTCCGGCTACTGGTATCAGCCGCGCACGACTCTCTGGTGTCTGCGCACTCACCTCTATTGCCCTTGGGCTGTTTGGTATTCTCTTTATGTAGCCCTTACGTTCAAGTATATCCAGATACTTCTTTACACTGTTGGTACTTGCCAGTTTTAAGTGGTATACAATCTCACGAATAGTAGGAGGGTAACCATTTTCCCGGATATACTTTGTCAAGAATGACAGGAAATTCTGTTGTTTTTTTGTAAGTTCAGTTTTCATGTTTAGGTGAACGTATGTTCACCTAATATATTATTCGGTTATATATCTGTCAATAATAAAGTTTTGGCACTCTCGAAGGTTTTTACAAAATGGCAGGAAGATTTTCTTGTTTTATTGAGACGTGGCATCTTTGATATGAGAAAGGATTTTTAATAATTCCTTATTTTGCGTGGTTAAGCCGGCTATTTCCTGTATATGCTCATCCTTCAATTCCGGTGATAATATTTCACAGTTAAACCGGCTGACACTTTTATCTTTCACCCCATATAGTTTGTCCGCAATAGCAACTTTGGCCCCGGCAGATAGATTAGAATCGATGATGCCTGCCCTTAAATTGATGTCTTCCCTGCTTTCCTCAGCTACTGTCTTTTGAAATAACCTGTCTTCTTCGCTCAATCTTCCAACCACCTCGCCTATATCTATCGGCACCACATCAGCGGCACAACCTGTGATCTCTGAAACTTTCCGTGCAAATCCCGGGGCATCTTCTTCGCTGGAAATGTAAGAGACTTTCCCTTTCTGTTCGATTCTTAAAGACAATATCTTGTTCTGCCTGAGAAATGCCAGGGTATAGTGGGAAAGTTCTCTGGAAGAATCCACAATATGAATCTCTTTGCCTGTACAGCTTTTCCATATTTCACGTATCGCCTGTTTAAATACGCCGTAATGGGTACACCCCAGAATAAGAACATCGATGTTTTTTTCCATAAGAGGCCTTAGATTAGCTTCGATAATAGACAAGTTCCTTTGGCTCACCACTTGAGACCTCATCTTGTCAAACTCACTTATGTCAACCATAGTAGCAAATAACGGCGCTGCTACGCTGAATATTCCAGCCTCTTTATTATGACTTCGTATTTCATTTATGTAAGCGCCGCTTTCTATCGTAGCCTTTGTCGCAACAAGTCCAATATTCTTTATCACTACTCCCTTAGCATTCTCAAATCTAAACACGGCTTCAACAGCAGGTACAATGGGGCCGAGAATAGGGATAGAAAATTCTTTTTCGAGTGTAGCCCTGGCGTTGGCATCCATAGTATTACAGAAGAGTACGATCTTCGCTCCAAGGTTATATGCAGCTTCTACATATATCCGGCAAAGCTGCTCAATTCTCTTAGGAATGGTTCCTCCAAGACGTTTTGATAGCACACTGACTACTACAATATCTTCACAGGAAAGTTTTTTTAATTTTGACAAATGTTCCTGTAAAATCACAGGCGCAATTCCTGTATCCATGACCACAATCTGCCCATTAGGCCTATAGTCCCTGAATGGAAGGTGCGTCACAGAAAGAAGCCGTTTAACGGCAATCATATCTCTAACAACAGATGGTTTTATCCAATGCTTCAGGGCAGTCCTTAATATTTGCTTCCTGTAATGTTTTCCAACCTTTGATGTTTTTGAGACCAACTCATTCATTGCCGTTTCTCCACGCCTTATTGCTCTCCACTCCTTCAGCCATATTAGTGCAGCATCATGATAAGGTGTTTCCAGTATCTTTCTTTCCCCTTCTATTCGGCCATGAACTATGCTCAGAGTATCAAGCAGATCTTTATCCCTGGGTGCAAGCAGATGCTTTAAGAGCAGTGTTTTCAGCGCTTCATCCTCCACCCAGTTTATTATCTGTTCGTCAGTAGTAACGTCATCCGGTTCCGGCCAGAAACCATCCGGACCCATAATGCGGTATTTAACAAGTCTGTTACCTATTTCTCTTGAAAGCCTTGCCGTTTCATTCCTGGTTAAGGGGATTGGTATCGTTTTAATTTTCCCTTTAATTTCCTTAATATCCATAAGCACTATGGCATTACTTGCGCCACCCAACTTTACATTGTAAAGGGCATGGCGCAAACTCATAGCGGTTGCTGAAGCCTCAACCTCTTCAAGTATCAGTTTCTCCACTCTATTCCTTGCCTCTTGCAGTGACATCTTATCTATACCTTTGGGAAGAGGGACATCTTTGATAAATTTTAAGGCGCCTTTTCCCGGGCCAAGCGCTAAATTATGTTGAACCAGGATAAATTTAATTGGTTTAACAGCGCCATTATCAAGAACCAGATTAATCGTATCTATAAATCGTTGCCTCGGTTCTTTCAATTGCTTAAACAAATGGCAATGTTTGTTATAAAAATCCCTGTCTTTCTTTTGAATAATGAGCTTGACTTTGTCTATCCGGCGATGTATTTTTCCTAAAGGATTTAACT
>MHZA01000062.1 GCA_001828595.1 Planctomycetes bacterium RIFCSPLOWO2_12_FULL_40_19
TGCTGTCGGGCAGGAAGACTTAACTCCAACAGACTTAAAATGGAAATTCCTATACTATTAAATTAGGTTGGGTTTTAAAAGACAAAAACCCAACGACTTTTTACGCTATTATGGAGTGCATTGACCGTGTCAATGCCGTCATGCTGAGCGGAGTCGAAGCATTGAAAGACTATACATAAATTCATGATGGTTGTAAGACGGACGTTCTCTATCTTTTCACCTTTTCTATTTCCTGTTTAATCTTTTCAACCGTCGGGCCAAAGTTGCCTCTGCCATACTGTTCCAATAATTTATCATATTTGTAACTCCTTGTCGTAACCAATCCCAGACCTTCGCCCTGTACCCCGTATTCATAGACCATAATTACCTCCTGGTTCGTATCGACCAGGTAAAAAGATTCTCTATTTGCCTGCTGGTTGCCCACCAATGCAAATATGTGCCTTGCGCCTGCCCCGCCATCTCCCTGAGCGATGACATAATTAGGCGAAGTCTTAACAAGCACAAGCAGAAGCAACACTATAACAACGCCCAGCAGGATTGTGTTTAATCCATATTTCTTATGCATTTGCATGACCTCCGGAATTAAAGTTTAAATACCTTTACCGTCCATACATTGGAAATCTGACTTCTACTTCTCTCTTTTCTTTTACAAAGGCACGCGCCTCCTCCTCTTCTCTAATCAGGATGGTCGGCTTTATGAGTATGATCAGATTACCTGCGGTAGTAATATCTCTGTCAATTGTGTTACTGGAAAATATCCTTTTTACAATAGGAATCTTGGAAAGAATTGGAACGCCTTTTGACGTTCTCGCTTCTGAACTTTTGCCCAAACCGCCAATCATAAGGATGCCTTTATCAGGGACACAGACCGTAACTGATAATTCCTGCTTAACGGTTGTGGGGCGCTGTATTGTATTGGTATTGGATGCCGTAGTTCCGCCTCCTGATGTGCTGGCACCACCGGTTACAAAATTTGTATTTGTAAATGTAACAGCAGTGATAACGGGATGTACTTCCAGATAGACATATTTCCTGTCAGCGCTTACAACGGGTCTTACGTTAAATGTGGTACCGTCGTCTATTTCGGCCATCACAGGTTCAGGTGTCTGGCTCACAATTGTAAAACTCTTTATATAACTTGTTGTTGTAACTACCTTAATCGTCCCTCTCTGAGTATTAGACAGGGTTATCTTTGGGGCGGTAATTGTTTCAGCCTCATCACTTTCCTGCACGGCTTTCAAAAATCCTTTAAGGAACAATCCATCAAATATTTGATAGGTAAGATTTAATCCACTTGTTGCTGGTGAAGTTGCACTCACTCCCACGTCTGAGAATGAGCCAGTCTCTGTAAAGATACCCCTTCGTTTACTTGCCGACTTCTGAGTTGTATCCAAATCAGCAATATTGTGTCCGAAGGTCTCCAGAAAATTATCTGACACCGCAATAAAACGCGCCTCGATGCTCACCTGAAGGTCTGCAGAAGACCTCAGAGCGGCAAGGATGCCTTCTACCTCTTTGTGTACTCCAAGTATGTGGGTAACTACGATATCGCCCAGCATTCCCTCTCGTGCCGCTATCATACCCTTCCCCCCATTCGCCGACCATGATGCAGGCTCTATAGTGCTGGTTATCAGATTAATAATCTCCTGAACCCTGTCAAAGGTATCCTTGCCCTCTCCTTTAGAAGGGGATCCCTCTGCCACTCCAGTCGCTCCCACCTGTGCCGTCAGGCTTTGTCTGTCTTCCAGGTTTATGAGTAAATCGCGGACATCATAGACCCTCAATTCCAGTGGTTCAACGGTTATATGAATGATATTATCCTTTACCACATAACCCAGGCCTTTTGGCAAGATATAATCCAGTATCACAGAAAGTGGAACATCATTAAGCTTTATGTTTACGTTTGTATCCGGAGCATCTTTATCTAAAAAGAAATTCATCTTTGACTTTTCCTGAAGAAATGAGATTACGTCACGAAGAGGGGTATTTATAAACTCAATTGACAGTCGATCTCCCAGTTTCATTTGCATTTCCTGAGTAGTGGGTTTTTGTGATGGGGATGGCGTCTGCCTCAGTCTTTCGGTATGATCGAGATTTTCCTCAAGTCTTTTTTCCGGATCTTCTCTCAGTGTTCTCCCCTTGATATCTTCCCATTTATCTTCATCCGTATACTGCATTAAGTCATTATAAGGTATTGACTTTTCCCGCAGGTTTTCGAAATATTTATTGCGTTCGCTTGCATCGACTTTTTCTATTTGCGCCATTACTTTTTTGTGTCTCAAATCTTCCTGAAGCGCTAGGGCATTTTCCCTCAAGGCAAGGGCGGCTTCATCGCCAGGCCTGTCCCTCAAGATCGCATTGGCTATCTGGACAACATCTATATATCTTTGCTCTTTTGTTGCCTGCCTTGCATCTTGAATCATCTGATTCCGCATGCTATCTGAAATTTTTACAGGCGGGGCTTCTATCTGTTTTTTAGGCGTTATATTATCTCCACTTCTCCTGATATCCCTTTTCTTTAATACTTCGGAAGAATCCGCCTTCTCCTCTTTTTGCAATTGTTCTGATACATCTTTATAGCGGGAACTCGATTGAGGTTTGGGTAAATTTTCTTCGGTTATTCCTGACTTTTTATCACTTTCTTTATCGCTCACCTTTTTTGACGTGGTCTGACATGCGCTTATCATGAGGAGGGAGTAAATTATTACAATCGCTGTGATTTTTATCCGGATAGCTTTCATGAATGGTATTTTTCCTGATGCATCAACAGTAAGGCTATTTTTCGCAGCCTGATACGAGCAACCCTGATGATATTCTTCGCAACTCCCGGAATGACGGAGACGGAAGACTCAGGATGTCATACTAAAGGGCTGCTTCAAATTAACAATGTAAATAACTTTATTGCTATTCTACGTGAAACAAAGAATTTAGTTTAATCCGCTTCTAATTTCTACTTCTTGTAAAATTGATTTTATTATTTCTGCCTCCTCATCAAATGGTTTTCTTACTTTGTCTGGTATTTTATTTTGCTTTGCCGCATCATCTATTACAACCCCTTCTTTTGGTTCAGCGGGTTTTGCCTTATCATCCTCAACGATTTCTTCTTCCTCTACTTTTATAGTTTTTGCAGATTCATTTAGCCATAATTCTTTTGTGTTGCCATTCTCGTCTTTATACTTAATCTTAGAAGTATATTTCATAAATGTCTCGCCCGTCATCATAGTGGTTCCGGCAAATTCTCCGGAGTCATTCAAGATAATCACATTTTTCATTAATGTTGTCGGCCTTTGCGCTTTATAGACTATGTCTTGCAGTACATAATTTGTTGTAAAATCGAGCGTTTTCCCACCCAAAATTTTTTCCCCGCCTATTATCTCGCCTATCTTTGTTGGAAATCCGTGTTCATGCCATTGTCCATCTATCTCTCTTCTTATATTGATATAAGCAAGGTCATCGGCCAGGCCTTTAAAAACGATTTCTAAGTTAGCAGGCGCTTCAATATTTTCATATTGAACTATTTCTGTTTCTGCAATTTCTGTTTTTGTCTTTACAGGTCCGGCAAAAATTGAAGTCCTTTCAATTTGTTTTGACAGGGGAGAACCTTTAACTTTATTCACCATCTGCGGCTCGTAAATTATCTCTTCCATATTTTCTGGGCCTGCGCGTCTTATATTGGATTCTATAGTATTAACGGCGCTGGAAATTCTTGACTGCAGCTTTTTCCCCCTGGAGGGAGAAAGAAAAAAGATACTAACAACATTATATAAGCAAAAAAACAAAATCAAAGATAAAACTACTTTAAACAAATAACCATATACTTTTTCTTTTTGTGCGGTCTCCATTATTAATAGCCCATTTTAACCCTGTTATTTCCCCTATACCTTTATACTTCGTTCATACCATATTTCGTCGCAACTGCGCACTATTATATCTTAAAATCCAGAACATACGCCGCAACAACAACATCCACTGTGGAAGAAGATTGAATATTTCCTTTCTGCACCGATCTTCTTATATTAACGGTCTCTATCTCAAAACATATCTTTGATTTTAGAAATTCGTTAATTAAAGAAAGCAGGCCTTCAACATCCATACTTACCTTTATAGTAAAAGGAATAATATCACACAACTCAACGTAAGCATTGGCGGAAACAAATCTTTCCACTCCGTAATTAATACCTTCAAGATAGCTGACTTTTAATTCTTCCTTCAGTATTATATTTATCAGTTCTTCCGTAATCCAAAATCTTTTCTGCTCGGGGATAATGTATTCCCATGTAGGGATTTCAGATTTCCATTCTTTAAATGGCAGTGCGTTTTCACTAAATGAAACATTACGCCTTTTTATCTTGCCCAGGAGAACATTTACGCCCTGAATATACCTGTTTTTCCATAAAGCCTCGTCCTTAATCTCCTCTCCATCAACAGAAGTACAGATTTTTTCCAGTTGACGATCCTGTTCTTTATAAAATTCCTCACTTTCTAACCGGAGCTTCTTGATCATCTCTAATTTGGCCTCTTCCGCCTGTATCCATTTTTCACTGCGAATCTTAAAACCCTTTCTTTCGTATAGCTCTAATTTAGTCAGTACGTTTTCAATTATCTCAACCTTCTTAATATTTTTCACCCTGAAAGAATTCACGGCAAAAATATAAAGGGCTGTCACAAAAACCACTCCTCCCCCTATAGATATCCAGAATATATTTTTTTTAATATTTGATATGTTCATGAGTCTTTCAATATTGATACAAATAATGTAATAAAAGGCTAAAGCCTTAACTCCGACAAAGGATGTAGGGGCGTATTGCAATACGCCCCTACGTGTAGTAAAAAAGGCGTTGGGTTTTTGTCTTTTAAAACCCAACCTAATTTATTGGATTTACTATACATTGTATTTCAAAGGAAATCGGCAGGCCTTTTATGCCGTGAGCCATATCTTCCGATACCCCTTTTTTATCTATAACCGTAACATGATGTACAGAACCTGGCACTACTCTTACAACACTGAATACGGGTGTCTTCTGATCAAACAATGTTAAATTCTCTATAGGGATTTTAACTTTTCCTTCTATGTACGATACCTCCGGATCGTAACTTTCTCCCTTAATACTTATAATCAACGCTTCTTTCGACGTATCAATATTTTTAGACGTATTTTCTTCTGCCTTTTCAAAAAAGCCTTTACCGCTTATCCTTTCCTTCTTATCAGTATGAGGAATTTCCCATACGGATTCTATGCTTAACAAATATACCTTTTCCGGAAAGGAGTCTATAATTTTGTTAATAATATCTATCCAGAAACTCCCCTGAATGCCTATTGTCTTCCATACATGTAAGTTTTTTTCCCCTGCTTTAACTTTTTTCTCTATATCGTTGTAATCTCTTTCCAGTTTTTTTACTTTATTAAATGTTTCGTTTACGGTATCGACACTCTTCGAAAGGCGCCGCCAGGTTATATAATCTTTAATACTTTGTGTTAAAAAGCTCAAAAATATTGAAATTGCAATAACGCAGGCAAATATTTTGTGTTTTGATACATGCCTCTCCTTAACATAGTCAAGCGGGAGCAGATTTATTTTGATTTCGCCAAGATCTAAGCCCTGTATAGCAAGTCCCAATGCCGTTTCGAAGCCATAAATATTTCTCTCCTTTAACATGGAATGGTCAACGTCTTTCAGCATTCTGATTTTATCTAACAGGTCCAGAAACCTGACTTTGTTTTCCAGGTTTTCGTCAATAAATTTAATTTTATTATCATCTTCAAAAACCTCGCCCATTAAGTATAAAATTTCCGGTTTAGTGCCTTTTGAGACAGAGACGTAATATCCTATTGACCTCTGAATTTCCCGTATAAGGGTCATATTTACTTCTGACATGGGAATGCTTCTATTCCAGTATTTTGATCTTCCAACCACTATAAAATCAGTATTCTCCTGTTCAACATTTATAACAATAACGTCTTGGTCTGAATCAGAACTCAAGTGCACAAGATTATAAATTGCAATAGGCGTAATTTGAATTGCATCCAGATTCGCTGTTATTGGCGCCAGGCTTGGTAAAAGATTATATATATTCTCCTTTTTTGTTGCAAACAGCCCTATCTTAACACCTTTATCAGCCGTTCCGTCATTTTCAAACTGTTGATAATCCCATACAATCTCATCAGGCTCAAAAGGGACTTGCTTACGCAATTCATATCTTAACGCCTCGGCAACTCTGCTTTTCTTAATAGGCGGGAGTGAAAAAAATCTTGAGAGTATCATTTTCCCGGAAAGAGAAACAATTATTTTGTCAGATTTACTTATTAAATTGCGTTCTTTAAAAATATCTACCGCATTTTCAATAATTTCCGGTTTTTTAAGCGTATTTCCATGATCAATTGATGAATAGTCTATCCTGTCAACTGCTTCTATAAACAATTCACCATCGCGAGCGCTTGCTTTCACGGCTTTTAATCCACTATCGCCGACCTCCAGACCCCAGGCGCTTTTATTCCCTGACAGCCTGACGGAACCTAAGACTTTGCTGTAAGCTGCACTAAAGTTTATATTATTAAGAAAACTAAAAACTTTCATATCTTAAGCAATCCCTAAAATGTTCTTTCTAATATAGAAATTATTTTTTCAGAAATAATTTCTGGCCCCTCCCGTTCCTCTGCCGCCGACCACTGAACGTCCGGGAAACTTCTAAACCACGTCATCTGTCTTTTGGAAAATCTACGAGTGTTTAATTTTACCAACTCTTTTGCATCACTTAGTGTAAGCCTGCCTTCAAGATATTGAATAACCTCCTTATAACCCAGCGCCTGCCCCGCCTGTTTGCTTAAGCCTTCAGGGTTATCCAGCAGAGATTGAACCTCATCAACAAGGCCGTTGTCAAACATTGTTTCAACTCTTTCGCCAATCCTCCGGTAAATATCTTCCCTCTCTCTGGTTATACACACGATCTTAAACCTATAATT
>MHZA01000063.1 GCA_001828595.1 Planctomycetes bacterium RIFCSPLOWO2_12_FULL_40_19
TGAAAAAAATATGGTTTTGCCGCTGATATTCAGCTCCTTGAGCAGTTTCAGGATTTGCGCCTGCCCTAAGGGGTCTAATCCGGATAAGGGTTCATCCAATACTATCACTTCAGGATTTTTAAGTAAACAGACTGCCAGTCCTAAGCGCTGCAGCATGCCCCGGGAATAAAATTTAATCTTTTTCCTCTCTTCATGCTTAAGCCCCACCCGCTCTAAGGTAACCACTATTTCCTGAGGCCTATTATTCAGGCTTCTATTTAAGGCACTCAATAATTCTCTGGCAGAAAGTTCCTTATACAACTGAAAGGATTCAGGCAGATAACCGAAATAACGCTGGATAACGGAAAAGGTCAAAGGCTTGGCTTTGAAATAGATTTCGCCGCAGGTAGGCTTAATAACCCCTAATAAACACTTTATTAACGTGGTCTTTCCCGCTCCGTTAAGGCCGAGGAGCGCGAAAATCTTTTTTTCCTTTATTGCTAAATTTATCTCTTTTAAGATAAGCGCTTTTCCAAATTGTTTTTTAATATTCTCTAAGGAGATGAATGCGGGCATTCTTTAGTATCTTCTAATTGTTCATCTTATTCATTTATATTGAGCATTCGTTCTATTTCTTCAGCTTCGGGCGGACCGCCTCGTCTTTTTTCATATTCCATCCACTGCTTGGCCTTTTCCAGTTCTTTTTTTTGTTGGATATTTCTACAGATAAAGGGAATAATCATAAAGGCCAGGCAAATCAAAAAAGCAATTCCCGCCCCTATGCCAATTAGCTTATTATCCCTCCACTCCATTTTTCTCCTCCCTTAGTCATCAAAAACAAGCGGCCAAAAGCATCCGCTTGCTCCAAACGGCTGCCGCCATCCGCCCTTTATGCTGCCGGCGTCATAACCATCTCCCCCATCTACGGCGCGGTCTATGGCAACTAGGGCAGTTGCCGGAGGAGGAGGCTCATAGCAAAAGTGCCCTTCGAAATTACTATCGGTATCCCATCTGCCGGTTTCATATATCCATCTCCAGGCCGCGGCAGCTGAACCCCCCC
This sequence comes from Planctomycetes bacterium RIFCSPLOWO2_12_FULL_40_19, assembly GCA_001828595.1. Classification (GTDB taxonomy): domain Bacteria; phylum Planctomycetota; class Brocadiia; order Brocadiales; family Scalinduaceae; genus Scalindua. Next base: position 1,040 of record MHZA01000063.1, read on the forward strand.
AGAGAATCTTCTCTAATTTCTCTACATAGGGGCCATCCCAACCGCTGGCTTGGCCTGCTCCGGTAATAAGGATAGGATTTAGGTCTTGATAGTTAGTCGGCCATCTCCCGGTATCAGAATAATAAGATAAGAGGGCATTCTTTACGGTTTTATAATCAGCAACAAATGCCGATACCCTCGCTTTCTCAATTGCCCTGAAGGCATTGGGAGAAATGATCGCGCCTAAGATGGCAATGATGGCGATCACCACGATAAGCTCAATTAAGGTAAAACCTTTTGGCTTCATCTTTAATGTCCGTATTTAGTTCACCGCAACCTCAGTGGAAATTAATATCCGTAAAGTTGTCGGGTTATTAGCTCCAGCGTAGCGGACAGAGCCGGCGGAATTATCTATTGTGCCGTCTAATTCGCGGTCAACTCTTGTTGCTCCGGTCTGAGGGACAGAGCTAACCTCCACATATCTGGCTGTGTCACTCCCTGTAACACCGTCCCAATCTTGAGCAGCATCATTTTGAAAAATATACGTCCCGCCCCATTTTGATAAAGGCGGCCATTTCTCTAAATACGGCCCATCCCAGCCAGCTTTTCCGTCGGTAAGGACAAGGCCGCTGGTGGTAACTCCGTCAGTAGGCCAGGTTCCGGTATCGGCATAATAAGCCATCGCCCCTGTTTTCATCGCGCGATAGTCCCCGATAGTTCCGGCAATCTTTGCCTTCTCAATTGCCTTGAAGGCATTGGGCGCGATGATAGCGGCTAAGATGGCAATGATCGCGATAACCACGATAAGCTCAATTAAAGTAAAACCTTTTGCTTTCATTTCGTCCCCCTTTGATTGAATTTAATCACCTAGACTTATTTTAAATTGCCCTTGTTTTTCTTGCCTTGATTTACCTCCTTTCTCAAATAAGTATAACACGCTTTCTTTTTGCAGTCAACGGAGGATAGCGGGCGCGTCATTTTGATTCTAAAGTCACCCGGATAACCTCCTCGGTAGTGGTAACACCCGAGAGGAGTTTATCTATAGCTGCCTGCCTGAGGGTAATCATCCCTTCTTTTATGGCAAGGTTACGAATTTCATCGGCAGAGGCATTTTTTAAAACCGCCTCCCCTATAGGGGGAGTAACCTTTAATAACTCAAAGATGCCCCTTCTTTCTTTATAGCCGGTTTTATTGCAGATATTACAGCCTCTTCCTCTGATGAATTCCACCCCCTGGCCTATTTTTCCTTCCAGGCCCAGGCTCTTTAAAACTTCATTACTGGGCGTATAAAATTCTTTACATTTTTCGCAAACCTTTCTTACCAAACGTTGAGCAAGCACGCATAATAAAGATGAGGAAACCAAAAAAGGCTCAACTCCCATATCAACCAGACGAGTAAATGCCGTAGGGGCATCATTTGTATGCAGACTGGAAAGAACCAGGTGGCCGGTAAGGGCGGCCTGCACCGCAATTTCAGCGGTCTCTAAGTCCCTGATTTCCCCTACCATAATAATATTCGGATCCTGACGTAAAAAGGAACGCAGGGTAGCAGCAAAGGTAAGGCCCGCCTTGGGATTTACCTGCACCTGCCGTATTCCAGAAAACTGGTACTCCACAGGGTCTTCCACGGTCATTATATTTACATCATCTTTATTCAGTATCTGGAGGGCCGAATAGAGAGTGGTAGTCTTACCGCTTCCCGTAGGGCCGGTAACCAGAATTATTCCATAGGGAGAGTTAAGTAATTCTCTAAATAAATGCAATTCCCGCAGTGAAAAACCCAATGATTCTAAGCCCACAACAAGGTTGCTTTTATCCAAAATTCTTAATACCACATTTTCTCCATAGACGGTTGGGCAGGTGGAAACGCGGAAATCTATCTCCTTATTTCCCATTTTAATCAGGATACGGCCATCCTGAGGAAGCCGTTTCTCAGCGATGTCTAATCCGGCTATGATTTTAAAGCGCGAGATTATAGCGGGCGCCAACTCCTTAGGCAGGGAAGGGCGATGCTGAAGGATCCCGTCAATGCGATAGCGGATATTCAATAATTTTGCCTCTGGTTCAATGTGTATATCTGAGGCCTTAAGTTGAACTGCCTGAATAACTAAATAATTGACGATTTTAACTATGGGCGCTTCCTCGCCCAATTTTTCCTTTTCGGCAAGTTTATCCTTGTCAATAGAAGCAACGATTTCCTCTAAACCACCCATCCCTCCATAATATTGGTCATGGGCTTTCTTAATATCCAACTCTTCCGCCAAGACCGGCTCTACATTAAGCTTGGTCATACGTTGAAGCGTATCAGCAATGAATACATTGGCAGGGTCAACCATTGCCACGGTTAAATTATTCTCAATCATAAATACCGGTATCAATTTATAGTTACGCGCGAAATCTTCGGGGACGAGTTTAATTATGTCAGGTTCAATGAGATAACTGGAAAGGTCAAATTTGACAATTCCTGTCTGAATAGTCAAACAACGTTCAAAATCCTGGCGGCTTATCCATCCTTTCCTGATCAACATATCGCCTAATTTATCGCCGGTAAGCCGCTGTTCTTCTAAAACCTCTTCAAGCTGCTGAGAGCTAATCAGTCCTTTTCCAACCAGTATCTCCCCTATTTTTTTATGGACAATTTCCGGCATAGTTAATTTATCTTATGGATTTTCTCAAACTCATCCAGCGATTTTTCTATTTCCTGTTTCCTTGAACGTATTAAATTTTCCCGGTTCTTTTTTCCTAATTGCTCTATCCTCTGCTTCTCCTGAATAATCAAATCTTTAATCCTCCGCTTCTTTCTTATAAGAAAGATATACTTCTTTTTAAAAAATTTAAGAAGGACCATTTCTTTGTTAATTGCTGTCTTTAAATTATCTATGCTCCGCTCTATATCTTCATAATTAGCGTAAGTTAAACTACTGTTTAGAAAGCAGCCTATCGCAAAAGTCAGGCTTAAAACTATTGCCAGCCGTTTTCTCATTAATTAATTATCCTTCATTTCTCCAGTCCCTTTTTTTCTTCGGCTAATATCTTCTGGGCGTCCTTTAATGTCTTTAGATTTTTTTCTTCACTGACAACCATAGCTTCTATTTTTTTCCTCTCTTTAACCAGGGAATCCTGCTTTTTGTTCAATGACTCTAACTGGGCGGAGAGTTTATCTTTTTTTTCTTTTTCCTCCCTCTCTCCTCTCATTACCGAACGAACCTGCTCCTCCCTTTCTTTTATATAATCCCTGCCTAGCCTGTATTTCTCGTCTTTTGCCATACGTTTGAACTCATTGTCGGTAATTATTGTGGGTGAAACAAAGATGAGCAGTTCGGTTTTATCGCCGACTTCTTTCTTGCTTTTGAAAAGATACCCCAAAAGAGGTATGTCGCCCAGGAAGGGGACTTTTGTCACCCCCTTAGTATTCTTTTCCTTAATCAACCCCCCAATAATAAGAGTCTGACCGTTGCCGATTACTACCTTTGTAGAAGCGCTGCGTGTATCAATTATGGGAATGGTATAAGGAATTGAGGTGGAGCCCTGAACAACCGTAAGAGTGTAATCCCCGGTCTTTTCGCTTATTTCTGGATTAAGCACCATGGATATCTTCCCGTCATTATTAATGGTAGGGGTAGCTTTAAGCGTTATTCCCACCTCTTCAAAATTTACCTTCCAGGTTACGGTAACACTGCCCGACTGTCCGGATACGCTCACCTCAGGCTCTGCCCAGGGAAGACTTTGGGTTACCTTAATCTCTGCTTCACGATTATTAACTGTAGTAACGCGCGGGGCAGAAAGCAGGTTGGTATCTAAAGAATTGGCTAATGTCTGCACTACAACATTAATGTTATCATCAAATATAGCCAGGGTAAAAGGCGATTCCTGGCCTGTTGTTGCCTGCCCCGGCGGATAATTAGTATTCTTATAAGGAATAGTTTGTTCTAAAAGCCCGGGCTGCTGGCCAAGAGCAGAAGAGCCTAGCTTAAAACGGCCCAAAGTCATATATCCCTTATCAGCAAAAGCCTTCCAGTTTACCCCTAAGGCATGTTCTTTCTGTAATTTTACTTCTACCAGCCTGGCTTCAATAAGTACCTGCTGGGGGGGGACGTCTATTACATCTAAGTAATCAGCAATACGTTGGATATTCTCCGGATAATCAATCACCACTATGGAATTGGGTTCATCTCCATAAAGAACTTTGCCTTCGCTGGATAATAAAATCCTGATGTCATTGCTTACCTCTTGGGCATAACAAATAAATACAAAGTTTAAAAGCGCAAAACTCAAAAGCAAAATCCAGAGTCTTATTTTAAATTTTTGCATTTTAATTCATAGCGCTTCTGTGGGGTTATTCGCCGCCTGCCGGACCGCCGCCTCCGGCGGCAGCGACCGCGCCTTGCTCTTCTGCAGCGCCGCCTCCGGCGTTCCCTCCGGCGCTCGCAGAGGATGCAGCTGCCTTGCCTACAATATCCGTGGCTTTTAAATACTTGAGTTTAAAAACTCGGCTGCCCATCTTCTGGTCAATCGCTTTAAGATATCCTTCTATTTTTAGGACATTCGGCGGATAGTCAATAACTACTATTGAATTCGGCTGTTTGCCTAATAGCACTATTCCTTTTTCAGAAATAAGGTCGTAGATTGTGCTTGTTTCTTTTTTTGCGCCCGCGCCAGACTCAGACGCGCCCTCACCTTGAGCCTCTCCTGCTGAAGCAGAAGGCTCCAATAATTGTTTCGCCTCTATAGAATTGAGAACAAAAACCTTGGTTATTAAATTCGGGCTCACTCTGGTAATATTGCCCTTCTTTTCCAAAATCAGGTTCTGCGAATCTGCGATGCTCCCCAGGGCTTCTTCAAGAGAAACACTGCTTAAGCTGGCGGTGATTTTACCCTGCACGTCCCTATCTATTAATAAATTAAGTTTATAATCATGCGCTAAAACCCTAAACAGGTCTGCTATATCCGCATCTCTTAACTCAAAAGAATACAAAGGCTCTTTGGTCTCTAAGCGTTTTATCTCCATCAGCGGGGCAGCCGCAGGACTTTCGCCTTCTGGGATTTTATCCTCTGCCGCCTGCTCCTGCGGAATATTATCACCGGACTTACCGGAAGGCTGCTGCTCTCTTCTTCTCTGCTCACCGGGCGCCTCTTGAGACTGTCGCGGCATTTCCTGAGGCCAGGAAAAGTTATTTGCAGCAAATAAAAGCACTATGATAAAAAATAAACCTGCGCTAAGCCTGACCAATTATCTTCCCGCCTTTTTTAAT
>MHZA01000064.1:0-713 GCA_001828595.1 Planctomycetes bacterium RIFCSPLOWO2_12_FULL_40_19
TCCCAGATCACCGTCGCTGCAACTCTTACCCTATTCCCCTTCTTTTCTGATCTTAAGTTTTCAATTCTCATTGCCCTGCTTTCACCCTAAACATGGGAATTACACACCTTTTCGGCTCTGTCCACCAGTGTGATTGTCTGCCTGTAGTAATCAAAGTGCCCCGGATTCTCATCCATTTGGGATAAACTGCGTATCCCACTTCAAAAGGGGTCTCACAGCACCACCTAGCCTTCCAGCCCAATCGCCACGCACTGAATCACCATCAGTGCTATCAACAACCTGGAAAGAAACCGCATCGCGCACGGCACATTGAAAGATAACCGGTTCGAGAGTAATAAGAGCCGGCGTAACAAACAGCATCCCTTCGGACAAGAAATTGCCAGGAATCCAAGCCTTGCTCACGTAACGCCCTTCGGGACGGGGGCGTCGTCGCCAATCAGGGTCTTGGTCGAGGGCTTTAAAAATATGAATACCATCGTCGTTGTAGAGGTCAAAATGGGGCAACAACACATAGCCAGATTTAATGACATCATACTCCATCTCAATCGCAACTGGCTTCCGGATGTCCATGGTGTTTGTAATCTGGTCATTCTCCGATCGAACCCTTACAGCACGTAAACGAACCACCTCTCCTCCAGGTGCTTTTGTTGGATCCTGCCACTCCCTTAAGGCTGTAGTAGTAGTTCCAGAAGTTAAATATGCATGAACAACCT
>MHZA01000064.1:724-10388 GCA_001828595.1 Planctomycetes bacterium RIFCSPLOWO2_12_FULL_40_19
AGTTCCAGAAGTTAAATATGCATGAACAACCTGGTCTGATGGACCATCCTGTAACACCATACCTTCATGCAGCAGAATAGCTCTCTCGCAGAGGCGGGTAATGGCTGGCATATTGTGCGACACAAACAAAACCGTACGGCCTTGTTGCCCAACCTCTTCCATTTTGTTCATACACTTCTTTTGAAAACGCGCATCGCCTACCGACAACACCTCGTCTACCATCAATATCTCAGGTTCTAAATGTGCTGCTACGGCAAAGGCAAGCCTTAAGTACATACCACTAGAATAGTGCTTAACAGGTGTGTCTACAAATCTTTCTACCTCGGAAAAAGCTACAATTTCATCAAATTTCCTGGTGATCTCAACTCGCCTCATACCCAGAATCGCACCATTTAGATAAATATTTTCCCGGCCCGTTAACTCTTGATGGAAACCGGTACCCACCTCTAACAACGAACCAACTCGTCCGTGAATTTCAGCAAATCCTTTCGTTGGCTCAGTAATACGTGAGAGAGTCTTAAGTAAAGTGCTTTTGCCCGCACCATTACGTCCAATAATACCGACAACTTCTCCTTTTTTAATCTCAAAAGAAATATCTTTGAGCGCCCATATCGTCTCATTTAATTCAGCAGCGCCTGTAGACTGTCCTCGCAATAACTTACCTGCCCTCCGTAAGGGCGCAACAAAGGCATCCGTTAATGTCTCTCGTAAAGTTTTGTATTTGTCCTGCCGCCTACCTATATGATATTTTTTACTGAGACTTTCTACACGGATGGCGATGTCATTCATTGTTCTTGGTTCACCTTTGGTTCTTCGTTCTTGGTTCTTTGTTTAAGGTATCTTATAAAGGCACCTATCTTAGAATGCGTTTTGCTTGCTAAGGAATAGATTGCATCAAATTCTTTTTTTGTTATGTAGTCCTGATCAAGAGCAACATAGATTTCTGATTGAAGTTCAGAGCATGATCTCTGGGCATAAGCCAAAAACCTTGCAAATTCAGCCCTCGAACCCGAATCGAATCCTTCGGCTATATTAGCCATTATAGATACTGATGCCCTGCATACCTGATCCTTCAACCCGTAATCTTTAGAAAACTTTCCCTTTTTAACAACACTATATATAAATTGGCTTAAATCCCTTGCTATCTGCCAAGCTTCGATGTCTTCAAAACGAGTAATTTTCATGACATAAATTTTTTGTGATTGTTATCTTATGTTTCAGCTTGGTTCATTATTTCTTCAAAGCACCACGCACAAAGCACTACGAACAAAGCACCACGCACCGCGCCTTCGGCGCTATACCACATCTGCAAAAGTTTTTTCCATACGACGGAAATATAAGGCACCGCTAATTAACAATGAACATGCTGCCAGTGAGGAAATGATCATAATTGGTCCTGGGGCTGTGTTTGTACCCAATAATGCCCAACGAAAACCCTCAACTACGCCAACCATAGGGTTGAGACCATACACAGTACGCCACGGCTCAGATAATAGACTACTTGGATAGGCAATGGGTGTTGCAAAAAGCCAGAACTGGGTAAGAAATGGTATAATATAGCGCACATCACGGAATTGTACATTCATAGCAGAAAGCCAAAGGGATGCACCAAGGGAGGTCGTTAAAGCAAGTAGTAAAAGGAGAGGTAACCAGAACACGTTGATTGTTGGAAAAATGCCAAAGTAGAGCATCATCCCTATCAGCATGATAAATGCTAATACGAAATCTACTACCCCTGCTAATACCGACGCAATTGGTATAGCCAAACGCGGGAAATACACCTTCTTAATAAGATTAGCGCTGCCTACTAAACTGTTGGATGCCTGGTTCAGCCCGTGTGCGAAGAATGTCCATGGTACCAGAGCGGCGTAACTGAAAATAGGATAAGGGATGCCATCTGAAGGTATCTTGGCTAAACGCCCAAAGAAAAGGCTGAAGACTAACATGGTAAAGAAGGGCTGAATTATTGCCCACGCTATACCCAATACTGTTTGCTTGTAACGAACCTTAATGTCTCGCCAGGTGAGGAAGTAGAGGAGTTCACGATACTCCAGCAATTCTTTGAGTTTGAGAGAAACCCAACCCTTAGAAGGTTCAATCCGTACTATTATTTCATCGTTCAAGGCCTTGGGAAAATCAAAATCTTTAGCAACTCTTACACCCATAAAGCAAGTCCTTTCAGTAATTTTAAATAAGCTTTAGTCTTTTGCATTAAATACTTTTTAAAACGCTGGATAGCGAAGGTAATCAGTTCGCATATCAGCTATATGTTTACAACTCCCCTCGTTTAAATGCAGTAAAAATTCCCTCGGCAGTACGTGTCGCCAATGCCATAAGGGTAAGCGAAGGGTTGACTGCAGCGCCAGTTACAAAGACGCTGCTATCTCCAATAAATAAATTCGGCACATCATGTGCGCGACACCAGGGGTCTACAACGGACTTTTTTGGATCTTTACCCATTCGGCAAGTGCCCATAAAATGCACGCCGCCTTCTGCTCTTTTCTCACGCTCCCAAATTTCTATAGCACCTGCTGCCTCCAAAATGTCCTTGGATATTTGAGGCATTGATTTAATCATTGCGCGGTCGTTTTCATATAGTTCATTGATCAATCGTGGTACAGGTATTCCTAAATGATCTTTCACGTCAGAATCCAGTGTCACCTGATTACGAATGTCTGGCAACTGTTCACCAACTGAATTAAGATTAACTAAGTGACCAAAATATTTTTTCATCCGTGCTTTATGTTCGTTGCCCCAACCATAAATTGTTTTTGCCACCGATAGTGGCCACTGCCCATCATTATTTATCTCGATCGTCCAACCACGTGCAAAATTGTTGCGTTTATTCGTTTCATAAAAATCCTGTATCGTTCCACCAGCGGGAATACCTCTCCAACTGGACAAACGTTCAGAAAACAATCCATTAAGAGCAACGCCCATGTGCCTGGTAAAATACTTACCAACAAGACCACTTGAATTAGCCAGACCGTTAGGAAACTGTTTTGATTTACTTAACAAGAGCAGTCGAGGTGTTTCTATTGCGTTACCAGCTACTACAATTGCACGTGCATATACCTCCTGCTCCTTACCCTCAGCATCGAAATAAATCACGCCCTTTACCTTGCCATCTGCCCCTATAGTAATTTCACGAGCCATACACTGCGTTCGAATATCTACACGTCGGGTAGCTTCAGCCTTGCGAACATAAGTAACGTCAATACTAGATTTTGCAGTAATAAAACAACCCAATCCACAACCACCACATTCTACACAAGATGGCCGTCCACCCCATGGTTTTGTCGGGCAAGCAACGGCAGCAGGTACGAGGTGTAACCCAAGCTTGTCAGCCCCACGTTTTATTGCTCGACTTGCACAGTTGAGCTCGTGATGTGGTGTGGGATACGGCTTACTGCGAGGAGGCTCGAACGGATCGACAAATTCACCATCAGGGCCAGAAACGCCTAATTCATATTCCACTTTAGTATAGTAAGGTTCGATATCAGCGTAACTAATTGGCCAATCATCCGCCACGCCGTCTTCGCTTTGGACACGGAAATCTGACTCATGAAAGCGTAAAGAAACCGCTAAGTATATCAATGTTGACCCACCAACACCTTTAACCCGACCATAGATAAACGGTTTATTACCCCCTACTGTATAGAGATCTCTGCGTGGATCTTCTGGCTTAAATACTTGAGAAGCAGTAATTTCAAAATCTTGTGCGTTCGTTCTGTAGTCAAGAAGAGGGTTAAACCGTTTCCCAGATTCTAAAACTACAACTGACAGTCCTGCCTCAGCTAGCTCTTTAGCAATAACTCCACCACCAGCACCACAACCGATAACTACCACATCTACAGTTTGTTTCTTTGGTTGTAAATTAGACACAGTATAGTCCCTTTTACTCAACTTTTGTTAACCATTACAGATTACTATTGAGGTATCTCGTTACTAATATTGTTCACATTTGGACAATTGCCCAAGATAACCATTTGGCATAGGTGGGCCATCATAACCAAGCCAATTCCAAGCAACCTGGCTTGTGTAAAAACATTTCATGACATCGGTTACAATCACCGGAAACAAATCTATGGTTTCTCCAAAACCGTTCAATTTGTATTTATAATAAATCTTTTTTGCCTTTCGATTTACCCTATCTAACAAGGAATTACTACCCCCTGTAACCTTTGTCAATGACGTCGCATTGTCCAAAGACTTGAGTATACTCATCTGCTGCTCACAAGTTAATTTAGCAAATACAGAATCGTATTCACGCTGAGCTACTTCATCAAACGCATCTAACCCTTTTCTATAAAGGATATGTCGATCTTGTGATTTTTCTACTACGTGTCCAATAGCATCAACTACATTGATATTGGATGCTCCTGGCCCTATTTCATCTGTGGGTACAATCAAGGCTGCAAGCGCACTGATTAAAGCACATTCTCTGGGTGTAAACCAGCGATTACTTTCAACTGGAAGTTCTTTTGCATTCCCAGCGAGCCTTTTAGCACGTCTTCGTTTGTCTAGTAGAGCTTTTCCGCCGAAGCTGAAAAGCGATGAAACAATTATTGCGCCACCAACTATAGCCGCCCATTTAATAAATTTACGTCGAGTAATTTTATTATGCATACTATTAATAATTACCTGACAATGTGAGTTAATAACACGAAATTAGCAACAAAATATTTTCTTCAATCAATGGAAAGCAATTTTACTTGCGAGTACTACTATATTCAATCTTTTTTTCCGCTCTGTCACATTGAATAAGCTTTGAGACTTTGGCTAATTGTCCAAAAAGAGGATGAAGCCTACCAGTTAGTTGTCCTTTTATAAAAAACTATTTGGATGAAAAAAGTAATCATTTTGCTCAGCCCGCAGCTTGTCACACAATCGACCTTTTGGTAGTTCAACATCCTCATATGTTAAGACTTGATCCCTTGAGATATCACGCTTCAAACGACACCCTTCTGCCAGACCTATCGGTAATAACTTTTTGGTGTTGACTACATCAGAGTTCTCACACTGCCCATAGGTCATATAGTAACCTATTCCATCGAGAATTTGACCTGTTCTAAGGTCTATCTTTGCCGTAGTCACAACATCCACAAAAGGTGCACTGAGGGGAGCTATAGCAGCATCACCGAATAATACAGCCCTAGCAACGGTATTGGGAACCTCGAAGTGGCAGAGATGATAAGGAGTATAAAAACAATATAAAGGACCGGTACCCAGCTTATATAGGTTCAAATAGTGCTGCTGAGTTGGATGGTCATGAGTGCCCAGAACGAACACTCCAGGACCAGGTTCTGCACCGACAATGTAGTCCACAATGCCAGAACCTTTCATAAGTTCTTCCAATGGGTACAAATTCACCGCTTCTTTAATAAAGGTGCCCGATGGCACGGTTGGACCATACATCCCCCGCCGTGCTACTCTCATACCAGTGGCGTTAGCCACGATGGCTTGCTCAAACGAAATTTTAGAGCCGTCTGCAAAAGAAGTAACCATGTGTGGCTTTTGTTTCCATTTTTCCGCAAAGGCTTTTTGAGTTGTAGGGTTACGGTATGGGTCATGAAGTCCTTTTATATTACCACACAAAACAGGTTTTACTCCGATGCCCTTAACAAACCTGTAAAGGTTCATTATTACACCTGGCTGGTCACCGTCTGCGTTAGTAATCACAACGCCGGCCTTATCTGCATATACCTTTAAAATTGGGCCAATTGTACCATCAAGTTCTGCATTCATCGTGATTACGTGTTTACGATTCTCGATAGCCTTCAGAACCGCACGAGCACCAAACTCAACATCGCCAGTAACCTCTACTATAGCATCGATACTTTCTGCCTGACACAGTAGCATTGCATCCGCAGTAATGGCATACTGTTTTTTAGCAATAACATCTTCAAGCTGAGAAACGGTTTCAATAACCCGAACATCTTCAACGCCTGCTTCAGAGTACGCCCGCCTTGCTCCTTCAACATTGCGGTTAGAAATTACCGCTAGTCTCATACCTACAACACTTTTCATAATTTGCAGGGCGATACCGCGTCCCATAAAACCAGCTCCTACCATTGCAACTTTTATGGGTTTGCCTTCACGTTCGCGTTTCTCCAGTGCTTTATCAACGATGATCATTTACAAAACCTCTAAAGAAGGTGGACCGATAAATTTTGTGGTTATGATACTCATTTTAACTTTTTGCCTCTTCAATGTATTATGGTCTTATCCAAAATCCTGTCTTCACGGAGCATAGTCCGGCCAGTTTTTATCCTTTTCTGAAATAGTACGAATATTAACATCTGGCCAGTTAATTCCAAACTGCGGATCATTCCAACGCACACACCGCTCTGCCGATGGAGAATAAAATTGTGTTACAAAATAAAACACCGCCACATTATCCACAAGGGTCTGAAAACCATGTGCAAAGCCTTTGGGCACATAAAGCATTTTATAGTTATTTTCCGTTAATTCTACTGCAAACCATTGCCTATAGGTAGGGGAGTTTGGTCGTAAATCAATAATTACGTCATATAGTGCACCATTTGTACATTTTACCAGCTTGGTCTCCTCATATGGTGCTGCCTGATAATGCATCCCCCGTAACGTACCTGCCTTTCTGCTTAATGAGAGATTGGCTTGAACTAGTCCTGTTTCCAAACCGTTCGCTTCGAATTCCTTTTTGCACCATGTGCGAGCAAAAAAACCGCGCTCATCCTCTCTTTTTTCAAGTTCGATTACAAAAGCGCCTTTAAGATTTGTTTCCTTAAAGATCATGTTGCCTCCTCTTCTATTGATCTTTGTTTATATTAATGGGTCATTTTAAACAATGTATTATGCACCAGAAGATTTATTAGCCCATTCAAGATTTTCAGTTAATAAATCTTTATTCCTCAACTGTGACAAGACTTTTAGTCTCATGAACTTAGAGTTACGGAAATCCCCATCCTTAAATTCCATAGCCTCCAATCCGTCCTTCAACTCTTTTATCGTGGTTATTAAGTCAACCTTTGGTTGGTAATCCGGTGCTAATTTTTTAAAAAGATCAAAACTTACTTTATAGGAACGTTTATCTGGTTGGGCATCCTTGTTTATTGAGATATTTACATCAGGAATGACCTTTGCAACGGCTTCAGCAAGGTCCTTCACCTGGTAATTCCATTCATTACTGCCAATATTTAGAGCTAAAAATTCTCCCCCATTCGCTGTGCCTCTCTTTATTGCCCAATCAATTGCTTGTGCCATATCTTTTATATTTATCAATGGTCTCCAAGGAGTTCCGTCACTTAAAATAGTAATCTTTTTAGAAGTAACTGCACATGCCACAAAATCGTTTAAGACCAAATCTAATCTTAACCTCTCACTCATCCCACAGGCTGTAGAAAATCTCAAACTTGTAACCACAAATCTTTTATCTGCTATTTTCTCCAGGTCTTTCTCGGCTAAAGCTTTAGATTTAGCATAAGCAGTAAGTGGATTTAATGGGGATTTTTCAGTCCTTGGGCCACCTTCTGCAAAACCGTACATACTACAACTGGAAGCATAAACAAATGTTTTAACCCCTGCTTCCTTTGCTTTTTTTGCTAACTCAATAGTTGCATGGTAATTAATATCAAGAGTTACCTCTTCAAAAGTATTACCCATAGGATCATTGGATATTGCTGCCAGGTGTACTATTGCATTTATATCTCTCAGCAAATCTTTTGGTAAATGTCTTACATCTGAAAAATATTGAACATCAACCCTGCACTCAGGAAGGATTTCTGTGCCTGTCAAACAATTTGCAAAATACCCCATATCGAGGCCAACCAGCGTTGCTTCAGGATAAGAAGCATAGAGCCGTTGCACAACGCAAGGCCCTATATAACCCATATTCCCAGTAATTAAAATTTTCATATGATTCTCAATTCAAATGAGGTTTTATTTATTACCATACTTTCCATGGTGCCTTACCCGAGTTCCATAACTCTTCTAAAAAATTCTTTTCCTTTAAAGTGTCCATACATGACCAAAAACCAGAATGACGATAACCAAATAACTGACCGTCATGAGCAAGACGTTCTACAGGACTACGTTCCCAGATTGTTTCGTCGTTTTCAATATAATCAAAAACTTTGGAATTAAGAACAAAATATCCACCATTAATCCAACCTTCAGCATGCGCAGGCTTCTCGTAGAATGCGGTAATTTGGTTACCTTCAAACGCAATTCTGCCAAAACGTTCAGGTGAATGCACAGTAGTAATAGTCGCTAACCTACCGTGTGATTTATGGAATTTCAGTAGGGCATTGATATCAATATCAGTTAGCCCGTCTCCATAGGTAAACATAAAGGTTTCTTCTTTCTCCAGCCAACTTTTAAGCCTTTTGAGACGTCCGCCAGTTTGTGTATATAACCCCGTATCAACGATATGAATTTTCCATTTAGGTTGATTCTCGTTATTGTGGATAATAGTATTTCCAGTGTTCAAGTCAACCGTGATATCGCTATTGATAGCATAAAAGTTGAGAAAATACTCTTTGATAACCTCAGCTTTATAACCCGCAGCAATGATAAACTCGTTTATTCCATGAACACCATAAATGTTCATAATATGCCACAATATTGGTTTACCACCAACCTCCACCATAGGCTTAGGTCGCACAGTTGTTTCTTCCGTCAGACGTGTGCCAAATCCTCCTGCGAGAATAACCGCTTTCATGGAATCACCTCTTTTCTTTTAAGCATTCTCTTTCTAACGGAGATTATAATATTACCTAAAAACTGCAAACCACAGATTCCACAGAGACTTCTTATTACCTAAACAATGCATTTGGACGCTGATTTGAGCGGATTTGCACTGATTTTTCGAAGAGTTAGCTCGGATGTAACATCACCTTTCTTGTGAAATCTTTATATAGCGTAACTGTCCGTTTTATCAGTGTTTATCAGCGTTCATCTGCGTCTTATTGCCAAATTTAATTCACGTATTTTAACATGAATTACATTTTATGTAAAACAAAAAAAATAATTTAATTGTATAGGAATTTTCATTTTATTTAAACGGGTTACATGGTGGCATGGACAAACTTTGTTTGTCCGTGCCTTAACGTTATAAGGGGTTGTTGATATATTTCCAATGACAGCGTCTCCGAACACGGATGTTTTTTGCCAACTGTCCTTTGTCCCGGTCCAGACCGCTTGTCCCTCGCGTTCTGTCCCACTATCATCGTCATTATAACCAATATCAAGGCCAATAGTCATGTCCTCCGTTGGTGTAATTCCAAGATTACTCCACGGTATGGCTGCTTCTACGCTGTATCCACCTGAAATATTTCCCCATGCATGCTGAACGCCTGTTGTCTTACCGCTTTTCTCCTATATTGACTAATCGTTCCAGCCTTTGATATATTGACGGTCATTACTATCGTAAGTCGTACCGCGGTTTTGGTTGCCGGCTATGTAAATTTCTATACTGTAGTCGTCGTAAACAGTTGTTGAATCATTATAAAGATTGCTGTCCAAAACCTTCACACCCACGTATAAGTACGTACTATCTCAAAGTATCTCAAATTGTGCTGTGTTATTAGCGGAACCAACTACGATTTTATTCACATCAGTAACAATGTTCCAACCTGATTCGTTCAAATTCCCATCTACTGTGATGCTTGAAATTGTATATGCC
>MHZA01000065.1 GCA_001828595.1 Planctomycetes bacterium RIFCSPLOWO2_12_FULL_40_19
CCATAACGGATGCATCAAATTCAGGATAGACCATGGCCTTCCCGTTTTTGCCTAATTTCTCAGACAGATTCTTGTCTTTAAGAAGTTGTAAAATGGCTTCCCCCAATGCGTCAGAATCCCCTGGAGGAACAAGTATACCATTCTCTCCATTCCTTACCAAATCAATTATCCCTCCAACATTGCTGGCAATTATTGGCTTGCCTA
Organism: Planctomycetes bacterium RIFCSPLOWO2_12_FULL_40_19; assembly: GCA_001828595.1. GTDB lineage: Bacteria > Planctomycetota > Brocadiia > Brocadiales > Scalinduaceae > Scalindua. The sequence continues at coordinate 205 of MHZA01000065.1, forward strand.
AGGCCATTCCCTCAACCAGTACCTTTCCCATACCTTCGTTTAAAGATGGTAAAACAAGTATATCAAAGAGGTCAAGTATCTCAACAGCATCCTTCCTCCATCCCGTAAAAATGATATTTTTTCTTACTCCAACAGACTCAGCTTGTCTCTCAAGTCTTGAGCTTAAATAGCCATCTCCTACAAACACAAAAACCGTATTGCGGAATTCCTTGATAATCCTTTTCGCCGCTGAAACCAGATATTTATGCCCCTTTATGGGAACTAACCTGCCAACCACTCCAACCACATTACTATCTTGGGCAATCCCGAACTCCCCCCTCACGGCTCCGGCGTCAACACTCATATTCATAAGCCTGTCTAACATCACACCGCTGTGTATAACGACATATTTTTCTATTGAAGCTATCCCTTCTTCCAGATGTTCATCCCTTTCCCTGTTTGTCAAAGCAGTAATTTTATCAGTCATGAATGATAATATCTTTTCCGCAAATACAAAGACCTTTGTCATAACAGGGCCATAATAACTATGGAATACGTGCCCATGAGGAGTATGTATAATTATTGGCACCCTGGCAAGAAAGGAGGCCAGACGACCCAAAAGCCCTGCCTTCGAGGTATGTGTGTGGACAATGTGAGGCCTGATCCTTTTTATCAACCGGTAGATGTTAATAAATGCCAGTAGATCGTTTTTAAATGATAAACGTCGCACCAATGAAGGCAAAGCAAATACTCTGACGCCCTTGGCCTCTGCCAGGAGCAAATCGCTCTCTACTACCTCCTTCTCCATAATACTCATGTTAGATTCCCGCGAAAGACCATGCGCCAGAAATACATCATACTTCTCCATGTTCAACGAAGAAACTATATGCAAAGTAGTTTCAGCAGATCCACCCTTGTCAAGACGTGTAATAATATGTATGACTCTTGTTTTTTCCAAAGCCGGTATTCCAATAAATTATAAAAAGTGCCTCTTAAACCAATGCTGAAAAACTATCAGATTCCACAGTTGCCATGAAGTGTCCATTTTCTTACTCAAATGTCTTTCTATCAGACAATCTATTACCTCGTATTCAAAGATGGCCTGTTTATTAATGAAATCCCGGGACAGAAAATCATCGATTAGGAATTTCAACTCCGTTCTGAGCCAGACTCCGATAGGCATTTCAAATCCCCGTTTGGACCTATTATGCAGCATAGGAGGTAGTATGTCTTTAAAGGTTTCCATTAGTATGTATTTCCTTTTCAGCCCTTTTAATTTAACATTACCCTCCATTTCAAAGGCAAATTCAACTACCTCATGATCTAAAAAAGGAACCCTTACTTCTAACGAATTTCTCATGCTCATCAAATCAACCTTTGTCAGCATATCCCCGGGCAGGGAGGTTTTAACGTCTACATAAAGCATTCGATTAATATTATCACCTGCAAATTCATTTAACTTTTGAGAAATAATTCCCTGTCCTGTCTGGAAAGATATCTTATCCCGGAGATGATGCTTGATCAACCTCCGTCTTATATCAGTAGGGAATATTTCCTGCCAACCGTAAAATCTTTCTGCCAGGGAACCACTCATCCCCCTGGTAAATTTCTTGAATCTTCTGATATACTCTGAATGTTTCTTATCTCTGGAGTCAGGAAGAATACTTATAAATGGTTCTATAACCTTTTCCTTTAATGCGGACGGTAGTAATGAGTAGTACTTAGCCAAAAATTCCCCCTGGTACATCCGATAACCCGCAAATAACTCATCAGCTCCATCCCCTGCCAGAGCTACAGTAACATGCCGTTTAGTCTCTTGAGAAACTACGTATGTCGGAACGGCTGAAGAGTCAGCAAATGGCTCGTCCAGTGTCTCTAAAACAGCAGGGATTGAATCGAGTATATCTTTATAATTCAACCTGAACTCGTAATGTTCGGTTTTATTAAACCTGGCTACTTCCCTGGAATATCTGGTTTCATCAAAGTACGGCATATCTTTGTAACCGATAGAAAATGTCTTGACCGGCCTTTCAGAATTCCTGGCCATAAGGCCGACAATGATACTGGAATCTATTCCCCCGCTCAGAAACGCCCCTAACTGGACGTCAGATATCAACATTTTCTGCACTGCATTCTCCATTAATTTATATAAATTTTCCTTATAAAAGTCTATTCGTTCACAACTTTTTCCTGGTTTATTTTGTAAATGGATGACATCTGTATTAATGTTCCAGTATTTTCTGGTTACCACAGTTTTTCTTTCGGCCAGGAGATAATGTCCGGCTTCAAGTTTTCTTATATTCTTAAAAATAGTTTTTGGCGCCGGGATGTAATTAAAAGTCAGATACAATTCCAGGGCAGTCCAGTCAATCTCCTTAACCACATCATGATCGCATAGTATACCCTTAATTTCTGAGGAAAAGATTAAGGATTCCCCGTCCCAATAATAGACAAGGGGTTTAATCCCAAGTCTGTCCCGGCATAACCATAGTTTCTGCAAACATTCATCCCATATGCAAAAGGCAAACATCCCATTAAATCTTTTCAAGCAATCAATCCCTTCCTCTTCATATAAGTGTATGATAACCTCCGAGTCTGTATTGCTTCTGAATCTATGCCCTTTCGCCTCTAATTCAGCCCTGATTTCCTTAAAATTATATACTTCCCCATTATAGACTAACCATATAGTTTCTTCTTCATTACACATAGGTTGATGACCGGCATCTGACAGGTCAATAACGCTGAGACGTGTATGTCCTAAGCCTACTTGTATTTTTGAGCCTTGAGACTTTGAGTTTGAGCTGACAAAAACACCTTCATCGTTCGGCCCACGGAAGGCAAGAGATTTACACATCCTTTTCAGAAGAGCATCATCAACTATTTTATTTCCATAACTGAGCTTGCCGCAAATACCACACATTATTGTTTAACATCCTTGCGTATAATTTAATTGTATAGGTGTTTCCATTTTAATTATTTTGGAGTAGGGGCGAACGGCCTCTCGCCCCTACATCATCCTTTGCATAGCGCTAACCAGGCGCCTGGCTACTTGTTCCCAACTCATTTGTGTTTCAGTCCACCGGCGCCCCTCATCCCCCAATCGTTTTGCAAGATTGTCATCAGTAAGCAAACACTTTATTGCGGAGGCTATATCCTCCGGACTATCCGGGTTGACTAAAAGGCCTGTTTTCCCATCCCGTACAGCATCAGAAACACCACCGGAATTCCCAGCCACCACCGGAAGTCCACTGGCGCCAGCCTCAAGAAAAGAAATACCAAACCCCTCAACAAGATCAAGACGTCCCGGTATTTCTCTGCTGGCCATAACATAGATATCGCAAGAGGTATACATGGGGGGTAATTGATTATTGGCAATAAAACCTGTAAATACCACCTGATTTTCTAAACCAAGATCTTGTACCATCATTCGTAACCTCGTTTCTTCAGAACCTTGACCTACTATAGTGTAATTTGGCGTGAACCCTTGTTTCTTTAATATAGACAGAGCTTCAAGGACATGATCATGCCCTTTGTTCAAATCCAAACGCGCCACAGTAAGTAATCTTTTTTGTCTATTTCTCTTCTGATAATTCGTGACAGGTCTGAAACGCTGTGTATTCACGCCATTTAAGAGCACTTTTATACGGCTTTGCTCCACTCCCAGAGACGCTACCAGACGAGCGCTGTAGTTGCTGACAGGAAAAATTCCTTTGGCCTTACGAAGGGCTACAATACGCCACCCCTTTAAGTAGTATTTCAGACGCCGTCTCCAGGACTTTTTGTCATCACGGATTTCAGTCCCATGAACACTGACAAAATAGGGTACAGGTATCAACCAGTGCCATAAATGGCTGATTAGAGACGTAATCCAAACAACATGCAACACTGCATCAATCTGGTACTTCCTTAGTATCCATGGAATATATATAAGAAAGGCTAAATAGCGTAAGATCGGGAATGATGGGGTGCGAATTATTTGATAAAGGCAGCCATGATCAAAGGCTTTGGCATCGGGAATCCCGGTTGCCAAAACAGTTACCTGGTTTTCCCTGGTAAGGAAAGTAGCTAATTCCTTTGTGTAAGCCCCAATCCCCCAACTACGAGGTGAAAAATCCGATCCTACCACTAAAAGATTCATGCTATGGTTTCCTTTTTCTCAGTAAAGCCATCACCATGAATCTTCAACTGTGAGTAGCTTTGTATTACATACATAGAATAAAAGTGGTTCACTTCACTTCTGCCTGGATTGCGCGGTTGAACAGGTAATTCACCAATAATAGATTAATCCTCCATTTTTTGTCCTCTATTCAACTGCAAAAGTTCCTCGTAAACCCCTTCAACCTTCTGTACCATAATATTAACTCCGAATCTCTCTTCTACGACTTTTCTGGCGGCTAAGCCCATTTGACGTGCCTTATCCTTGTGAATAATCAAATCTACTATAGCTTCTGACAGAATCTGAGGGTCTTTGGGTGAAACGAGTAATCCGGTTACACCATTTTCCAGTGCTTCTATTATACCTTCAATCTTAGTAGCCACAATTGGTTTCATCATAGCCATCGCCTCTAAAAGGACTACAGGCAACCCTTCCAGCAAAGAAGGCATAACAAAGATATCAACAGATGCCAAGACATCCTTAATATCATTCCTGAAGCCGGTAAAAATTATCTTTTCTTCAAGCTTCAGCATTTTACTTTTCACCTTCAACTCGTCCTTTAGCTCTCCTTTTCCTACAATAAAAAACATCGCTTCCGGGATCTCTTTTAATACATCATGTACTGCCTCAATAAAATACTCAAAGCCCTTCTGCCAAACCAACCTCCCTATAGCCACAACAACCGGCACATCATCTCCTAATCCAAACTCTTTCCTGAATCTTGACCTTCTGCATGCAATTTCCTTATCTGGTATACAGTATTCATCTTTCTCTATGCCATTATAAATTTTAACTACCCTTTGGGGTTCAATTCCATGTTTCTCTATCATCATTTTTTCCAGGGCATCAGAAACAACCATGAATCTGTTTACAAAACGTTCTGAGAATCGGTTAAAGGCCATGTATATTAATTTTCTTAATGGATTTACATCAAAGCCTTCTACCGGCATAGGAACTGTCGAAACAACAATAGGTGCTCCAGCCAGTTTTGCAGCCATTCTGGCAAAAAAGTCTGCACGGGCACCCTGGCTATGGACAATATCTACCTTCTCCCTTTTCATCAAATCAGCCAACTGGAAAATTACTCCGGGATTGAATCTTTTTCTCATATCCACAGATTTAATCTGCACCCTGCTTCCTTTAATCTTTTCTATAAACGCCCCTGTCGGCAGACAGGCTACTATTATTCTGTATCGTTCAATAGACAGCCTATTAATTATCTGTGCGAAAACCCTCTCCCCGCCACCAAACTCCATATTGTCAAATACATATAAAAGATTGTATCTCATAGAGTTTGTGTCTCACAGTACTTTATTACAAACAATATTCAAAATTTCGTTGTTTTCTCTGATAGTAGTATTTCTTAATGTCATTAGATTCTAGAAATCTAATTTGCCTGCGCGGTTTATGATTGCGTGCCTGACTGCCTTGAGCATTACCAACCACTCGTCCAGTTTAATGCCTCGATGGAACAGTATAGAATCCATTATCATCTTTGGTATCCAAAAAATTGTGTACAAAGGAATACTGGTCACTTTTTGAAGCAATGAAGCATTCTTGCGAATAACCAGCAATTTATTACGGTAAAGATAGTAAATCCGTTCCAGAGTCTTCGTCCCCCCCCTTGCAACATTATGCCTGACAATTACGCTGGGATCGTAAAATATCTTATACCCCTTCTTCTTTGCTCTCAGGCAGAAATCAACCTCGCCGTGAGAAGTATAGTAATCTCTGTCAAAACCCTTTAGTTTTGAAACAACTTCTCTCTTTATGAGCATACAACACCCTATAACATAATCACATTCTATCAAACTACCGGCATCAGTCTCACTATACCGTCCTAACCAGAGATTTACAAACCCAGCCCCAT
>MHZA01000066.1:0-6223 GCA_001828595.1 Planctomycetes bacterium RIFCSPLOWO2_12_FULL_40_19
GCATCGGGAGTCTCATGATGAGGGTCTTTCAAATGGAAGAAAATAAACCCATTCTCAAGCCTGTCGCCAACCCTTTTCAGATTAGGGCCGACTACACCACCACCTTCAATCGTGTGGCAGGCCTTGCACCCCCTGGCTTCATATAACTCTTTCCCTTTGCTAATCTCTTCCTCTGTAGGCTCAACGTCAGCAAATCTTTCTAAAGGAATCTCTTCACTTACAAAAAATTCTTCAACAAAATTTGCTGCTGTTTCAGCCTCATCTGAAGTGAGATTAAATTTCGGCATCTGTTGTAACAATGGACGAATAATATCCGGAGCCTCAACAAAACCTTTTATCCACGACCCCTTCAACTTGCTGCCTTCATGTGTCAACTCAGGCGCAAAAGTGCCGCCGTTACCCCGTATGTTATGACAAGTCATACACCTGATATCATTTAAAAGTTTTCCAAACTCGTTAGTTGGTTCACTTTTCACACTGCTAACCGGCAGTAACTCTGACACGCCCTCTATTTCATGACAGATAACGCACCGGCTCAGCTCAATTATCCTTTTGCCTTTTTCTACAAGCGTTCCTTCAGGGATTATAGAGGTTTGATCTTTAGCTTTCCCCTCACTATCTTCAACTTCTCCGGTATCATCAGTAACCGCAGCCTCTTTTTCCCCGTTTCCATCCTCTTCCTCTTCTTCCGGTCTGAAATCCCAATCTTTCATAAGATATTCTACTAATTGCCTCAATTCATCATCGTTAAACCTGTATCTTGACATCTGTGTCTGGTGAAAATAACCTTGCGGTTCCTTTATCCAGAGGTATAACCAATCGCGATTAACCTTCGCTGCTACCGCGCCAAGGTCAGGCCCAACCCCTACAGCGCCACCCTTGCCTTTAACCGGATGACAAATATTACACCTCGCACGTCCCCAAATTGCCTTGCCGCCTGAAACCAGTTCATCCATCTTTTCATATTCATCATCTGTCATGTCATCTTCATTTTTCGACAAAAACGGATCCCATTCCTGTTTAGGCAATTCCTTATCCGCAATACTTGTCAGATATGCCAAAACTGCTTCAATCTCATCATCACTCAGCATTAGTCTCGGCATCCTGGCGTTGGGAACCATTTCACTAGGATTTGATATCCACTTTTTAAGCCACTCATTGTTTGCTTTATGTGTAACATTCTTAAGGGTAGGTCCGTTTTTGAGACGCTTATGAGGGTCCTCCGGAACGAAAGGTAGTTGTTTATAGTCTTTATCACCCCTGTACTTCGCCTCTAACTCAAGGAAAAGAGGGTCCGGTTTTGGAGGTTCTGCAAGAACTGCTCCATCAAAAATAAAACCAAAAATCATACATGCCAATACATGACTTACCAAATATGTCTTTATATCCTTAACCATTTTCATTATATTATATTAAATTATCGCCTTCGGCGACTATAATTCCTCGACTCCGCTCGGAATGACGTCACACTGAGCGAAGTCGAAGTGTAATCAACATGAAAATTCCTATACTATAAATTTATATTTGTTTTTATACTTCTTCAGCAGGGATTTCAGGCGGGAATCTTCTTATCCTTCCAATAACCCAAAATTGAATGCTTACAGCGATTATTATGGCAATAATTACATAAAAGTAGACACTCTTCGGTGTAGGCATCTCCAATGATAAATAATACCAGGATGTTATTGATTTTTGTCCGCCAATCTCCTTATTCGAACCATCCCATATAGCTAACGCATACGGAATCAGTTTTCCTTTTTCAAATTGAATATCTATCTTCTTGTCACTGGTTACAAGAGGTCTTGTTACCATAACCTTCCATTTCCCCTTTTCCCAGTAACCTTTACCTTTTGCATCCTGGCTGTTGGATGGTTGTACGACAAGATTTCTAAACCCCTTTGCATTCAACTCCCTGATTGTCATAAAATTCTTAAACTTTTCTTTTGGCGCTTCTATTATTGCTTCTTCTTCAGCACTTTCCTCTTGCGTTTCTCCTCCCTCTGCATGTCCTGTTTCCTCCTCCACGGCAACAACACCGCCACCGTCAGTAGCAGTTTCTGAACCCATCTCTGCTTCTTCTTTCACTGCATGTAAAGATTCCTCATATGCCCTCCAGTGCCAGAGGACTACGCCATTGCCAGACTCTCCCATGGCAAAGTAGGGCTTCTTAAGTCCTTCAGGTATCTTCGTTGGAAATTGAAGGGCAACAGCATCGCTGTAAACCTCACTCTGTTCATTAGTCATATCATCCCATTCTATCAGGAATGCGATGTCTTCATTGTTATAAATAGATTTTATCTTTATAGAATTTGCAGAAGGAGTCCAAAATCTGGGACTTGCAATGATCTGACCTGCCATAGGCAACTCGACAGAGCTTGCGGTATTCCATGCCTCATCGCCTGGACTGTCCGGCAAGTCTCCCACTGTCAACTTTGACTTAAGCACAACCTCAGTTTTCATATCGTAAGAGATTGATTTCACGTAATGTGTAAGATGCCCCCGATCTTCATCAGTTAGATAATCCGCATAAGAACCCATCGGTGTTTCATTAATACCTGTTGTTACCGTCCTGAAAATATCTTCTGACGAATTACCTCCCTTGAACAACCAACTCTTTGTTAAATTCCTGGCTTTATAAGGAAGGTTCCATTTCCCCTTTAGTGTAGTTGTAATTTGTCCGTCCGCTTTGCCATCTTCACCATGACACAGGAAACACTTCGCCTCTTTGAACATTTTTTTGCCACGTTTGACAGACTCTTGATCTGAAGCCTTCCCGGCGCCTGACGACACTTCTTTTGAAGCAGCTTTATCCCTGAAGTCTTTGTTAAATGTCTTGATGTAATGTATAACCTGCCACCTTTCTTTAGCGCTCAGGGTGCTCCAGAAAGGCATGGCCGAACCTTCCACACCACTTGTAATTATCCTGAAAAGATCCTCATCCGTTGGAAGCTCACTGAGCCCTGTAGAGCGTATTTTGTACTCATTTCGCGTGAAATTCCTTGGTTTTGGATCTAAACGTGGAGCGGCGGGACCATTTCCGTCACCCGTTATTCCGTGACAATAATAGCACCTTTTCTCATAAATTTCCTTCCCGGCCGCAATTGAATCAGATGTTTCCGGTATCTTTCCGGAAACTTCTTTCTTATAGGTCTTGAATAATTGCGAACTCTGGGCAACCCCATCACTGAGACATATGAAACTCAAAGCCACAGCAAACAAACAGATAAACAGTCCTTTTAAAATGAGATTTTTCTTAATCTTTTTCATAATTAAACCTTCATGCCCTTCAGCGTACCACAAAGCATGAACTTTAGATTCCCTGCCTGCCAGACCGTACGTTCAGGAGGACGAAAGCAAGGTTGCCTGCCTTTCGGGAAGAATCCAAATCCAATTTATTTTATCAATGCTCCATCTCTTCTCTTTGACGCGGCGCTACGCCTGCGGTCGCGTATTCACCCATTATAATCTTCCAGATTTGCTCATCCGTCAGAGCATCTTCCCACGCAGGCATGGCAGAATCCCACGGCGTAGACACATTTGGAAGCCCCGGCCCACCCTCTTTTATCCTCCAGAATGCAAAATTTTCCACCACCGTTGCTATCGTACCCGGGTCAGTAAAATTAATAGGCCTCAAACGAAATGCATTAGCAAAGGGGCCGTTGCCATCAGCCTTTGAGCCATGACATGGACGGCAATTCTGCTGGTAGAGGATTTTCCCCTCTTCTACATATCTTCTTTTAGTCTTCTCATCAGCATTTGCAAAAGGATTTTCTAATTTCTCATACTCCTGCAACAATGTAGGATGCTGAATCCTCAGCTCCACGGGAGATGCCGTACCAGACATTGTTCCTGAATAAACAAACCAGCCTACTAACAATGGAAATGATATAACAATTATTTTTTGAAATAATGTCTTTGTCTTATCATCACCGGCAGGCAGGATAAAACTCAAGAATCTTGCCCACTTAAGGTCACTCGTTGAAACATATACAAGTGCACCTAGTATAGCTAAAATCATGTACCACAGCATGAGTGTGCTTGGTGTTGGCATTGTATGATCCTTTGCCAACAAAAACATGAAAACGTAAGGGGCAATAAATTTTATAATGATAAAAACTATCAATATTGACACGATTGCCACTATCATTGAATATGAATTCTTTTTATTTCCCATCACACAATCTTCCCTGCTAATAACGCATCCTTCTTTTCAGCTTATGCTGAATTTATTTCTGGTTCAAGAGAAACGAAATAATTCCGTAAAACTCTTTTGTGGTCAGCATTTCACTAAAATTGCCAGGCATAATTGAGACATCCTGTTTCTGCATCTGTGCAATCTCATCAGGGTAAAAAACAAGTTCCTCCATTTTGCCATCTTCATCAACCATCAAGACCACCTCTTTTTCATCCTGACTCACAAGGAGGCCGTTATAGGCCATTCCATCATTCGTTATCAGATACATCGTCTCAAAACCCTTTACTATTACCGCACTTGGCTTGAGTACTGACTCTATCAGATATTGAGGTGTCTGCACTGCACCTATGCCAGTGAGGTCTGGCCCTACTTTTGAGCCTTTTCCGTTTAAGAGATGACACTTTGAACATGTAACATCTCTCGTATCATCAAAAAAGATCAACTCGCCTTCTTTCGGATCAACCTCAACAGGAGGAACCCATGGAACCACCTTCGTCTTTGACGCCTCAGGAATCCTGTCCTTAAACTTTGTTACCGCATCTATATTCGGCTCGCCCCCCAATGTTTGCAGATATGAGAGTACTGCCAGAATCTTTTCTCTATCCAGCATGATTGGAGGATCATATACTTTCGGCATTATATTATCATAACCCTCTACTACAAATGAAGACGGGTTTACTATTGATTCAACCATATATTCCAGGCCGGAACTCAAACCTGTCGCCTTTGCCCTCTCTTCTGCCCTTGAGGCAAGACTTTCCTGGTCAGGACCCCTTGTAGCGCTTCCTGTAGTACCAATTCTGTGACACGTGTGACACTGCCCATCACCCCAGAATACCTTTTCGCCCGCTTCAGGGCTGACTCCGGTAGCCCCTCCTCCATCTCCACCGCCGGAAAGTCCTGTTACGTATATACAAACGTAAGTAAAAAACCCCAAAACTGCCACCGTAAATATCACTGCGTTTAGAAAACTTCTCATTTTTTATAACTTCTCCAACATTTATTGTCGTAAGAAACCTGACAACTTTGCATTTACCGGCAAGAGCCTATGCATGCTTCTTTTTTTTATCTGCAAGACCTGCAAGCCAGAAAACAAAGGCCACAAGTGCCAGAAATAGTATGACAATCAAGCTGACAGTCCAACCCATATAAGCAATACTCGGAGTAAATGCGCCTGCGGAAGTATCCTGCATATACCCGTAAATATGCCAATTCATTCTTAAACCCGAACGTATAAACCCCATTAATCCCATAAGAGTAACAATGGCTACGCAGAGAAGCAACAGGGCATATTGTGACCTGTGCGGTATTTTCCCCCACTGTATACCGCCCACTTCCCTGGCATCTTTAAAGAGAAAGACATCTATTACAGTATTAACAATCAAACAACTTATCACTATTGAAACCTGTGTAACAGACAGATACCTTAAGACCAGGTTTGCCTTTTCCATAACCACAAACCCATAATACCAGAAGTAAATTACAGCCATTACGGCAGTAACTACAAACAAGAAGATCTGCGCAAACTTGCCTTTATTTGCAAAAGTAAGAAGGAGGGAAATAACAATTGCAATTATCTGGAGAACAAGGCATGTGATAAGAGGAGAGACATACTGTTTTATGTTTTCGTCCAGATCTATTCCCCTGAGTCCTAAAGCATACCACGCCAGATACATCACTGTAAGGCCGACAGTAATAATCAGCGTAATCCTTGCAGCGCTACCATGGCTTGAGAAAGGCTTTGTCTCGCCTTTATTGGCTCTTCTATACAATAGGAAACTGAAGAATGTAGACAATATCAGGAGGTTTACGACTGCATTCTTTGCAGCCATAACCCCGAAAAATTTTGAAAATGGATGATATTGTTCCCCGATAAGGGCTCTTTCCTCTCCACTTAAGGGTAAATTATGCGGCGTCAGCCAGACAGCAAAGCAGAAGAAGATTACTATGTTTATGTATTTGATGTAAGGCGTGTATCGTTCAGCGCCCTTTATCCTGCTCATACCATTCCATAAGTAATAGTTACCG
>MHZA01000066.1:6242-8948 GCA_001828595.1 Planctomycetes bacterium RIFCSPLOWO2_12_FULL_40_19
TAAGTAATAGTTACCGCCGATAAACAACATCCCAATAAGAATAGCCTGGATTATGAATGTCCAGGAAAAAGCGCCTCCCATCATAATATTCCCCATAACGGGACTGGCGCTATAAACTTCTCTCCCAAGATAATATCCGGCAAACGGAAGAGGTATCAAGGCGCTCAACCCAATGAAATTGCCTATATACCCCATCCAGTCATAATGCGCCCTTTCTTCATCAGTTTTCGACCCCATGAATTTAACAGCGGCATAAGCGCCCACCACAAAACCTCCAAAGGCAACATTGGCGATAATTCGATGAATATTAACGGGCATCCAGAGGAAATTATAGAACGCATGATAAAGACTTGTCACCGTCCCGGTTTCCATATTAATACCGCCAGGCGCCATCATAAAAGTTGCCCATGAATTAGCCAGCATCATTAAAGCCGTCCCGAAAAGGTTCAGCATTACACCAATTGATATGTGAATCCATTTACCTTTAGGCGTCTTGGAAAGTAAGTCCCATGAGTAGTAATATCCGTAAAGACAAAATACCTCTCCAAAGAAACAAAGCGCATATATGAACATGAATGGATGGAAAACATCCGTCATATAGCGCATAAAGGCCGGATATAGGCCATATAAAGCAAACGCCAGCAGGCCGCCCAATGAGGCCGTAGTGGCAAAAGCCGCAGACAAAAGCTTTGTAAATTCACGCGCTAAATTGTCAAACCTTATGTCATTGCCCTTCGCTCCAATTATCTCAATAATAACGACAAAGATCGGCACTGCCAATACAAAGGCAGCAAACATGAGATGTAATTCAGAAATTATCCAGACAATCAGCCTGCCATCCAGCCCAAAGAAGTTCCTGTAATCCACAACTTTATAGGGTTCTGCCATTACTGCATCCTTTGCAGCCTTTGCAGCTTCTGCATTCTCCTGAGCCATACCTGTACCGGTGGCCAGCGCTATAAGGAAAATGGCGAGAAAGAGTGCGAATACAATCCTCAATTGAAGCTTTTTTGACGTGAAATTTATGAAAGGTTTTATATAATCCATTCTTTATATAAGTATAGAATACGAAATTGGATTCCCTGTCTGCCCGACCTGTCCCAGCCAGAATGCTTGTCTCCCGTCAGCCCGACCCGTCCCCGCCTGTACCAGAACGGGCAGGCGAACAGCGAAACCGGGCGGACAACGTCATTCTGACGGGTGCCGGAATCGGACGGAGGCTGGCGAACGACTTGGCCGGGCGGGTATTCATTCAGACGGGCGAGAGCATCGGCCTTCCTTTCGGAAGAAATCCAGTCAAATTCTCATTACTACTTTCTTTTTCTTTCCTTCTTTGCCTTCTCTTCCAGATTAAAATCTGCCTTAGCTTCTCCGCCAGCGCTTACAGTAACCTCCTGTGTGGTTTTTCCAATTGATTCCTGCCATGCCTGAACGGTATAAGTACCGGCAGGCACTCCATCAATCTTAAACTTCCCATCTGCGCCTGTTATGGCATAATATGGATTATCCTGTACAATCAGCCATGCGGTCATCCACTTATGCACATCGCAGGTCATCTTAATGGTCTCAGGAAATTCAAAAGTTTTAGGCAGTTTTCCATGACCAGCTACTCCTTCGTTAAATGCCGTATTCTTCATAGACCATGAATGAAGGTTATGCATTACGTCATCACTGTTAAGCAGATCAATGGTGCTTCCGGGAGGAACTATAGCAACATGAGGAACAAAGACGCATCCCTTCTGATCAAGTGATGCAATTCCCCCTCCGAACTTTTTCCCTTTTGAGATATTTGTAATAGATACGACAACATTTTTTATAGCTGAATCACCGGAAACTATTAAGGCCTCTGATGGAATATCTTCATGCCCGCACGTGGCCTGATCTTTGTCTGCTTTTAACATTTTTGCTTCCGGCACATCACCTGCAATTTTTACAGTACCAGTTATTGTTCCGCCGTTAGAGACATCGCCTTCCTCGTACGCAGCCATAATGTCTCTGGAATTGCCAAAAAATAAAACCAGCGAAAACAGAGCTACCGCCAAAAAACACGTATAACGACCTGCATTTTTATTCATTTCCAGCGCCTCCCTATAGTTATATTAGAATTTTTCTAGTCTGATTATTAAGCAACCAATCCTATTTTATTATTAAAAATTACAAGAAACAGAATTAGAAGAAAATTCTGCATTAGACTAATTCCCGTATCTTTGCATTTTTAATTAGACCGCAAGACAATAAAGCACAACCTTATAACAAATAAATTTGAACATTTCAAATATAATTTGCTTTATCTAAAAAAATTATTAGTCTTTATCTTCTTCCGGCTCCGACTTGTCTGCTTGTTGTGTAAGCATCTCCTCCGGAAGGTTCATCAGCAAGTCCTTTAATGCCACAGCCTGTTCCTCCGGTGTTCCTGGAAAGATATCCTGAAAGACACCTTCTCTGAAAAATTTAGGCATCTTTGTGCCAGGTTGTTTTAACTGGGGATCCAATAGCCAGTCCACTATCCAATCCGGTTTTAATCTTTCCCTTGCCCTGGATAAATCAGGAGCCCAGTCTGCCGGCGCACCCTCAGGTGTTATATCACCTCTGACATGACACGACGCACAGTTCACATTTTTGGACTCAAATAAATGTCTGGCCATGTTCAGGTATCCAGGCCTTTCCTTTTCCTTTTCCTTTAAATACTTATCCTTAGTTTCAGCT
>MHZA01000067.1 GCA_001828595.1 Planctomycetes bacterium RIFCSPLOWO2_12_FULL_40_19
CAAAAAGCAAGGGGCAATATCGCGTGTGGTTGTAAAGACAATTGTGATTAAATCTACTCCTCTCTCAAAGGCATGGCAAACCAGCCCCTTGAAAAGTTTCTTGAGATAAAGGGACTTGGAGATGTTAAAATTATCAGAATTGCAGCGGCATTTGAGATTGCAAGAAGAATTGTTAATCAGGTATTAAAGGAGAAAAATGAATCTGATTGATTACGCAGGAAATGTTATACGTCTCACAGATGAGAGAGTTGCTCATATACAAGAACATCCCGAAATGGCGATGCAAACCGATAAAATAAATGAGACCATTGCAAATCCGGAAATTGTGGTTAAGTCAAAAAGTGATGAAGAAGCAAGACTTTATTACAAGCATTATGAAGGGCTTTCCATAGGGAATAAATATTTGTGCATTGTGGTAAAATTTAAAGAGGCTGATGCCTTTGTTATAACAGCTTATTTTACAGACAGCATTAAGAAGGGAGATATATTATGGAAAAAATAAAGATATGGTATGACTCAGAAGGCGATTTTTTAGAGGTCATGTTTGAAAATAAAGAAGGTTATTTCAAAGAGACAGCATCAGATCAGGTAATGGAAAAAGTTGATATGGATGGTAAAGTTATCGGATTCTCAATACTCAAGGTCAGCTCTTTAAAAGACCATCCCTTAGAAGTTGCCCTTGCCACAAGTAAATAAAGTGGATGAAGAAGACTAAACTCACCGAAAAAGCCTCCCAGAGTTTAAGCCCTCTCCTACTTTAACTTCTTATTGACCATATAATAGCAATAGATTAAAATTAGCGATTATGTTTAGTTAAATTTTATGAGAGGTTCTTATGAAAACATGGACACATCCAGGCGGTAAACTAAGAGAGCTCGGCGCTGAATCTTTGACAGATACGGAACTTTTAGCCATCCTTATTTCCACAGGAACAAAAGGTAAAACTGCCGAAGAAGTCGCCAAAGAGATTCTCAATAAATTTAGTTCATTCAAAGGCATGGCAAACCAGCCCCTTGAAAAATTCTTAGAAATTAAAGGACTTGGAGATGTTAAAATTATCAGAATTGCAGCAGCATTTGAGATTGCAAGAAGAATTGTTAATCAGGTTTTAAAAGAAAAAGAAGATGTCTAAGATTAAAGGCAAACCAGAAAGAATTTCTTCTCCCTTTGACACATCCAGCCACAAGACCGAACGTACCGCCAACCAGAAGCTTGTTGAGTGGATTAACCAGATAGTCAAAGAAAAGAATCTACCTATTGGTATTGCTGAACAAGAAACCGTTGGCGCTGATAGAAAACAGCCTGATGTTATTATCTTTGAAGGCCCAAAGAGTGAGAGAGTGTTATGTCTCATAGAGCTAAAGCCTCCCTATTTTAGCCCCTTTGATGAAAAAGAATTAAAAGAGCCTGCGCGGCAAAAGGCAACCAAAAGAAAAGCGAAATACTTTGCCACCTCTAATTTTCAATGGCTCATTTGGTTCAATACAGAAAGAGTAAATAGAAATGAGCCAGAGGAAAGGCAGGTTGTTGACAAATTCCATCTCTCAGTCCTTGAAAACCTTGATGATATTGAGGATTTAAAATTTAAAAACTCTATTCTAAAAGGCGTTGAAAGGTTTCTTGAAGAACTTAGTAGAGTCCATACAGGCATAAAGTCAGAACTATTATTGCCGATAGATGAGTTCTTAATATTCCGACTTCAGGAAAAAATATACCGTCTTGCAAAATATTACAGGGGGATTATCCGGGACGAGGCTCATAAAGACGCTTCGTTTTCAAGGAAACTGAAAAAATGGTTTATAGAGCAGCAATGGGCATTTACATATTCAGACAGCGACTTTGAAAAGGCTGCAAGGCAGACTGCTTATCTGCTCATAAACAAGATTTTATTTTACGATGTACTTCAATCAAAAAGACCAAGACAGCTTGACCCTCTTACCATTCCTGATGCCCTTACAAAAGGGGGGCTTCTCCAGACAACCCTTCAGGCTTACTTTGATGAAGTTCTTAAGATTGATTACGAACCCATCTACCGCACGGACTTTATTGACCAGATAGCATTCCCTGACAATAGAGCTGTTGTTGAGGAGATAAAAGAGCTTATAAAGGTTCTCAAAAGATATGATTTCTCCAAGATTGGTTTTGATATTATCGGAAGGATATTTGAGAGATTAATCCCGCAGGATGAGAGGCATAATTTAGGACAGTATTTTACCAATGCAGATGTCGTTGATATTATCTCAAAATTCTGCATAAGGCATGAAGATGACAAAGTTCTTGACCCCTCTTGCGGCGCTGGAACTTTTCTTGTAAGGGCATATCAACATAAAAAACTGATGAACCTCCGCAAACCTCATCAAGAAATCTTAAAGACCCTCTGGGGCATAGACATTGCCAAATTTCCCGCTCATCTTTCAACCATAAACCTTGCAGTAAATGACCTTTCAGTTGATGATAATTATCCTCAAATACTTAATGAAGATTTCTTTAATCTATCTCCAATTGAAAGAATGGGTGGAGATGAGGCACGCAAAAAAGAGCTTAAAACTCTCAGCGGCAAAAAGTTTTCAATCCCTTATCCCAGAGTTGTTGACTGCATTATTGGCAATCCACCTTACACAAGGCAGGAAGAGATTACAGAGATAACAGGAAAAGAGGGTTACAAAGATTTAATGATAAACAAAGCCCTTCTTGAAGGCAAAAGAAAACTGGCTGATATTTCTAAAAGGGCAGGCATTCATGCCTATTTCTTTGTGCATGGAACAAAGTTTCTTAAAGATGGAGGACATTTTGGCTTTATAGTCTCAAACTCGTGGATGGATGTTGATTATGGCAAAGGACTTCAGGAACTATTTTTAATGAATTACAAAATTGTTGCGATAATTGAATCAAAAGTTGAACGCTGGTTTGAGGATGCTGATGTCAATACATGCATTATTATTCTTGAAAAATGCAAAGACCAGAAAGAAAGAGATGAAAATCTGGTTAGATTTGCATATCTCTTTAAACCATTAAGACATTATATCCCGCCTGCACATGACATGTGGGAAAAGCAAAAAGAGAGGCTTGATGCCATAGATAAGCTTATAAAAACAATACTTCTCCATAATGATTTCTATCAGAATGATGAACTCAGGATTTATCCTAAAAAACAAAGCGAACTATGGGAAGAAGGCTTTGATGTAACAGAAGATAAATACACAGGCTCTAAATGGGGCAAGTATCTGAGAGCACCAGAAGTATTCTTCACGATTCTTGAGAAGGGGAAAGACAAACTTGTGCCTTTGAAAGAGATTGCGGATGTTAGATTTGGCATTAAAACAGGCGCTAATGAGTTTTTCTATCTCACAGAGGAAGAAATAAAAGAGAAAGGAATAGAGAAAGAGTTCTGGATGCATAAAGATGAGAATGGGAATTGGGTGCCGAATTATGTTATCAAGAGTTCAAAAGAATGCAAATCAATAGCTGTTGAAAAGAAAGATTTGAAGTTTCGGGTACTAATGATTCATAAAGACAAAAAGGCAATAAATAAGACGAATGTATTGACGTGGATTAGAAAAGGTGAGAGAGAAGGATTTCATCAACGACCAACGTGTGCAAGCCGTGGTAAACGATGGTATGATTTGGGGATTTGGGAAAAACCTGATTTCGTATGGTCTGATGCATACAATATACGATTTGCTGTCTATGAAACATTAAACACATGGGGCGACAAGAGATTTTTTTATATCACCCTCGCCGATAAAATAAATTATGACATTATATTAGCATTTCTTAATAGTTCAATTATTCCATTAATGATTGAGATTGATGGTATCACTAACCTCGGCGAAGGAGCAGTATACACAAATGTATATTGGTTAAAATTGCTCAGAGTTCCTACTCACAAAATAATTTCAGGCAAAGAACTACGTTCAGCGATTGAGAATTTAAAAAGTCGCCACGTGCTGTCAATCTTTGATGAATTAGGGGCTAATACCTCAAAAGAAGTTTCTCTTGAAAGGGTAAAACCTGATCGCCGTGAGCTGGATAAAATCATCATGGGCGATATACTTGGCTTAACTGATGATGAACAGCTTAAGGTATATCGCGCTGTGGTTGACCTTGTGAAATCAAGGATAGAAAAGGCAAAAAGTGTTGATAAAAAAGGAAAGACAAAAGAAGGTTTTGATATTGAACTTTTAACAAAAACAATAAAAGAAAAACTCGGTGATAAACTTCTTGGGAATTTTTACAGAGAAAAAATCTTGAACCAGAAAAATCTTAAAACAGTGAAACTTTTTCACCCTACAAAAGAGGTAGAAATTAAAAAAGACTTTTTAAGAGGCGGTGGATGGCTTCTCTTATCAGGCAAAGACTTGATAGAATGCCAGAGTGAAACAGAGGCAGAGTATTTAAAGAATTGGCTTGAGGCAGGACTTGAAGAGGTAAAAGTTCCAAAGGACGAAAATTATCTTTCAAAAATCCTTCCAGAACTCAAAGCCCTCAAAGAAAAAATAGATGAGATAATCTCTGACTACGTCTCTTCTATCACCAGCCAGAAACTACAAAACAAAATCCTGCAAAAATTGCAGGGAGAATTATTTGGATAATTAAAGAGATTGATGGGATTGTGAAGGGAGTATTGAAGGTTTAAAAACAAAGTAAAAAAATTGCATAAATGATCAGGAAAAGATTGATTGTTTACATAAACTATTTAAGTGTGGTATTTTATAAATATGAGAAAGAAAATAGTGCCGATTTCCAATAAAAAAATCCATAAATCTCTATATCATAGGGAAATCATTGTAGAACCAGCCGAAAAACTATTTAAGGCTTTAATAGAAGCAGAGGTGGAGGGTAAAGAAGTTACCCCAAAAGTCCGTAAATCAGTCTGCAAGACTGCTATTTGCCGATAAGCCTTAAAAATTCTTCAATAGAAATTTCCAAAGCTTCCGACCACTCTTTAGCAATTGCCATTCTCTTTCTTACGCCGTAAACATTGTTTGTGAGTATCATGGCAATTCTTTTATTACTAAAACCCTTTTCTTTAAGTCTGTTAACAAGCTCTTTTTGGGCTTTTTTTCTGACTGTAATATAGGCGCTATCATCAAGTTGTTTAATGGTATTAACTAAGTTTTGATTAGACAATGAGGAAACATCGACGTCAAAAAAATTATTTCCATTTTTCTTTTTCATGCATGCTCTCTTTAACTTTTTATTTCGTCTTCTGTGGTATACGCTTCTATTAGTTTTTTCAACCTGTCAAAATCTTTTTTTGTAATCCCGTTTTCTGGTAAAGCTACCGATGCCGTTCCTTTTGAGAGCTTTATTGTCGCTGTAACGGTGCCAATTTCATGCTCAACTTCTTTCGGTTCAGAAGGAACTATTCTTTACTTCGCTGCCTCAATTCTTACCGCGGTGATTGGTGAATCACCGTTTTGAGAGAGGCGGGTAAGGCTGTTTATCCTTGCATGGGGAAAATGTATGGGCACAAAGACTGTGCCCTCCGGTACTTCATCTGAAATTTTTGCCTTTACAAACACCGAGCCTCTTTTTGAAGTTAATTTAATATAACTGTCGTCTTTGATATTATATTTTTCTGCATCTGTTTTGTTTATCTGCAAAAAGGCATCTGCAAATACAGAACTTAGACTTTTAGACATCACAGAAAGCGCCCCTGAATGCTGCATTAGATTGCCCGTAACCATGTGAATCGGATACATTACATCAGTTTCTTCATCAGGCGTATATATTACAGGATTAAATCTTATCCCTGTAGAACCTTCT
>MHZA01000068.1 GCA_001828595.1 Planctomycetes bacterium RIFCSPLOWO2_12_FULL_40_19
AAAACCCGTTATTGATGTCCCAACCCTGGACGTCCTGGTAGCAAACATAAAAGATGATGTTAAACACCTTTGTCCTGTTATAGATGCGAAGAGGAAGAGGGTCTATGCATCTGTTTATGACAGAAATAACAGCAAAGATAAAAGGGTTACGGATTTTCTAATCATTTCACCGGACAGACTCATTGATATTTTGCCTGAGTCTACATTAATCTTTGGCGATGGCGTAGCTCCCTACAAAGAGATCTTTGCGCAAAAGAAGGTCACAATAATAGACAATGAAAAGACGGGAATTGCCGATGCGGTTAATGTTGCCAGGCTGGGTCTGGAAAGATATGAACAGGGCGAGCGTTGCGAAATTAATTCATTAGTTCCTTTATATTTAAGGAAATCAGAAGCAGAGGAAAAACTGGAGGAGAGGATTGTGTCAAGTGGCGGGATTTGACGACTGATTTTTATTAATTTATTCATGGCAGAGATTGGAGTATTAAATAATTTAAGGGTAGTAAAAGAAGTTGATTTCGGAGTTTATCTTGACGGAGGAGAGCATGGCGAAATCCTGCTGCCGCGCAGGTATGTTCCCGCAAATTGCAAAGTTGATGATAAAATCAGGGTTTTTATCTATCTCGATTCCGAAGATCGTCTTATTGCCACTACTGAAGGGCCCTATGCCATGGCAGGTGACTTTGCGTTGCTGAAGGTTGTCGCGGTTAATTCTGCCGGAGCATTCCTCGACTGGGGTTTACCCAAAGATCTGCTGGTGCCTTTCAGTGAACAACGTCCTCTTATGGAAAAAGGTAAATCGTATATAGTCCGAGTCTATGTCGACAAACAAAGTAATCGCATCGTAGCCACCACGAGGCTGGACAAGTATCTCGACAACGACCCGGGCAACTTTCATGCAGGCCAGGAAGTAAAATTGCTGATATGCAATCAGACCGATATAGGATACAAAGCAATTATAAATGGCACGCATTGGGGAGTGCTCTATTCTAACGAAGTGTTTCAGTCATTAAAGAGAGGACAGAAAACAAAAGGATACATAAAAAAAGTAAGGGACGATAACAAAATAGATCTTTGCCTGCAGAAACCCGGCTATGAAAAAGTCGGTGACGTAACAGAGACAATTCTTAATGTCTTAAAAAAGAAAGGCGGGTTTTTGCCAGTAACAGATAAAAGCTCTCCGGAAATTATTTATAAACTGTTCGGCGTAAGTAAGAAGACGTACAAAAAAGCGATAGGCGCCATTTACAGGAAAAGGCTTATTACTATTGAGAATAATGGTATTAAGCTGATCAGTAAATAAGATATGAAATAAATGTTATCCTGGTTTATTTTTACATGGACGTAAATACATGAACTTTCTTGCCAGGGGGCGACCTGTCTGCGTGCCTGCCTGTGCCGCGAGCACGGCAGACAGGCGGTTACGCACAGGCAGGAGGGATTACTAGTAAAAAAACCTTCTAATGGGTGACCCTTTATTTTTTTCAATACACCAAAGGGCAGCCATGTTATGCCCCCGACCGAACAATAAGCGGCTATGAATCTTACGGTTATTTGGGCGGCGGTTCCTTCGACGCTATGTTGCCGCCCGCTGCTTCTGCGACTCCCTTGAGCGCCAGTCCGGCGAAGAAGATTTCATAGCTGAGCTGAATATCGCTGACATTGACCACAGAGCCGGTGAGATGACCCCGGACCACAAGAAGCCCGGCCACTGCGCCTAAGATCATGCCAGCCACCGACCCCAGATACATTCCATCGTCGTGTTTCTGGAAAAACACGATCTTGCCTCCGCTTTGGGCAATCTCGTGCACCAGCCCTCCCAGCGCGCCCACCGACGCCGCCAGCCAGAGCAGCCAGTTGTAATGAGCGCTGGCCCAGGCTAATACCGACAGAAGAACCACCATCACAACCGTGACAATTAACGAATTCCGTTCAAGTGTACTAAGACCTCCATTGTCAGCCATTACCTTTCCTCCTTCTCAAAAAGGTTTTTTCTCCACCGGTCTTGATGGGGTAAGGTCTTTAATCTTGCTATTATACTCCATCAAATTCTATCCTTAATGGTCTTGCCATGTAACATAATCTATCACTTGCGCAAACTCGCATCAAGGGTAACCACCCTAAAACCCGTTTAATTAGAATGAAAATTCCTATACATTTAAATAACTATTATCTTCTAATTTTTCTCAAGAGGACGCACAACCTCACCCACCGAAGAGATAATCTCCTGTTTTGGAGCATGCTTAAATAGTTCAAGCACGTCTTTTGTTAGCGGAAGTTTGCTCATCAAAATAAAAGATATCATCAATGAATAAATCGTCAGTGATTCGATAAATGCCAGACCAATAAGCATGGCAAGCTGTATCTTTCCTGCCATTGCCGGCTGTCTGGCCATTGCTTCAACTGCGCCGCCAGCCACCCTACCCTGCCCGATACCGCAACCCAAAGCCGCAAAAGCCAATATTGACACTGCCAGTGCTAATAAACCAAAATAAATCACGATTACATCCTCCTTTCAAAATTAAAAAAACGGTGTAGTTACATTTTTAATAAATATTAAAACCCATCTTATCAAAGCAATTTTTCATTTATTTTGATATGATGCTCCTCTTCTTCCTCATACACCCCTATGGCGCCTGCGATATAAAAGCTTGCCAGCAGAGAAAAGATCATGGCCTGAATGGTGCTTCCAAGCAAGGCAAGAAAGACCATGGGCAGTTGTATCGGAATAGGAATAAGCCCAAACAAAAACGGGGATGACCCAATAAATATGGCAATGATCGTATCTTCTCCCATAATATTACCAAAGAGACGCATGGACAGCGACAACGGACGCGTAAGCACCTCCTGCATTATATGCAAAGGGAAGGTAAGCGGGGCAAGCCAGACCGGCTTACCAGCCATGTGCCTGAGATAACCAAAGATACCATTATTTTTTATACCCTGATATTGAGTAACAAAGAAAACGATTAACGCCAGGGCAATCGTTGTATTTAAATTACTCGTGGGTGAATGAAAGAGGGGTATCTGCCCCATCATATTCATGGTAAAAATATATATAAAGAGCGTCCCTATAAATGGAACAAATCGTTCTGCAACACGCCCCATCTGTGATCTGGTAAAATTTTCAAGCCCTTCCACTATAAGCTCAAGCAACGCCTGAAGCCTGCCAGGCATTTTCTGCAACCTTTTTGTGGCAACAATAGAAAATATGCCCAGAAATACAATGATCACGGCAGACATTATCAGGGGCACTAACTCGTGCTTCGTCAAGCCTAAAGGTTGGGTATAATGTTCGATAGGCACAAAATCTATAAACGTTGGTAATTGAGTTGTGCTTTCACTTCCACCACTTGCTGACACAGAACTTACACCCCTTTCTTATTTTTAACCTGTATAAACCAGAACCAAATAGAAACTGAATTAAAATTTTAGATTTACAAACGATCTGCTTCCAACCTTCATAACAATTACTGCCAATACGATACTTAAACCAAGTGACATAGCGACAGCATTAATCTCTAATAACAAGCAGGCCGAAAGTAGCATTGTTCCTATGATAAAGTACTTCAAGAAACTTATCAAGAGGAAAACCCCCTTGATTTTCTCCCTATTATGCCGCACCGCATATTGAATCGTCCACCAGGTAGTCTTGAATAAAGCAATGCTAATAAAACATCCTATGGCAATGCTTGTCGTTAACACAAAGGACATATACGATAGTGAACAGGCTATTATAAACAGCGACAACAGAACCGACGTCTTGGTCACCCGATCCGGAAACCTTTCGTCAAACAAGAACGAAGGCTTTTTATTGTTTATTGATATTGTATCCATAAATTAGGCCTTCGGCGACCATTTTTATTTGCTCCTTGCTTTTTATTGGTCTCTGGACAACTTCTTTATCAGCTTAAAAAATTCTATAAAACTTCCAGCAATTCCTAACATAATGAAAAACAACATGAGCCATGGAGCGGTATTAAGTTTTTTATCTAAATAACTACCTAATAAATATCCCCCAGCTATAGCGCCTGCCATTGTTAAACCAAAACTTCCAACTAACCCCAAAATACTATATACTTCATTTTTGTTTTTATCGAAAGACAAATATTATTACCTTATTTAACTGAAAACACCTTGACGATTTATTTCCTATCAATAGCCATAAACGAAAATAGAAAGAACAGGGTCTTTAATCTTGATATTGTCCGATAGTTGTAATGCACTAGCTATAAGCAGGATTGATAAACAGAGAGTCAAACATGAAGGCCAGAGAAAATTTATTATTACTTTCAGAAAAGGGATTTTAGATTCTAATAGTGAACCATATCCCCTCAACCCGAACAAGTTGGGAAAAATAGTTCACCGCATGGTTAGACAGGCTCCATTTAGTTAAATACTGAGCTTGTCGAAATAAAGAGCGCAAAGGAAACCTACCGCCAAACAACCCGTCGGGTAAAAAGTTTTCCGCTACGGCTTAGTTCAAGTGTTTATGACTTCTCAACAGCATCAGCCAGAACTACTACTTTATTTTTTCTCACCTCCATAATACCTTTGTTCACAGAAAATGTAACTTTTTTCTCATCAGGCTCGGTAATACTCAACAGGCCTGGTTCAAGGGTGGTGATAAGGGGGGCATGCTGGGCTAAGACACCTAAATACCCATCGCTTCCATGGGCAGTTACAGAGGCTACTTCATTACTATAGACTACCTTTTCCGGAGTGATTACATTTAAACTAAAAGATCTTTCAATCATAGAACCACATTAACCCTTTAATAGAATGTTTAAGGTTTTTTAGCGTTTTCAACGCATGGAGTCTGCAATTTACTTAATTACAATGGAAGGCTACCCGCCTGCCCGCCCGTCTGCGCCGTTCGGACGGGTACCTATTCGGGCAGGCCCGCCTGTACCTATTCGGGCAGGCCCGCCTGACCAGTCAGTTCGCCAGCCCGACAAACAGCCTGAAAGCTGTTCTGGCGGGGGCAGGAAGCCATTCCGCTACGGTTTGCAAATGAAATCTGTCCGAAGGATATTAAATTTACTACTTGCTTTTCATCTGTTTAGCCTTTTCTACAACTTCCTCTATACCGCCTACCATATAAAAAGCCTGTTCGGGAAGTTGGTCGTGTTTACCATCAATCACTTCCTTAATTCCTTTTACGGTATCTTCAGTCTTAACATATTTTCCTTTTATACCGGTAAACTGTTCTGCTACAAAGAATGGCTGCGACAGGAATCTCTGTATCCTTCTAGCTCTGGCGACAGTAAGTTTGTCTTCTTCTGACAACTCTTCCATACCCAATATGGCAATAAAGTCCTGCAAATCATTATAGCGCTGCAAAATTCTCTGCACTTCCCTGGCAGCATCGTAGTGTTCCTGCCCTACTATATGGGGGTCAAGAATACGAGAGGTTGACTGTAAAGGGTCAACTGCTGGATAGATACCCATCTCAGCAATCTGCCTTGAGAGCCAGATGGTAGAATCCAGATGCGGGAAAGTGGCGACAGGCGCAGGGTCGGTAAAGTCATCCGCAGGCACATAAATAGCCTGCATCGAAGTTATAGAACCTTTCTTAGTAGATGTAATCCTCTCCTGAAGGTCTCCCATTTCATTGGCTAATGTCGGCTGATAACCAACTGCAGAAGGCATTCGCCCCAACAAAGCAGATACTTCTGAACCTGCCTGCACAAAACGAAAGATATTGTCAATAAACAGCAATACATCCTGTCCCTGAGAATCCCTGAAATACTCTGCCATGGTAAGACCTGACAAGGCAACCCTCAATCTTGCGCCCGGCGGTTCATTCATCTGTCCAAAGACAAGAACGGTTTTATCCAGCACGCCGGATTCCTTCATTTCAAGCCAGAGGTCATTTCCTTCCCTTGTCCTCTCGCCCACACCGGTAAATACTGAAAACCCGCCATGCTCGCTGGCAATACTCTTAATTAACTCCATAATAAGAACCGTTTTCCCAACGCCGGCGCCGCCAAACAGTCCAACCTTTCCACCTTTTG
>MHZA01000069.1 GCA_001828595.1 Planctomycetes bacterium RIFCSPLOWO2_12_FULL_40_19
CTATATTAAAGCGAATAAACTTCAGACAAAGACTGAAAATGGAAAGCCTGAGAACGCAGGCAAGTTCATTGTGGCTGATGCTAAATTGCTCCCGATCTTCAAAAACACAAAATCCAAAAGCAAATCAGGCAAGGTCACTGACCTTACAAAGCTGAAAGAAGGCCAGACGATCAACATGATGCAGATGGCCGCTGTTGTCGGCGCAAACATAGAATAACAAGGCAGATGAATAGTTATGGAACCCCGCCAAAAGTCGCGTCGTCCACCCGTGCCAGTACCCGCCAGAATGATTGCCCGCCCGGATGAATCCGTTCGCCAGCCCGACAAATCCGTTCTGGCGGGGACGGGTCGGGCTGGCGGACGGGGACAGGAGGGTTTTTCATATATGTGGATAAAACCAATAATTTCTTATCTTATGCTTCTGTTTTCGTTCCTGATAATGTCAGGAATTCTGTGTCATTCAGTACTGTCCGGATTGTCGTCAAAAATGTCTGCAATACCATCGCCGTCCTTGTCTCTCAGGAAATCCTTATCATTGTCATTGGTTAATAACCCTTCTCCGAATGGATTAGATATTTTGCAATGGCTTCTAAAAAAACCCGGTGATTCCTGATAGCCGGTTTCAATCTCTGTTACAGTGATTTCTCCATTAACTATAAAACTGAAGATACTGGAACGATTGCCCGGCTGGATTGTTTCGTCCGGCTTGTCAACTGTAAATTTAGTTTTACTGCCTGCGCCAAAGTATCCGCCATACGTCCAGACAACCTGTTGGTCTTTGTCATGTATAGTAACTTTGGAGTCCCAGAGTTTTGGCCCGGTAACATTGTTCCTGAATCTATGGTCTGCCGCTGTTGCATCCTTAGAGATAAATTTTATAGTTACTGATGCAACGTGTTCGGTGTGATACTCTGGATCGGGTTCGTTCTGGTCGTCATTGGTTATCTGAAAACAGTATCTGATGAATCCGGGCACATAAGTTGCGTTAACGTCAGCCCTGACAGAGTCGGCAACGGCGCTCCGTGTTCCCATAAAGAGGCCGGGGCACAGTGCAATGAAGAGTAGTAATATTTTATTAAATCCTGCTTTATTCATTTAAGGCGTCTCCTTTCCATTTTATTATAGAATTACTTATATACATGTTGACAATATACGGTTTTCAAATCTTCCAGTTCCAGATGTACATACAGGTAACGAAAATATCATGAATCGTGCAGAAAATCAAGGGTGCGTAATAAAAAGATTGTAAACAAAACCTTGACATTCTGTTAAAAATATATACTATTTGTTTTCTTGTCAGTATCCATATTCATCCACATACCTATCGATCAACGAATCGGGCGCCGATCGTGGTAGCCAAAATCAGTCAGCACCATCCGGAAGGAAACATTATCTTTATAATTAATTAAATTTTACAGGTTTTATGGCAAAGAAAACAACACTAGCAATTGTGATCGCACTCTTAACTTTTTTTCTGATTGTACCGTTCTTAAGTTACAGGTCTTTTAAGTCGGCGATAAAAAAAGAGATATTCAATCATCTGATTACTGCCAGGGACCTTCTGAAGCACGAGATTTGGAATTATTTTAACAATAGATATGGTGATATCGATGTTCTCTCGAGAAATCCGGTAATTGCCAAGGGTTTTACCAGATTATCCGGCGCTTTTAATGCTTATGGCCTTGATAATCCCCAATTTCTGGAAATAAAGAGTATCTATCAGCCATTAATGGAATATTACATAGCTGACTATGGCTACTCAAACATATTCTTTATTGATAAGGATGGATCTGTAATATATTCAGCGCTGAGTGAGGACTTTAGCGGGACAGATTTGTTTGTGGGAAAATTTAAAGAGCACAGAATTGCCCTTATGTTTAAACAAGCTTTGAAAGATGTAAGTTTCGGGGACTATAGCTGGAACGACAAGGTAAATGATTATACGACTTACTTTGCAGCTCCCGTCTTCGAATCTGAAAGTTTAATGGGCGTAATAGTGATAGAACTCCCGTTCGCTCATCTGGACACCATATTGACACAAAGGGCTGGCATGGGCAAAACCGGCGAAGAGTACTTAGTTGGTGAAGACGGTCTTATGAGATCGAATTCAAGGTTTTCTACAAAACCTACTATACTAAAACAAGAGGTGGATACTGAGGCAACCAGAGAGGCGTTTGATGGATATGTTGGAACAAAGATTATTAAAGATTATAGAGGTGTTTCCGTGTTAAGCGCATATACTCCCCTTAATCTCAATTTTATTAACTGGGCTCTCCTGGTTGAGATTGATGAAGCAGAGGCATTTGCCCCTATATATGATGTAGAAATTAAACTTAAAATAATTGCATCCGTAATCAGTACCATAACTATTGGATACATCTATTTTACATACAGAGCATATAAGAAAAAAGAAGAGGAGGAACATAATATTATAGAATCTGAAGAACAGCCCGTATCTTAACCGGATGGCAATATTATTAATGGATTCTTATAAATATTTCTCTTATCGTTTTGCCTTATGCCTTTCGATGATTTCATTCAGGTGTTGTGCATATTTCCCGGGCCCGCCTTGCAGGTATCCTGTCTCGCCAACTGGTTCCCCATCAGGACTGAGAATAATAATAGTTGGGTAGCCTTTAATTCCGTATTTCGTTGCCAAATTCCAGTTTTGCTGTTTCTGCTCCCTGGTCTGCTCTATACTCCGGGGAAAATCCACTAACACACATACAAGTTTCTCCTTCGCAAAATCCTTGAAGGCATCTTGTGAGAATACTTCCTTTTCCAGTTTTATGCACCATCCGCACCAGTCTGATCCACTGAAATCAAGCAGTATGTATTTGCCGGAAGTCCTGGCGGTTGATGACGCTTTCTTAAAATCTGTTTCCCAATCTGTGGCTTTTGCTATAAAGCAGCATAACATCAAGATTGCGACTAACGTACCTGTGACAAGATTTCTTCTCATTATTTACTCTCCATTTAGTTACATTTTGGTTTCCGAACATTATTAATAGCTCTCTTGTAAGCATCTTCGTTCCAGCATAATCTGAAATGAGAGCATGATTGACAATCCATGAGCAAGCCTCTTTTCCCCATAAGTATTTTTCCGGAAAGAGACCTTTCTGCTTCTTCACGTTTCATAAGCAGGCACAAGGGATCTTCCGTCAAACAACCATGCTGATTATAGCAAGTAATACATATATTTCTTTTCCTCTGTTTTTTGTCTGTCATAATGTTTTCGAAAACCTGATTTTCGGGCATCCGTCATAGTAAAGTTGGTTGTGTCCGTTTTAATGTCTCATTGTAAGTTCTCATTTTTTTCTGTCATACCTTATTTCTTCCTGTTTGTCAATTGTCCTGAAAGCAAAAAAGGCTTGTACTTAAGTTGTAAGTACAAGCCTTTTCAATACTTGACCCCAAGGGGATTTGAACCCCTGTTGCCGGGATGAAAACCCGGTGTCCTAGACCAGGCTAGACGATGGGGCCGGAATTTACTATCACTATACTAAGTGAGGGCAGAAGGACTCGAACCTTCGACAATCGCCTTAAAAGGGCGGTGCTCTACCAGCTGAGCTATGCCCCCATTTGATTTATATTTTTAAAAGCTCTTCTGATTTCTGGCGTAGAAGTTCATTTAATTTTGCTTCGTTCTCGTGTGTAAATTTCTGTATTTGATCTTTTACTTTTTTTGCCTCATCCTCAGTTAATATGGAATCTTTTTCTTCTTTATCAATATGTTTATTTGCTTCGCGTCTTATGTTCCTGATAGATATCTTAGTCTCTTCTGTCATTTCTCTTATTTGTGCAACTATTTTTTCTCTTCTATCGCCACTCAATGGTGGTATGGGAATGCGAATGACCTTTCCATCACTATTTGTTATTAATCCCAGTTCTGATTGTTGAATGGCTTTTTCTATGTCCTTAAGAATGGAAGGGTCGTAAGGGCTTATGATGATTAATTGAGACTCCGGAGCTGCTATGTTTGCAAGTTGCTTTATTGGCGTCAGAGTACCATAACAACTGACCTTAATATTCTCAACAAGGCCAGGCGTAGCCCTGCCCGTTCTTATACTCTTAAATTCTTCTTTCAATATTTCAAGAGTTTTTTCCATCTTCTTCTTTGTTTCAGTCTGTATTTCTGTTGATGTCATTTGCAGTTTCCTATGTTTGTGCCGATTTTATTACCTACTATAGCTTTCTTTATATTGCCTTTCTTCATGAGATTGAACACAATAATTGGGAGTTTATTTTCCATGCTAAGAGATATTGCAGTTGAATCCATCACACCGAGATTTTTTGTCAGTACGTCCATATATTCTAATTTAATGTACTTCTTTGCTCCCGGATTGGTTAGCGGATCGTCAGAATACACGCCATCAACCTTTGTTCCTTTGAGAAAGACATCAGCGCCTATTTCTATAGCCCTTAGTGCAGCGGCGGTATCAGTTGTAAAATAAGGATTTCCTGTCCCGCCTGCAATAATAACAATATAACCATTTTCCAGAAAGCTCAGGCATTTTTGTATTGTATAGGGTTCTACGATGTTCTGTATTTGTATTGCACTTAAAACACTTGTTGGTATTTTCAGTTTTTTAAGTGAATCCTGAAGGATGATTGCATTGATGTTTGTAGCAATCATGCCTAATTGATCAGCCCTGGCACGATCTACGCCTGATTTACTTAATTCCGCTCCTCTTATTATATTGCCGCCACCCACGATTATGGCAATCTCAACCCCAGCTTTTCTTGCACTGCTGATTTCTCTTGCCATAAGGTTGCACCTTGAATTATCTATAACTGATGATTTCTCTGAGCAGAATCCCTCGCCGCTAATTTTTAAAAGAACTCGTTTATGTTTTTTGATTGCAATAGTACTATTCTCCAATAGCGAATCTTGCAAAACGGTTAATCTTGATGTTTTCACCCAGTTTTGCAATTGCGTTTTTTAATAAATCGCCTACTGTCTGATCGTTGTCTTTTATGAAAGGCTGATCCAAAAGGCAGTTTTCTTTATAAAAGTTTTCCATCTTCCCTTCAATGATTTTGTCCCTTACCTTGTCGGGCTTATCTTTAAATTCTTCACTATAGGACTTTTTCTCTTTTTCTATGGTTTCCTGAGAAATAGTTTCTCTGCTTGTAGACATTGGATCAGTCGCTGCCACTTGCATACAGATATCTTTTACCAGGTCAGCGAATACGTCATTCCTGGCCACAAAATCAGTTTCACAATTTACCTCTATCAAAACACCTATTTTGCCGTTTGTATGAATGTATGAACCCACTCTTCCCTCCGGGGTGCCTCGCGAGTCTTTTTTCGCTGCCTTGGCCAGACCCTTTTTTCTTAAAGATTCTGCTGCTTTTTCAAAATCGCCATCTGATTTTTCGAGTGCGTTTTTGCAATCCAGTACACCCGCACCTGTCTGTTCTCTTAATTTCTTTACGTTTGATGTGTCAATTGCCATTGTATAGTAACTCCATATATATTTCTCTTAGATTTTATTGATAATAAAGATCCTGCCTGAGGAGGGATATCAACTGTTACAAGATGTTATTTCGCGAGGATAAGATAAAACATTTACACACTTTCTTGTTCTTGCAAGACTTTGTTGTCTTCTTTTATCTTTACTGAAGGTTGTCCCTCTAATACGGCATCTGCCGCTTTACTTAAGAAGAGTCTTATTGCCCTGATAGCATCATCATTTCCGGGCACACAAATGTCTATAAGGTCTGGATCACAATCTGAGTCTGCCAGACATATTGTCG
Organism: Planctomycetes bacterium RIFCSPLOWO2_12_FULL_40_19; assembly: GCA_001828595.1. GTDB lineage: Bacteria > Planctomycetota > Brocadiia > Brocadiales > Scalinduaceae > Scalindua. Next base: position 5,761 of record MHZA01000069.1, read on the forward strand.
GTATCCCCATTTTAATGGCTTCTTTCATTGCTATGTGTTCTTTCTTTGGGTCTACTACAACTAAAACAGAAGGCAGTTTATTCATATTCTTTATGCCTTCGAGGTTTTTTGTAATTTTTTTCCTCTCGCGCGTAAGTGAAGAAATCATCTTCTTGCTATAATTATGAATTGAACCATTATTTTCAAGTTCTTCCAGTTCTTCCAGTCTTTTCAATCGCTTACGAATTGTTTCAAAGTTTGTTAATGTTCCGCCGAGCCACCGTTCGCAAACGTAATGC
>MHZA01000070.1 GCA_001828595.1 Planctomycetes bacterium RIFCSPLOWO2_12_FULL_40_19
CGATAAGAGAGGGTGGAAAGACGGTGGGAGCCGGTGTCGTTACTAAAATTATTGAATAAGTGTAAAATTAAGCGTAATGGCTAACTATATAACTTTAGCATGTACAGAATGTAGTAGTAGGAATTATAGAACAAGTAAGAAGGTAAAACAGACAGAGCGCCTGGAAATGAAGAAGTTCTGTAAGTTTTGTAGATTGCATACATTACATAAAGAGCAAAAAAAATAGAAAGAAAGGTCTGTAGCTCTAATTGGCTAGAGCACTGGATTCCAAATCCGGGTGTTGGGGGTTCGAATCCCTCCAGACCTGCCAGAAAAATATATTATAGAGTAGCAAATATGACTTTTCAAATTTATAGGAAAGGAATGGGTGTACATGCGAGGAGTGCGGTAGCAGGTCTCTTTGGTCTTGCTGCAATATTTGCCGCATACTCTTTATATGGGGCGTTGATAAACCTTCCGGAATTCTATGCCGGTGCCAGGGTGCCTTTGCTGGATATACGTTTGACTTGGGGGGTTGTGGGTTCATGTGTTCTTTTTGTTTTGTGCGGCATCTTTATATGTATTTTTACAACTGGGTTTGAGATAGGGGTTAAGGGGCTAGATAATAAGTCCAAAAAAGCTGTTGAATTCTTCATAGAAACGCAGGCAGAGCTTCAAAAGGTTTCATGGCCGACAAGGAGCGAATTAGTCGGATCAACAATTGTTGTTATCGTATGTTTGATAGTTTTGGGGCTGTATGTTTTTTGTGTTGACTGGGTAGTGTCGACTTTTATGAAAGCTATAGATATATTGTAATAAAGTTTTTAGTGTTCAGGGTTGAGTGATAATAGCGTTGAACGCCTCAAGGTTTGAGTCCACGTCTATTCTAACACCACTAATACAGAAATGACCGGGTGATACCCCCGCCATTTTTCTACTAGGTAAATTTCAACGAAAGAGTAATTGCCGGTAGCTAATATAAAAGATGTATCGTGTTTCTAGTTTTTAGATAAGAATTATTGTTTTGTGTTATGGGGAAAAAGTGGTTTGTACTTCGTGTGCAAAGTAACAAAGAGGATAAAGTCAAAAGTGATTTGGAGAAACGTATTAAAATCCAAGGGATTGAGAACCTTATCCCAAAGATTTTGGTGCTTAGTGAAAAGGTATCTGAAATCAAAGGCGGCAAGAAAAGAGTGGCCGAAAGGAAGATATATCCGGGTTACATAATGGCGGAAATAGAGGTTGATGAGAAGGGTGAGATTCCGGAAGAAGTGTGGTATATGATCCGTGAGGCGCCGGGAGCAGGTGACATTATTGGTGGAGACCGTAAGCCAATACCAATGAAAGATAGTGAGGTTGAGAAGCTCTTAGAAAGGGTAGAGCGAGGGGAAGAAAAGCCGAAAGCAAAGATAGAATTTCGTAGGGGAGATAGGGTAAGGGTTAAAGAAGGACCTTTTGAGAACTTTGATGGAGAAGTGGAAGAGGTTTTGCCAACCAGCGGATGTTTAAAATTAATGCTTACGATTTTTGGTAGGCCGACACCTGTAGAGTTGGAATATTGGCAAGTTGAGGCAATATAATATACATTATTTGGCGTAGGAAGTTTAATGGCAAAAGAAGCTGTTACTAAAATAAAATTGCAAATTCCTGGAGGGAAAGCTACTCCAGCTCCTCCCGTAGGCCCTGCTTTAGGACAACATGGGGTGAATATAGGTCAATTTGTTACTCAATTTAACGAGAGGACTAAAGATGCCCAGGGAACGATAACACCTGTAGAAATCTCAGTTTATAATGATAAGTCATTTACTTTTATTATAAAGTCGCCTCCAGCTGCTGTATTGCTTAAGAAGGCTGCAGGAATAGCAAAGGGGTCTTCAGCGCCGAACAGGGACAAGATAGGCAAAGTAACAAGGTCGCAGATTGAAGAGATCGCAAAAGTAAAGCTGCCGGACCTTAATGTAAAGAATCTTGATATGGCCGGGAAGATTATCGAAGGCACTGCGCGGTCTATGGGTATAACAGTAGAGGGCTAGAAATCTTTTGTATATGTGTAAAGGAAATTAATAATGAAGTTTAGAAGTAAACGTTACGCCGAATCAAATAAAACGGTCGAGAAATCGAAGGAATATGAACTGAAAGAAGCGGTTTCAGTTTTAAAAACCTTTAAAAAAACTAAGTTCGACGAAACTGTTGACATGGTTATGAAATTGAGCGTTGACCCCAAGCATTCAGATCAGATAGTCCGTGGAACATTCTCTCTGCCGAAAGGGATTGGAAAAGAGGTCAGGGTAGTAGTATTTGCCAGCGGAGATAAGATAAAGTTGGCACAGGAGGCTGGCGCCGTAGAGGCTGGCGGTGATGATTTGCTGAAAAAAGTCGAGGAAGGCTGGTTAGATTTTGATGTGGCGATTTCAACACCAGACATGATGGGTAAGGTGGGTAAATTAGGCAGGGTTTTGGGTCCACAGGGTAAGATGCCATCTCCAAAATCAGGTACGGTAACGAATGACATTCAGAATGCGGTTAAGGAATTTAAGGAAGGTAAGATAGAATATAGAACTGATTCTGGTGGTAATGTTCACGTGCCTGTAGGGAAAACATCCTTTTCTGATGAAGACCTGGTAGAGAATATTAAATCATTTATAAAGCATATTATTAGAAATAAGCCACCCGCAGCAAAGGGAACCTTTGTTCAAAAAATATTTATTTCATCTTCTATGAGTCCCAGTGTAAGAGTTGCGCTGGCTGCATAGTTAAAATATTTTAGTAAATTCTAAAAAAAATGTCTAAAGCGTTAAAGAAATTAATTGTAGATGAACTTATAGCTGACTATAAGGATAAAAGAAATCTTATTGTAGCAAATTTTAAGGGAATAAACGCTCACCAGTCTAACGTGTTGAGAAGCGATCTGAGCGAGAAAGATATTAAGGTAAAGGTGGTAAAGAATTCTCTTGCCTCCATAGCATTTAAGGAAATAGGGATTTCAGGGCTTGGGCAAATGATTGATGCCCAGTCGGTTATTGCATCAAGCGACGATGATCCCGTAGTGTTAGCCAAAACGCTAAAGAAATGTTCTAAAGAGATATCAGAATTTAAGATTATAGGTGGATGGGTTGATGGAGAGTTGATGTCGTTTGACAATATTAGCACCCTGGCATCAATTCCTTCCAGAGAAGTGGTTTTGACACAAATATTATTTGCGATACAAGCACCTTTGGTTCGGATAACAAATGTATTCAACGCCACGGCAAGCAGCCTTTGTCGAGTTTTGTATGCGATAAAAGAAAAAAAGAGTGATGTTTAATATAAAGAAAGTTTGAAATGTAAAAGGAGGAAATTATGGGAACAGATACAGAATTGGAGAAAACTGAACGTACTGAAAGAATTGCTCAGGTACTGGAACTGGTTGAAAGGATGAGCTTGCTTGAGGCTTCTCAGTTGGTAACGGCATTTGAGGAAAGATTTGGTGTCTCTGCTTCAGCAACAATGGCAGTTCCGATGGGCGGTATGGCGACTGCCGGTGGAGAAACGGCGGTTAAAGAAGAGAAATCTACTTTTAATGTTGTTCTGAAGGAAGTTGGCGCAAACAAGATTCAGGTTATTAAGGCTGTTCGTGCAGAAACTTCTCTTGGTTTAAAAGAGGCAAAGGCATTGGTAGATAATGCGCCAAAACCTGTTAAAGAAGGTGTTGCAAAGGATGAAGCAGAGAAGGTTAAAAAAGCATTAGAGGATGCTGGTGCAGTAGTTGAACTTGTGTGAGGTAAATTAAAAAGACCTTTTTTGAACGCTACATAAAAGAAATATAGGAATGGAAAAGATGGACGTAAGAAATTATGGTAAAGTCGCCGATGTAGTTGAGATGCCTGACCTGATTAGGACGCAGACTAAGGCTTATGCTGTTTTCCTGCAGGAAGAGGTGCTTCCAAATAAGCGCAAAAATATAGGTTTGGAAGCCATTCTGCAAGAGACTTTTCCAATAAGAAACTACGACGAAACGGTAAACTTAGAGTATATAAAATACGAAATAGGAAAACCACGTTATGGCCCGGATGAATGTAGAAAATTGAAGTTGATATATGGCAAACCTCTCAGAGTCTGGTTAAGATTAAATAAGGAAGAGCCTGTAGAGGAGGTGGTGTATTTGGGAGAAATCCCTGTTATGATTGGCGGCGGCGAATTCATAATTAACGGAACGGAGAGGGTCATAGTAACTCAACTTCATCGCTCACCAGGAGTGGATTTTGTTGAAGAACTGCATTCAGAGAAGAGAATGCATTCTTGCAGGATTATCCCGGAACGCGGCAGTTGGATTGAGGTTGAAGTTGGGAAAAAAGATATTTTAACTACTAGGGTTGATCAAAGTGGTAAATTTCCTGCGACGTGTTTCCTGAGAGCAATGTCAGAGAAATATTCAAAAGACGAAGACATTATCAGGCTTTTTTACGAAACTGAAACAGTTTGTATTAAAGATTCTGCTTCGATAAATAAACTTAAGGATAGGTATTTAGTTGGTCGGTTAATTAACCCTCAGACCGGTGAGATTATATTAGAAGCCGGACGGCAAATAACCGAGGATATGGTTACTGTTATATCGAACTCAAATCTTAAAAAGATTGAAGTTATTAAGAGTATGGATGATCCGCTGATACTTAATACTCTGGAAACTGATTATACAGAATCGCATGAAGATGCATTATTAAAGGTTTATACAAGATTTAGGCCGGGTAACCCTCAGCAGTTGGATAAGGCAAAGCAATTGTTTCATGATAAATTCTTTGATTCAAAAAGATATAAATTAGGTCTTGTGGGACGATTTAGGTTAAATAGGAAATTAGGGCAGGAAGTATCTGAAAGTGAAATGACCTTGAAACCGGAAGATTATATAAATTCTATCAAGTATATCATAACACTTAGAAGAGATGAGGGACGTATTGACGACATAGATCATCTCGGCAATAGGCGCCTCCGAACTATTGATGAGCTATTTGGAGAAGAATTGCGTAAAGGATTCCTTAAGCTTAGAAGAACAGTCCAGGAAAGGATGAATACTAAAGAGCTTGAGCAGTTGACGCCAAGAATTCTCATAAACTCCAGAACAATCTTTTCAGCAATAGAATATTTCTTTAGTCGTGGCGAGCTTTCTCAGGTATTAGATCAGACTAATCCATTAGCACAGCTTACACATGAACGGAGATTAAGTGCTTTAGGGCCAGGTGGTCTTAATAGAAAAAGAGCCGGTTTTGAGGTGAGAGATGTTCACGTCTCTCACTATGGGCGAATATGTCCTATTGAGACTCCGGAGGGTACAAATATTGGTTTGATTGCATCATTAAGTATATATGCTGTAACGGATGAGTATGGTTTTCTAATTTCTCCTTACTTGAAGGTCAAAAACGGCAAATTGACAGGTGAGATTGTTTACCTTCGTGCCGATGAGGAAGAAGGTAAAACACTTGTACCTGCTGATACGCAGTTGTATTTTGGAGATAAAGGTTTAAACAATGAGGTCCTTGCGCGTTTTAGTGGGGATTTCAAGCTTGTAAATGTAAAGGATGTTGATTACATGGACGTGTCGCCAAAACAGTTGGTAGGAGTATCTGCAAGCCTAATCCCATTTCTTGAACACAGTGATGCGAACAGGGCATTAATGGGATCAAACATGCAAAGGCAAGCCGTGCCGTTGTTAATAACCGAGCCACCACTTGTTGCTACAGGTATGGAAAGAATGGTTGCGCAAAATTCCAGTATGGTTGCTCGCTCTGAAAATGCCGGCACTGTTACTAAAGTAGATGGCGAACAAATAGTTATTAACGATAGTGATATATACAATCTAAGGAAATATGTTGGCTTAAATGAAGGAACCTGTTTAAATCAGAAACCTATAGTGACAGAGGGGCAAAAGGTAAGAAAGAATGAAATTATTGCTGATGGCGCTGCTACTTGTAATGGTGAATTGAGTTTGGGCAGAAATGTATTGGTGGCCTTTATGACATGGGATGGTTACAATTTTGAGGACGCTA
>MHZA01000071.1 GCA_001828595.1 Planctomycetes bacterium RIFCSPLOWO2_12_FULL_40_19
TGCTCCAAAGAGTAGAAGTGAGCTGTCTCCGGAAGAAAAACTTTTACATGCAATTTTTGGCAGAGCCGGAGAGGACGTTAAGAATGTTTCTTTGGAAGTGCCATCAGGTATGGAAGGGATTGTCATAAATACACAGCTTTTCTCCCGAAGGGCCAATCTGTCAGACGAAAAAAGGCAAAAAATTACGAATGAAATAAAAGGAGAGGAAGATAAATTCGATAAAGCAATATCAAAAGAATTTGTGAAAATGGTAAAAGAGCTGGAACAGGTTTTTGACGGTGCTCTTGTAAATTTGGAGACAGACCAGCCTTTGAAAGTATCATACGGGACAGATATCAATCGTATTCTTGATTTGCAGGAGCAATTTGATATTGGGAACTTCGATTCTGGTAGTAATAAGAGGAAAAGTGAAAAAGCATCGAAAGTTTGTGATGAATATAATGAAAAAATTGAATCTTTGAAAGAAGAGAAGAATACAAAAATAAGTCAACTAAAAAGGGGTGATGAATTACCAAGTGGTGTATTGGAAGTGGCAAAGGTCTCTATTGCAACGAAAAGGAGGCTGTCTGTTGGAGATAAAATGGCAGGAAGGCATGGTAACAAGGGAGTTATAGCCAGGATACTGCCAGTGGAAGATATGCCATGTTTGGAAGATGGAACACCAGTTGAGATGATTTTGAATCCACTGGGAGTTCCTTCCAGGATGAATGTGGGTCAAATCCTGGAAACACACCTGGGCTGGGCTGCAAAAAAATTGAATTTCCAGGCTGTTACACCTATTTTTGATGGGGCGAAAGAATCTGAAATAAGAGATACCTTGAAGGAGGCAGGACTTCCAGAGGACGGTAAGACTACGTTGTATGATGGTTGTACAGGCGAACCATTTAACCAAAAGGTGGCAGTTGGGTATATGTATATGATGAAGCTGCATCACTTAGTTGATGAAAAGGTACATGCCAGAGCCACCGGGCCGTATTCCTTAATAACGCAACAGCCTCTTGGAGGAAAGGCAAGGTTCGGTGGGCAAAGGTTTGGGGAAATGGAAGTATGGGCATTGGAAGCTTATGGGGCAGCTTATAATTTACAAGAACTTCTCACAGTGAAAAGTGATGATGTAGAGGGTCGTACCAGAATTTATGAATCTATGGTTAAGGGTAAGAATACGCTGGAGGCCGGAACACCTGCATCATTCGAAGTACTGACTAAAGAAGTTGAGGGGCTTGGGCTTTCCTTGACACTTGAGAAAGAAGTGCTCTAAATACTTTCAATCGTTGCGAGCTTTACTTTAAAAGTGAATAAGTTAAAGTGATTTAAATTTATCTCTTTTTTTAATAATAAATGGAGATTAGCTAATGACAGTTAGCACATATGAAAAGATAAATGAATACAGCTCCGTGAGGATATCCTTATCATCATCAGATGGTATCAGGAGCAAGTCGTATGGTGAAATAAAAAAACCAGAAACAATAAATTATCGTACATATCGTGCAGAGAAAGACGGACTGTTTTGTGAGCGAATTTTTGGTCCGGAGCGTAATTGGGAATGCTTTTGCGGAAAATATAAAGGTATTAAGCATAAAGGGATTATCTGTGACAGATGCGGGGTTAAAGTAACTCATTCCCGCGTAAGAAGAAAAAGGATGGGACATATTAGCTTGGCAGCGCCTGTTGTTCATATCTGGTTTTTTAAGGCAATGCCTTCAAGAATAGGAACGCTTTTAGGTATGAAAACCAACGTTTTGGAAAGGATTATATATTTCCAGGGCTATGTTGTGATAAATCCGGGAAATACGGCGCTTAAGGAATATCAATTATTGACAGTAGACGAGTATGCAGAGGCCCAGCAAAAATATGGAGAAGGTAGCTTCCGCGCTGGTATGGGAGCCGAAGCTATACGGACAATACTGCAAAACCTGGATTTAGAGAAAATATCAAAAGATCTTAGGGTAGAACTTAAAGAAACAAAATCTAAACAGCGAACCAAGGATATAATAAAGAGATTAGCAATTGTTGAATCATTTAAAGATTCAGGAAACGAGCCTGAATGGATGGTTTTGGACGTTGTTCCGGTTATTCCTCCTGATTTGAGACCTTTGGTGTTATTGGAAAGCGGAGACTTTGCCAGCTCAGACTTGAACGACCTTTACAGACGAATAATTAATCGAAATAATCGGCTTAAAAAACTGATAGACCTTAATGCGCCTGAAGTAATAATTAGAAATGAGAAAAGAATGTTGCAACAGGCGGTGGACGCTCTTTTTGATAATGGCAGAGGTAAACGTCCTATCCTGGGAAGCAATAGCCGTCCCTTGAAATCTCTGACTGATATGATCAAGGGAAAACAGGGAAGATTCAGGGAAAATCTGCTTGGTAAGAGGGTTGATTATTCTGCGCGATCAGTAATAGTCGTCGGCCCCGAACTTAAATTAAGTCAATGCGGGATACCCAAAAAGATTGCGCTTGAATTATTTCAACCATTTATAATTCGACGCTTAAGGGAAATTGGGTTGGCGGATACAATAAAGAGTGCAAAGAAAATGTTGGTGAGACAAGATGAAGAAGTTTGGGATATTCTTGATGATGTCGTAAGGAAGCATCTGGTTTTGCTTAATAGGGCGCCTACATTGCATCGTATGGGGATTCAGGCGTTTGAGCCGATTCTCGTAGAAGGTAATGCGATCAAGCTGCATCCATTAGTGTGTCGCGGATTCAATGCAGACTTTGATGGAGACCAAATGGCAGTTCATTTGCCTCTTTCTGTCGAGGCTCAAATTGAAGCAAGAACTCTAATGTTATCGGTTAATAATATTTTTTCTCCTGCTTCGGGCGAACCTATAATTACCCCTTCTCAGGATATTGTTTTGGGTTGTTATTTTTTGACGACTATGATAGGAGAAGAAGAAAAAAAACTGAGAAGTTTCAGTAATTATGATGAAGTATTGTTGGCTTACGCATTGAAAAAAATTAATGTTCATACTCAGATTAAACTCAGATTAGCTCCAGGCAAATCTGTTAAGAATGGTGAAGGTGAACAGAGCGGGGATGGGTTGTGTACTACTACCGTAGGTCGTGTTGTATTTAACGAAACCTTGCCTCCTGGGCTACCTTTTTATAACTATCCTCTTGACCATAAGGCAATAAAAAGCATTATCCAGGATTGTTACAACATTTTGGGAAAAGAGGCCACTATTGACCTGTTAGACAAAATCAAGGAGATAGGTTTTAAGGAGTGTACAAAGGCCGGCCTTTCTCTTTCGATAATGGATTTAAAAATGCCAAAGAAGAAGGCTCAGATATTGGAGAAAACTCTGAAAGAGGTGGAAAAAACACAAAAATTATACCATAAGGGTATTATCACGGAAGGCGAAAGGTATAATCAGGTAATAGATACCTGGACATATGCCGGGGAAATAGTGGCGGAGGAGATGCTTGATGAACTTAAGAATGATGTAAGAGATGGGAAACCATACCTTAACCCGGTATATTTAATGTCTGCATCAGGCGCCAGGGGCAGTACCCAGCAGTTGAGACAGCTTGCGGGTATGAGAGGCTTAATGGCTAAACCGTCAGGCAAGATAATAGAGACGCCAATTAAAGCAAACTTTCGCGAAGGGTTAAGCGTATTGGAATATTTTAGCTCAACCCATGGTGCGCGAAAAGGGTTAGCTGATACAGCATTAAAAACCGCTGATTCTGGTTATTTAACAAGGAAACTTGCAGATGTTGCACAAAATGTTATTGTCACCTGTTATGATTGTGGAACAGTTAATGGAATTAGTAAGAGCGCCGTTTATAGGGGAGACCGTGTTGAGGTGCCTCTTTACAAAATTATAACTGGCAGAGTGTCTTTGAATAATATTGTGGACTTGGTTAAGGATGAGAAAATTGTTAAGGAAAACGAATTGATTACAGAAGAGAAAGCAAAGAAGATTGAATCTCTGGGATATGAGAAAATTCGTGTACGCTCTGCATTAACATGTGAGGTGCCGCAAGGTTTGTGTGTTAAGTGCTATGGCATGGATCGTTCTAAAGGTAAATTGGTAGAAGAAGGTACTGCTGTGGGAATCATTGCTGCCGAATCAATAGGAGAACCTGGCACTCAATTAACCATGAAAACATTTCATATCGGTGGAACTGCGACACGGTCAATTGAAGAATCAGAAATTAGGGTTAGGAGAGCCGGCAGAGTCATCTATAGTAATCTGAATGTAGTAGAAAATCCACGAGGAGAAAATATTACTCTGGGAAGCAAGGGAGAAATCCTCATCGTTGATGATAAAGACAGGCAAATCGAAAAACATGCAGTGCCACTTGGTGCCATGGTTTTAGTAAAAGATAACGAAAAAGTTGCAGTGAGGCGGACAATAATCAAATGGGATCCCCACATGACTCCAATACTTGCTGAGATGGCTGGTAAAGTTCGTTTTGAAGATATAATAGAAAATAAAACTATGCGAAAGGAATATGATTCTGTAACACGTATTAAAAGAAAAGTGATCGTAGAACATAAAGGAGACCTTCATCCTCAAATAATTATTGAGGACAGTACCGGGAAAATCCAGGGGCTTTATCCAATACCAGAGAAGGCGCATATAGAGGTCGAAGAGGGGTCAAAGGTTATTGCCGGTACGCTTCTGGCTAAAACGCCCAGAGAAATTACAAGAACCGAGGACATAACTGGTGGGCTGCCCAGAGTATCAGAGATTTTTGAGGCGAGGAAGCCAAAGGATCCTGCTGTAATGAGTGAAATTGATGGTATAGTCGAACTTGGTGAGAAGCGGCGAGGTAAAAGGACGATAATTGTTAAAGGTGAATCAGGAATGGAAGTAGAACATCTTGTTCCTCGCGGTAAGCATCTAAGGGTACACAGGGGAGATCGTGTGAAAGCAGGAGATCCATTGGTAGAAGGTCCTCTTGTTCTTCAGGATATATTGAGGATTTGCGGGGAAGAAGAATTACAGCAGTATACATTGAAGGAAGTTCAAAATGTTTATCGTTCGCAGAATGTGCCAATTGACGATAAGCATGTTGAAATAATTATCTCACAGATGTTGCGGAAAGTGCAGGTAGACGAAACTAACGATGCAAAATTACTGCAAGGTGCGGTTATTGATAAATTTAAGTTTAAAGAAATAAATAAGAAGGTAAAAGAGAGTGGCGGTAAGCCTGCCAGTGCCGAACCATTATTATTGGGAATTACTAAAGCCTCCGTACAAGCCGATAGTTTTATATCAGCGGCATCTTTCCAGGAGACAACCAAGGTATTAACAAAAGCTGCTTTAGAAGGAAGTAGGGATATGCTTGTAGGCCTGAAGGAAAATGTAATCCTTGGGCATTTGGTGCCAACTGGAACGGGATACAAACCATACCAAAGAATGCTTATGGAGAGAGATGAAATAGAAGCATCTGGTGATAAGATTGATGAGAAGGATGAGTTGCTACCAGCATTATCTAATTAAGTTAGAGGGATAAAATATGCCAACAATAAATCAGTTAATAAGAAAAGGTAGAAAAAAGGTATTGAAAAAGAGTAAAAGTGTTGATTTAGAGGGGTGCCCGCAAAAAAAAGGTGTCTGTCTTCAGGTTATGACGCGGACGCCTAAAAAACCTAATTCCGCTTTGAGGAAGGTTGCAAGGGTAAGATTGACAAGTGGAAAAGAAGTTACGGCTTATATACCGGGCGAAGGACACAATTTACAGGAGCACTCTATGGTTTTGATAAGGGGTGGAAGGGTACGTGACCTTCCAGGAGTTAAATACCACATAATAAGAGGTAAATTGGATACAGCAGGAGTAGATGGTAGAAAGCGCGGCAGGTCTAAATACGGGGCAAAAGGTTCAAAATGATCTTTAGTTTTTAGTTAGTTGATGGTGTGGGAGACAATAAATGTCACTGGAATATAGAAGTACAGAAGTTTTTCTGCGGCCAGATGTGCGTTTTAAAAGTATTTTGGTTACTAAGTTTATTAATTGTTTAATGCATAAAGGTAAGAAAAGTGTTGCTGAGAAAGTTTTTTATCAGACCACAGATATATTACAAACAAGATTTCCTGATAAAGAGCCTTTGGAAATAGTTGAGACTGCCATTAATAACGTAAAACCGTTGGTTGAAGTAAAGTCAAAACGTGTCGGTGGGGCGACTTACCAGGTTCCGGTTGAGGTGTCTAGAAAGAGGCAATTATCATTGGGCATTAGATGGAT
>MHZA01000072.1 GCA_001828595.1 Planctomycetes bacterium RIFCSPLOWO2_12_FULL_40_19
ACGCCTCTCAATCACCTTTGGATAAACGGTTAAACCCCTGACAACACCAAGAACAATATCCAGCATTGCGTCCGTCGCAATAAACATTTCCGGCAGTACAAGTCTCCGGTTTGCGGAATCATCAAGTGTTCTCTCAAACCACTGCGCCCCACTCGTAAGGGCCGTATTCATACTGTCACAAATTATGTAGCGGGCCAAAGATGTCACCCTTTCGCAACGCATAGGGTTTCTTTTGTATGGCATGGCAGAGGAACCGATTTGCTTTTTACCAAATGGTTCTTCAATCTCTCTTAAATTATGCAGTAACCTGATGTCATTTGCAAACTTATGCGCAGATTGAGCAATACCTGATAAAACATCTGAAATCTGACTGTCAATCTTTCTGGTATAAATCTGACCCACAACAGGAAGGATTTTATCGAAACCCATTTTTTTTGATATCTGCCTGTCAAGCTGTTTCACTTTCTTTTCGTCATTATTAAACAGAGCCATAAAACTGTTCTGTGTGCCTATAGTGCCTTTAGCGCCTCTGAATCTTAAATTCTCGATCCGGTTTTCCATATCTTCTATATCAATAATAAAATCCTGCATCCACAGACATGCCCTTTTCCCAACGGTCGTAAGCTGAGCCGGCTGATAATGAGTATATCCCAGGGTAATCAAGTCTTTGTTTTTATTAGCAAACACAACCAGCGCATCAATTACGTTAACCAGTTTCTTTAACAGGATATTCATGCCGTTCTTGATCAATATCAAATCAGCATTATCCTGAACGTATGCGCTTGTCGCCCCCAAATGAATTATCGGACTTGCATCAGGACACTGCTCGCCATACGCAAGAATATGTGCCATTACATCATGTTTCACCCTGATTTCATGTTTCCTTGCCACATCAAAGTTTATTTTGTCCCTGAACTTTATCATTTCATCAATTTGCTTTCTGGTTATTGCCTTAATTCCGAGGGTTCGCTGCGTTTCTGCTAATGCAATCCAGAGTTTTCTCCACGTACTATATTTCAATTGATCTGAGAAATTATAGCTCATTTCTTCACCGGCATATCTCTCGGCCAACGGACTCTGATATTTATCATATTTATTATTTTTCTTCTTCATCACACACCCAATCCTGACTTTGTAAACAACGCCTCAAATCTGTAACCTTTACTCACAATCCCTTCTCTTGCACCCTCTTCCCTGTCAACCACATAAACAATACTTGACACCTTTGCTCCCGCCTCCTCTATTGTCTTTGCCGCTAATAATGCCTGTGCGCCGGTGGTTGCAATATCCTCAACAATAACAACCTTCTCTCCAGAGGTCAAGTCACCTTCTATTGACCTGTCAATACCATAACCTTTTTTACCTTTTCTTACTATAACGAAAGGCAGGCCTGTCTTGAGCGAGAGCGCTGTTGCGAGAGGCACACCTCCCAATTCCATACCCGCTATTCTCGAAACGTCACTATTAACCATTTTCGCCATGCTCTCAGCAATAGCATCTAACAGTTTTGGCCGGGTCTCAAATGCGTATTTGTCGAATATATATGTACTTCTCCTGCCGGAGCTTAAGATAAATTCTCCCTCAACATACGATGTTTCAACTATCTCCTTACCTAATTGTTTTAAGTCCATATCATACCGTCTTTAATGCTACCAGGAAATATACGAAAAAAAATGCCATCTTTTTGTAAAGATGGCATTTATAATATAAAATTTCTTACATTTATTCAACGTCTACTTATTTTTTATTTCTTTTCCCCTTCTTCTTCTGGAGCGTCGCTAACTATAGCATTTGTTGTCAGTAACAATCCCGCTATACTTGCGGCATTTTGAAGCGCCGTTCTTACAACCTTTGTTGGGTCAATAACTCCTGCTTTAACTAAATCTGTGTACTTTTCATTGACGACATCAAAACCAAAGTTACCCTCTAATTCTTTTACCTTTTGAACAATTAAAACCCCGTTGAGACCTGCATTATCAGCAATTTGTCTGAGCGGCGCTTCCAGGGATTTTCGTATAATGTTTAATCCAACCTTTTCATCTTCATCAAGTCCTGCTTCCACTTTTTTTAAGGCATTTTCTGTCCTTAAAAGAGCCACGCCTCCTCCTGGCAATATTCCTTCTTCAACAGCAGCTTTAGTGGCATGCATCGCATCTTCTAATCGCGCCTTCTTCTCCTTCATCTCGGCTTCAGTCGCAGCGCCAACATTGATCTTCGCTATGCCGCCAGAAAGCCTTGCCAGCCTCCCCTGTAATTTTTCTATATCATAATCTGAGGTAGAATTTTCAATCTCATTTCGTATTTGTTCGACCCTGCCTTGAATTTCCTTTTTTGAGCCCCTACCTTCTATTATCATTGTAGAATCTTTGTCTACAACAATCTTTTTGGCTCCGCCCAAATCAGACAGCTTGAGACTATCCAACCCTATCCCCAAATCCTCAAATATTGCATTAGCGCCAGTCATAGCGGCAATATCTTCTAGTGTAGCCTTTCGTTTGTCTCCAAATTCAGGCGCCTTAACTACAGCGCATTTCAATGTTCCCCGCATCTTATTGACCACAAGAGTTGTAAGGGCCTCGCCTTCCATATCTTCAGCAATCACCAGTAACGGCTTTCCTGATTGTGACACTTTTCCCAATATGGGCAAGAAGTCCTTTATAGCTGATATCTTTTTCTCATGGACAAGAATATACGGATCATCATAAACAACCTGCATCTTCTCCGTATCTGTAATAAAATAAGGAGACAAATATCCCTTATCGAATTGCATTCCTTTAACTAATTCAACCGTTGTTTTCAGTCCCTTACCTTCCTCAACAGCGATGACTCCATCCTTGCCGGCTTGTTCCATAGCATCAGATATCTGCTTTCCAATCTCGGGGTCATTATTTGCCGCAACCGTACCCACCTGCTCAATTTCTTTTTTACCTGATATTCGTATACTCATTTTTTCGAGTTCTTTTGTAACAGCTTCAACGGCCTTCTCTATTCCACGTTTAATTCCAACCGGATTTGCACCAGCGACAAGACTTTTTAATCCTTCTGTGTATATAGCCTCTGACAATACGGTCGCAGTTGTTGTGCCGTCACCGGCAATGTCACTCGTTTTAGACGCAACTTCTTTTATCAGCTTAGCGCCTATATCTTCATATGGATCTTCAAACTCCAGTTCTTTCGCAACGGTAACACCATCTTTTGTTATTGTTGGAGAGCCGAAACTTTTTTCAATAATTACATTTCTACCTTTTGGCCCCATCGTTATTTTGACGGCTCCGGCTAACTTATTTATTCCACTTTTTATGGACATACCAGCATCATGACCACAAAGTATCCTTTTACCAGCCATTCTGTTCTCCTAATTATTCAATTATAGCAAGAATATCATCTTCTGACATTAACAGGTATTCTTCACCATCAATATCAATCTCAGTTCCTGCATAAGATGTAAATACTACTTTATCCCCTTTTTTAACCTGAAATTTTGCTCTTACACCGCTGTCCAACAATTTTCCATCACCTAATGCAATAATCTTTCCCTCCTTTGGCTTTTCTTTAGCGGCATCCGGCAACAGGATACCTCCGGCAGACTTTTCTTCCGCTTCACATCTCTTTACCAAAATCTTTTCTCCAAATGGCTTCGTCTTCATGGTTTATCGTCCCCTTTCTATGGTTTGATTAACTTAACAACTTATTTCCAATAGTACTTTTCTAGTGATTGCTCTACCGCATATTTAATTATCTCTTTTTTTATCGGCTTGGATATCAAGGTATATGCATTTGCCTCAATAGCCTCAAACTTTACATACTTAGAGGTATCTGCAGACACAAAAATACATGGGATTTGCTTCTTCTTTTCTTCCTTAATGAATTCAAATGTATCAAAACCGCTAAAATCCGGCAGATGTACGTCCAAAATCAATAAATGTAGAAATTTATGCTTTGCAATTTCAACCGCCTCTCTCCCACAACTTGCCAGGTATGTCGTATAGCCTTCCGGTTCAAATATTTCATTTAAACTATATCGACAATCATCATCATCATCGGTTATCAATATCTTATAATTTATTTTATCACGTTTTAATAATGTCATCATAATTGTCCACTCTTGAAAAAATAATATTTGAATATAATCGCAAACCAAATGCCAACATACTTTACAACGTTTGTTGCATTATAAATTTACATAAGCTGTATAGCAGAAGGAGCTTATGATAACAACAAAAGGATTAATGTCTCTGCCACAATGGCACACACATCAACAATTCACTTTATTTGCTGCCATAATGGCATCTGCTATTTACCGGTACACATTTCGCCGCGCAGGTGAAGCAGTGTGAAGTTGAACGATTTTGCTTTTCCGATTCATTCGGGTTAGGATTATTTAAAAAGGAGAATATTATGAGCGATTTTAATAGCGAGAAAGATATACTTGTGGTTGCATCCAGGCTGAAGAAGCATATCCGTTCAACATCCGGCATGAGTATGTCTGCCAACGTTGCACCTGCATTGTCCGACATCATTCGCAGTTTATGTACACAGGCAATAGAAAAAGCAAAGGCGGATAGACGCAAGACTGAAATAGACTGAGACTTTAACTGAACCCTGGCCTCCAAGAAATGGGAAACCTGGTAAAATTCAGGTTTCCCATTGACTATGAGGAAATTCCTGGAACGCAAAATATAAACGCCTTATTTCCGTTTAAAGCTTTTCTGAATGGGAAGAGAGGTAGTCCGCCACACCATTTGCTGTTGGTTTCATACCGTCCTCGCCTTTCTGCCAGCCCGCAGGACAAACTTCACCATGCTTTTCGTGGAACTGTAAGGCATCAACTATACGAAGCATTTCATCGACATTCCGTCCGAGAGGAAGATCGTTTACCACCTGATGCCTGACAACACCGTCCTTGTCAATCAAGAATGAAGCGCGTAGAGCAATGCCAGCCGGGTGTTCAATCCCATATGCCTGCGTAATCTCGTGCTTGACATCCGCTACCATAGGATACTTTATCGCACCAATACCTCCCTTTTTTACAGGCATGTTCCGCCAGGCAAAATGGCTGAACTGTGAATCGATAGAGACACATACAACTTCCACATCCCGTTTCTTAAATTCACCGATTCGCTTGTCGTGAGCAATTATCTCTGTCGGGCAAACAAATGTGAAATCCAGAGGATAGAAAAAAAGCACTACATATTTCCCCTTCAAATCAGACAGCCTAAAGTCCTCCTTGATGGTGCCATCCGCCAACACGGCTGCAGCTGTAAAATCAGGCGCTAGTTTAGTTACCAATACACTCATTTCCGTTCTCCTTTCATCAAAAGAAACCAATTTCTAATTAATAATCATTACAGATTGGAAAATATCATATTCATTTATGAAAGTCAATCAGGAATTTATATATTTCTTTCCCATTCAATTTGATCTCCGCACTCAAACTTTTCTACTCATTAGAAACAATTGCTTAGATGTCGAATACCAAGATGTTAGAGTTCTGCTCTCCTTTCTAAATGGTCCGTAACCCTGACAGAGTTTTAAACTCTGTCAGGGTTAAAACGCACCATTAATCTTCACTCCATCCGTTAGAAGCAGTTGAGGGCGTATAATAATACGCCCCTTCATTATTTGTGTCAATATTGACTAAACATTAAATTAGGTTGGGTTTTAAAAGGCAAAAACCCAACGACTTTTTACGCTATTATGGAGTGCATTGACCGTGTCAATGCCGTCATACCACATGCAGATTTATTGAGGTTAACATCGTCACGGACGATGTACTCCAAAACTTATTATCTTGACAACTTTGAAATTCCTATGCATTAAATTAAAAGTCTAAAGACTTAACTCCAACAGACTTAAAATGGAAATTCCTATACTAACAAATTACAAATCCTTCAAGGCTTGTCATCAGGGTATATATATGTAGCAGTATCCCTTTCCCCTTCAGGTCTGCAATCCCAGGTTGACCATTTTGTCCAGTAAACACACTTTCTATCATCCTTAAGCCAGAACAGTGTGCCTTTTCGCACACGATCACACTTCTGTTTGCCAAAGGTTCTTGTATGTATCTCCCTTATCTCACCCTCCAGATAATAGTCCACCTGATGCCACTCAAATGGCGACTTATCAGTAATCTCCCACAATTCTATATCTTCCATCATAAGGTCTTTTGCTTCGTATTTGCTTTTATCAACTGAAACTTTATACGTAAAGTGATTTTCTACTACAATCCATTCCGGCTCAGGCGCATCAGGTTTGACTTCTCCCTTACCGTCGTCTTTCTTCGGCCCCTTGTCTATATAAAGATTGAAAACATCTGTATGCTGAGCATGAGCTGTTTTTAATATAAAACTATGAATACATGCAAGAAAAACAAAGACAGCCAAAACAATTTTGACTTTAACTACTCCTTTCATTCTACATCTCCTTTCACCTGATTAATATAATCATATCAACAAGTTAGATTCCCCGACACCGCTCGCCCGCCTGACCAGTCTTTCGGGCAGGGAATGACGTCGTGCTGAGCGCCTGCCTGACTTTGTCATTCAGGCGGGAACAACATGTTGGTAGTTTAGGCGCTTTAAGCGCCTAATGCTCCAATCTTTTTTTCTACCGCCGAAACTATTTTTCCACCGTGAACCAGATTATACATCATTTCTATATCATTTGAAATAATTCTGTCTTCTTCCAAATGTGGAATATACATCCTGATTAAGCCATAGGCTTCTTTGCTCCCTGCGCCAGCCTTGAGGTTTGTAAAGAGGTCAAGAGCCTGCGCCGCACATAACAATTCGATAGCAATTACATTTTCAGCGTTATAAAGCACCTGTCTGCACTTCCTTGCTGAAATAGTACCCATACTTACGTGATCTTCTTTATTGGCTGATGTTGGAATCGAGTCAACACTGGCCGGGTGTGCTAATACCTTATTTTCTGAAACCAGTGAGGCCGCTGTGTATTGTGCTATCATTAAGCCTGAATTAAGACCGGGGTTATTTGTCAGAAATGCCGGCAACCCGCTCAGGAACGGATTCACCAGCCTTTCTATTCTCCTCTCTGAAATGTTTGCTATCTCTGATAATGCAATTGCAAGAAAATCCATAGCTAAAGCAACCGGTTGGCCATGGAAGTTTCCACCATTATTAAATATCTCCCCTGTTTCCGGAATAAAAATGGGATTATCCGTAGATGAATTCATCTCCGTTTCTATGATAGTCTTGACATAATTAAGGGCATCCATTGATGCCCCGTGTACCTGAGGGCAGCATCTTATCGAATATGCATCCTGAACTCTGGAACAATCTTTGTGAGAAGAAATTATCTCACTGTTTTCCGTTATCCTTCTCAAGTTATCTGCACTGATTTTTTGTCCGTTGTGAGGCCTTACCCTATGAATCTTTTCGTTTAATTCAATATTTGAACCCAGCAACACTTCAAGACTCATTCCCGCCGCTATTTCAGCCGTTTTCATCAACCTGACAGAATCATTCACTACCAGTGCGCCGATGCCTGTCATCACCTGTGTTCCATTAATCAATGCCAGGCCCTCTCCCTCTTCAAGTTCACACAATCCAATTTCTGCTTCCTTCATTGCTTTCTTCCCGGAGAGGAGTTTACCTTTAAAGACGGCTTTGCCTTCACCGATTAATACCAATGCCAGATGCGCCAACGGCGCCAAATCTCCACTTGCCCCAACTGAACCTTTTTCAGGAATGACCGGATGCACATTCTTGTTTAACATCTCTGTTAACGTCTTTAATGTGCCAAACCTCACAGCGGAATTACCCTTCGCAAGCCCATTAATCCTCAATAGCATTATCGCGCGCACAATCTCCTCATCAAACCTGTTACCAACACCTGCAGAATGGCTCAAAATAATATTCCTCTGCAACTGCTTCCTTTCACCTTTTGATATGAAGACCCCGCTCAATGCCCCAAAACCGGTTGTTACTCCGTATATTACTTTTTTATCATCAATTGCTTTCTTAATAGTTTTCTGGGTAGAGTTAATCCTTTCTTTAACCTTCTCATCAAGTCTAACCTTCACCCTTTCTCTAATGATAGACTCAACCTGAGGTATTGTCAGATTTTCACCATTAATAATTACTTTTTTCATATTTTTTAGACACCAATTTCACAAATCGACACTAATTATGGTGATTATAATACAATTCTTTTGTAGGTTAGGCTGTCTTCGCCAAAATCAACCAGTAATCCTAATTTGAGCTTTGATGCGGCAAGGTAATTTAAGGTTTGTTTTACATGGCTGTCGGTAAGACTTTC
>MHZA01000073.1 GCA_001828595.1 Planctomycetes bacterium RIFCSPLOWO2_12_FULL_40_19
TTGATATGGGCGAAACAAACTATTTTGGCTTCCGGAGGTTGCGGTCAGGTTTATAGAGAAACAACAAATCCTGAGATGACAACCGGAGATGGAATTGCAATGGCTTACAGGGCTGGGGTTAAACTTCAGGACCTTGAGTTTGTGCAATTCCACCCAACAACATTATACGTAGCTGGCGCCGAGAGAGTCTTGATTTCTGAAACGGTTCGTGGCGAGGGAGGAGTATTGAGGAACAAATACGGTGAGTTGTTCATGTCAAAGTATCATCCCGGCGCTGAACTGGCGCCAAGAGATATCGTCAGCAGGAGTATTGTACATGAGATACGCAGGACTGACCACACACATGTGTATCTGGATGTAAGACACATTTCAAAAGAAAAACTCAGGACAAGATTTCCAAAGATAAAAAAACTATGCGCATCCTTTGGCATTAACATAACAAGACAATTAATTCCCGTACACCCAAGCGCCCATTATATGATTGGCGGCGTTAAGGTTGATCAGAATGGCAGGACAAGCATGAAAAACCTCTATGCGTGCGGAGAAGTGTCTTGCACAGGATTACATGGAGCAAACCGCTTAGGCAGCAATTCATTGCTTGAAGGACTGGTATTTGGTTATAGAACCGGTAGTATGGCTGGCATGGAACTAGGAGTAAAGAAAGAAGACTTGCCTCCGCGTTCATTTGAAGAACCTTCTAAGAGTTATTCGTATAGCGAGCTGGACTTAGAAGACTTAAAGAATTCTTTAAAAAGCTTAATGTGGAGAAGCGTCGGCATAGAAAGAGAAGGCAAGCACCTTAAAGAAGCGATCAGGAATATTAAACATTGGTCAAAATATATAATCAGCAACGAATTCTCATCGCCACTTGGCTGGGAAATACAGAATATGCTCACCGTATCACTCTTAATTTCCAGCGCAGCGTTCATGAGGTGCGAAACAAGGGGCGTGCATTATAGACTAGACCATCCTGGCACAGATGATAAGCATTGGAAAAAACACATTATTGTTTATAATGGCAAATATGGCTTCGTACGATAACTTCCTAATACAATAGTTTCAAACAGATATTAGCGAAGCTTTCCCAATATTATGCTGACATTGTGCCCGCCAAAACCAAAAGAATTGGACATCACATTCTCTATGTTCTTTTCCTTCGCTTCATTAGGCACAAAATCTATACCGTTACAGTCTGGATCTGGTGTTTCATAGTTTATCGTAGGCGGCATCACACCTTTGTCCACTATCAACGCACATATCAATGCTTCAACACCGCCTGAGGCCCCTAATTGGTGTCCCAGCATGGATTTTGTTGAACTAACCGATAAACTTTTTACATGATTGCCAAAAACCTTCTTGATAGCACTAATCTCAACCATGTCTCCCAACGGAGTAGATGTCGCATGTGCGTTAATGTAAGAAATTTGTTCCGGATTTAATTTGGCATCTTTCAATGCATTTTTCATGGCAATACACGCACCTGCACCTTCCGGATGCGGAGCTGTGATGTGATACGCATCATCACTCATAGCAAATCCAAGCATTTCTGCATAAATGGTTGCGCCTCTTTTTTTTGCATTATCCATTTCCTCTAAGATTATAATACCTGAACCTTCCGAAATTATAAATCCGTCTCTATCTTTATCAAAAGGCCTGCTTGCCCTCTGAGGATCATCATTTCTTGTGGACAATGCCTTCATGTTATTAAATGCACTTACACAGAGCGGTGTTATCGTTGCCTCCGTACCACCGGCAATCATTACATCGGCTTCTCCACTCTGAACAATCCGGAAAGCTTCAACAATAGCGTGTGCACCAGAAGCACATGCGGTGATAACAGAAAAGTTTGCGGCTTGAAGACCAAATCTAATAGCTACGTATCCCGGTGCCGCATTAGCCATTAATTTAGTAATCATAAATGGAGAAACTCTTGACGGGCCTCTTTCGAGCAAAACCTTGTGTTGTGCCTCAATCTCAATAATACCGCCGATACCGGTACCTATAATTGTACCTGCCTTATACCTGTCCACTTTGTCAAGATTAAGCCCTGAATCTTCAATAGCAAGAGCTGCTGATGCTACGGCAAATTGAGTAAATCTGTCTAATCTTCTTTCTTCCTTCTTATCGAACCATTTACCTGGTTCAAAATCCACCACCTCCCCTGCAATAAGAACATCCTGGCCTGTTGTATCAAAAGCCGTTATATGAGAAATTCCACTTTTTCCATTACATAATGATGTCCAAAGTTGATCTTTCTCATGCCCTATCGGGGTTATTGCGCCAAGACCGGTAATTGCTACCCTATGCCCCATCGCTTTTATTTGTGCTCCCTAATATAATTTATTGCAGCCCCTACAGTTTGAATTTTTTCTGCGTCTTCATCTGGTATATTAATATCAAATGCATCTTCCAGCTCCATTACCAGTTCCACTGTATCAAGTGAATCTGCGCCCAAATCGTTTATGAACGATGTTTCAGGTGTAACCTGTTCCTTATTTACACCCATTTGCTTAACAATTATTTCTTTTACTTTTTCTTCAATTGATGATTCTTCTGTAGACAAGACCTTACCTCCTTAAGTCAAAATTTCCGGTTTTTTAATTTTCTACTAAAGAATTATAATCATTAATACTTTTGATTCTTTTTGTAGGATCTATTTTTCTTAATATACCTGCAAGTACCTTCCCGGGTCCAATTTCATAAAATTCTTCTGTACCGTCAGCTATGAGATTTTGCATGGAATGGCTCCATTTAACAGGATTGTCAAGCTGTTTAACAAGAGAAGATTTTATTTCATCAGGTTCATTTATGTATTCTGCACATACATTTGCCATAACTGGTATTTCGCACTTCGAAATCTTTGTGTTTTCGATTTCCTTTGAAAGTCTGCTGCTTGCCATACTCATTAAAGAAGAATGAAATGCGCCACTAACCTTTAACGGGATTACTGCTCGTGCACCCTTTTCCTTAGCAATGATCATTGCTTCTTTAACGGCTTCTTCTCTTCCTGAAATAACTATTTGTTTCGGCGAATTATAATTTGCCGCACAAACTTCACCATACTTTTTCGCCTCTTTACATATCTCTTCAACTTCTGATTCCACTAGCCCTATTATTGATGCCATAGTTCCCTTTTCCTTTTCGCATGCTTCCTGCATGAATTGGCCACGCTTGTAGACAAGACCTAAAGCATCTTCGAATGATATAGAATTTGCAAAGACAAGCGCTGTATATTCTCCCAAGCTCAATCCGGCTGTTACATGGCATGTTACATTTCCATTATTATGCTCCTTAAAAGCTCTTAATAATGCTATGCTTGTAACCATTATTGCCGGTTGGCAGATAGAGGTCTTGTTAAGCTCTTCCTGCTCACCATCAAAACAGATACCTGACAAATCAAAACCTAATGTTTCATTTGCCCTGTCATACACTTCTCTTGCTTCTTTGGATTGTGAGTAAATATCTTTACCCATTCCAATGTATTGTGAACCTTGCCCTGCAAATAAGAAAGCAGTTTTCGCCATTTTACCACTTAATGATAGATGAACTCCATGTTAAACCCCCTCCAAACGCAACCAAAAGCACTGAATCTCCCGTGTTTAACATTCCCCCCTTGTCTATCTCATCAATTGCTATGGGTATAGAAGCTGAAGACGTGTTACCAAATCTGTCAATATTTATGTATGCTTTTTCCCTCGGTAGTTTAAGTCTATCCATCGCAGCTTCTATGATCCGAATATTACTTTGATGTGGAATAATCAGGTCAATATCTTCAATCTTCATATTATTTTCAGCAACAGTTTTAGTTATTACGTCAACCATGTTATTAATGGCAACCTTAAATAGTTCTTTCCCTTTTAACCGAATATAATGTGAACGAGACTCTATTGTCTCATGTGATGTAGGTAATTTAGACCCGCCGGCCGGCAGCATCAACAACTCTGCCTGACTGCCATCCGAACCCAAATGGGTTGTAATTATCTCTCGCCTACCATTGCCTCGTTGAACGACTACGGCACCGGCCCCGTCACCAAAAAGAATACAGGTAGACCTGTCAGTATAGTCGGTAATCTTTGACAAACATTCAGTACCAACAACTAAAACAGTTTTCATGGCTCCAGAAGCGACAAAACTCTTGGCTATGGATAGCGCATAAACAAATCCGGCACACGCTGCTAATATGTCAAAGGCACCTGCATTACTTGCACCTATCTTATCTTGTAAAAAACAGGCGGTAGAGGGAACTAAACAATCGGGTGTTATTGTGGCAGCGACAATGAGGTCTACTTCAGATGGCAATACATTTGCATCATCCAGCGCACGTAATGATGCTTCAATCGCCAAGTCCGAAGCAGTAACTCCATTTTCTACAATACGTCTTTCTTTTATCCCCGTCCGCTTGGTAATCCATTCATCAGTTGTATCAAGCATCTTTGTCAGATCGTCATTGGTAAGCACTTTCTTGGGCAAAAAAGACCCTATCCCTGTAATTGATGCCGTATATCCTTTTTCCATTAATTATCCTAATTTAAATTAGGAAAATTGGCTCTTTATGTAGCGGTTACGAAAGACGAATTAGTTCTCTCGAGTTCAGAACTAATATGTTTATTTACTTCATATTTCCCGAACTGTATTGCCTCTCTTATTGCATTCTGAATCGCCTTGGAATCCGATCTGCCATGCGCAATTATGCATATTCCATCAATCCCAAGGAGCGGCACTCCGCCATATTCAGTATAATCCATTTTGCTACGCAGTTGTTTGCACACAGGTTTACAAAGCCAGGCTCCTAATTTTGTCAAGGTACTATTCTTTGCTTCCAAGGCAAAAGCGGTTAAAAGGCTTATCGAAAGCCCTTCGGCAAATTTCAGCAATACATTGCCAACAAAACCTTCACAAACAACTATATCAAACTTACCATCAAAAACATCACGCCCTTCGGCATTTCCAACAAAATTTAACTGAGAACTCGAAAGAAGTGCAAAAGTCTCTTTTACTAGTTCATTACCCTTCGCATCTTCCTCGCCAATATTTAAAAGCCCAACCCTTGGTTTTTCAATATTTAATACGTATTTACAAAAAACTGAGGCCATCACTCCATATTGCATTAAATGTGCAGGCTTACATTGTATATTAGCCCCAGCATCAATAACCATGCATGCGCCATGAAATGTCGGTATGGACACAGCAATACCCGGACGTTTAACATTTTTCAACATACGAAGAAATAAGGATGCTGCTGCTACTGTCGCGCCTGTATTCCCTGCGCTTACTACGGCATCAGCCGCTTTTTCTGAAACCAATTTGACACTTTTGGTAATTGATGAATCAACTTTCTTTCGTACGGCAACCGTTGCAGATTCATTCATATCTACAACCTGAGAAGCATGTACAACAGATATATTCCCAAAAGTAGCGCCATACGCAGCTAATTCGTTTCGAATTCGCTCTTGATCGCCTACTAATATTATCTCGTGGCCAGTATAGACGCGTGCAGCATCCACTGCCCCTTTTACTATCTCAAAAGGAGCCTCATCTCCACCCATTGCATCAACCGCAATACGCATAACTTATGCTCTCTCTACAGCAATTACTTGTCTGCCACGATAATAGCCACAATTATGACAAACTGTATGTGGTCTTTTTATTTGTTTACAATGAGGGCAAATGAACTTCTTTGACCTCTTGCCCGATTTACTTTTGGCAAATTCAGAACGCGGAATATTTGGAGGGTTCAGCGCATCATGCGAACGCCTCTTACCTGATCTCGAACTGGAATGCCTTCTTTTTGGAAGTGCCATTATGTCACCTTTAACTTAAAATCTAAAATAAATAAGGGAAGAAGAAGAAAGAAAGGGAAAGTATTAGGCTTACCTTTATTACCAAGTCTCCCGTTACTTTCTTGTCCTTCCCTTATTTTACCTATCCCCTTAAAACTTAAAAACTTATGAAGGAGTCACACAAATTTACAAGTAGCGTATTTTATAGTTGTACCTTATCTTTGTCAAGTAAAAACATCAGTAAAAACCATTATAGAAGGTTACGTACAATTTTCTATTTTCTCCTGTATAATTTTAATTGCTAAATCTATGGCTTCATTAATCTTATCCGGAAGCTGGCCGCCGGCTTGAGCCATATCTGCGCGTCCGCCTCCGCCCCCGCCAACAACTTTTGCAATATCTTTGGCTATATTACCAGCATGAAGTCCTTTCTTTACTAAATCGTTACTCAACGAGGCTATCAACGTTACCCTGCCGTTCTCTGTTGTTCCCAAAATAATTGCCACAGAACTCAGGCTTTTCTTTAACGAGTCTACAGTCTTCCGTAAATCACCAACATCCACTCCTTCTAAAACGTCTGTTACAATTTTTACTCCGGAAATTTCCCTGGCATTAGCAATAAGATCAGAAGAATATTTCCTGGCGCCTTCCTTCTTTTTTTTCTGTACATCTTTTTTTAAATCTTTTATCTGTTGTATCAGCTCTTCGGCACGTTGAATTGCCATGTTTTCCTGAGCATCCAGAACGGCACATAATCTATCAAGCGTTTTCTCTTTTTGCGTTATCCTTGCGAGGGCTTCATTCCCTGTAATAGCTTCTATCCTGCGTATTCCTGCTGCGATTGATGATTCGCTTATAATCTTAAATAATCCTATTTCACCGGTACTGCTTACATGCGTACCGGCGCAAAGTTCCTGACTATAATCTCCAATATTTACCACCCTGACATTCTCACCATATTTTTCCCCAAACAATGCCGTAGCGCCTGCGTTCCTGGCTTTGTCTAATGTCATTTCCTCAGTAATAACAGGAGCATTTTCCATAATCCTCTCATTCATAAGCTCCTCTATCCTTGCAATTTCATCTTTTTTAATACCCTCAAAATGATGAAAGTCAAACCGAAGCCTTTCCGGAGCCACAAGGGAACCGGATTGCTCGGCATGTTGCCCTACTACCTGTCGTAGGGTGTAATGCAGCAGATGTGTTGCTGAATGATTACGCTTTATGGCTGCTCTTCGCCTTTTATCAATAACACAAGTAACGTTTTCATTTTTCTTGACCCTGCCTTTTACCACCTTGCCAATATGCACTATAATGTCATTGGATTTCTTTGTATTGCTAATCTCAACCTTTGAGTCCTTTGTTTGAACTATACCAATGTCACCAACCTGCCCTCCGGCCTCCGCATAAAAAGGAGTTTGGTCAAACACTATATGAATGTCCTGTCCTGCTTCGGCAGAATCAACCAATTGTTCATTTACAATCAATCCAATTATTTTACTTTCAGTCTCACAACTTTCATAACCCAGAAAAACCGTTTCTTTCGTTGTCTCTTTTATTGTACTTATCGGACCCTCGTCAAATATATTTCCAGTCATCTGAGTTGAAGATCTTGCCCGTTCACGCTGCATATGCATCTCCTCCTCGAACCCATTTTCATCAACAGTCAGGCCGCTCTCTTCCAGGATCGATTTTGTCATCTCGAATGGAAAACCAAAAGTATCATATAGCTGAAAAGCCTCCTGACCGGACAAAGTCTTTTGTCCACATTTGCGAAGGCCTTCCATAAGTTCATCCAGCCTCTTGTTTCCCATAAACAAGGTTTCGCGAAATCTTTCCTCTTCGTTCTTTATAATTCTTGCTATGTTTTCCCTGCGTTGCTTTATTTCAGGATATGGTTCAACCATTACATCGGCAATGATGGGGACAAGTTTGTAAAGAAAACAATCCTCTTTTCCCAATTTTAATCCATCACGAACCGCCCTTCTTAAAAGCCTTCTTTCGACATAACCCCTTCCTTCATTACCTGGCAGAACACCATCCGAGATGCAGAAGATTATTGCCCTTATGTGGTCTGCTATTCTATTCATCAACTTTCCGTTTT
>MHZA01000074.1:0-5744 GCA_001828595.1 Planctomycetes bacterium RIFCSPLOWO2_12_FULL_40_19
ATATAAATCCTGTAAATCTTGCCAAAATCTAGCTCTTTATATCTTCCCTGCTTCGGCTTCAGGTATCCAGCCTATTCTAAACTCGACTTCTTTCTTGTCTTCTTCGTCACGAAAATCTTCAACGTCTACGTAGACGTATACCTTATACCATTTATCTTTTTTCTCTTCTATTCTGACCTCCGCACCTTCATGTACTTCAAATTTTGGTTCATACTCTTCACCCGGTCCGTATCTTATCTTGCATTCATCTGCAATCACCACGCCTCTTTCTATCCCATGTTGGCTGTAAACCTTTATTCCCAGAGATATAACCAGCACAAGAACACACGATGCAAAAATAATGATAAGTTTTTTAAGCCACTGAAGCCTTATAAAAATGACTGAGAGTACGGATGCCATGAGTACAAGATACATATATATGGTAATGGCCGTAATCTCATTCAGATTAAGGAAGAAGTACCAGAAACAAACAATTTTAAGAATCTCCGGCATCTGACTAACGGACGCCTTATCCTCAAAATCTCTTTTTAATAAGTTTATGTTTGCCTTTATGTCGGCATCTCTTGGCAGCAATTTTTCTGCCCTGCGGTAGTATATAATTGCCTTGCCGGACATACCCAGCCTGTAATAGGCATTACCCAGATTATAATATATCTGCCCGTTTATAAAACCGGAATCAAGCAGTTTTTCGTATAGTCGGGCAGCATGCTCAAATTTCTCCACAGCCTCTTTTTCCCTTTTTTCAGCCATCGCCTTCTGTCCGGCACTGTATTCTTTATTTGCTCTGAAAAAAGTATCAGCCGCATTATCACGTATCAATGCTTCAGCCAGAACCCGGCCTTCATAAAGAAACACAAGGCATAAAATAAAGAATATCGGTATAGTTTTTTGTCTCATAATTGTTTTTCTAAATGCATTATAAATTCTTCAGCACTATTAAGTGTGTGTTCCATTTGATCCTTTGACTGTTGACCGGCAGAGAACCTGCCATAATCACATGACTCAAGGCATTGTTTAAGCTCTTTTATTACGTCATGTGATACACCACGGCTTTCCAGAATGCCGGAAATATTGTCCGATGTGATGGAGGCAGGCGCTAAATTTAACTTATCTGTGATATGTGCCATGACAGTTTTGGCAAGTGTAGAGTAAAACTCAGAAGGATTGTCAAGCTGCACAAGCCGTCTTGCATTTGAAATCTGCTTCTTTGCCCTGGACAACGCTCGTCTTTTCCTGGCATAGCCCACATCAGTCTGTAACAGTTCTCTGTGTCTCTGTACATAAAGACATGCTGTCACAACAAGTATTGGTGTAAGAAAAATAAATGCCAGGAACAAAGGTCTCTTATATACCGCAAAGCCCTGATTTTTGAATGAGTATAAATCAGACATTATTGGCAGTATATCTTTGGTCAGGATATTAACCTGCCCCTTCACCTTTTCAGCGTTCTCAGGGGAAAGGCGTATGGGGATTTCTATATCAGAATGCTCTACCACAATAGGAATAGGACTGTGGGTAATCGTTTTATATTTCTCCAGTTCCGGATCAAAGTAGCTGAATGATATCGCCGGCATCATGTCAATATCTTCATGCTGCGGTTCAATTACTTTACTGAAAAGTTTTTCACCCCTTATGCCCTCTCCTCTATCCGTGATTGTCGTGTCTGTCTCGGCGGGATAGAGCTTGAAATCTTTTTCGTCCCTTGGAGTAAGCACCGGTTCACCTATTGTCTGTATATTTCCATCTCCCCGGATATTCATCAACAATGTTATCGGGTCGCCAACCTTTACTTTTGTAGGTTTTGCAAGCACGTCTATAGTAAATCTTCCCACCGCACCGGCAAAATCCTCTGGTTTGTCCGATTCCGGCAGGGATTTTATCTTTAACTTTACTGAATCAGTGCTTCTTTCTACCGGATATTTTTGTCCTCCTCTGCCAAGAAACTCATCAAACATAGAATTACTATAGCTTTGCTGCCTTATTATAATATTACATTTAAATTTTGCCGGAGGTATTTCTATATTACCGGTAACCAGGGGGAAAAGCGCTGTGCGAAGTTCTATTACATTATATAGTATTCCATCACGCACTTCTTCATAACGCCGCTCTTCACCAAGCCTTTCTGCAAGAAAGCTCTTTGTTGAAGCAGCAACATAATCAAGGTCATCTAACGGCAATTCCTTCTGGAAGTATAATTTAAAAGACTCAATAATCTCTTCATAAATATAAGCTTCCTTCTTGTCAGTTGTGAGTTCAACAAATATTTTCTTATTTATATCAATATTTCTATTTTCCCCTTTACCACCCTCTATTTTACTTTCAAATGGCGTTCTCTCTACAACCTCAATCCTAACCGAGTTTGATGTATATACTTTCCCCTTATATTCTAAAGTCACCGGCCCTATTTCAAATTTACCTGTTTCTGTTGGGCTGAAACCATACGAAAAACCGCGAAAAACCGATACAACGTTGTTTACTATCGTTGTTTGAGTTGACACACTCGGCCCATACATTAAGTTAAAATTTTCAGGTGGTGATATCTCTGGTATGTCAGTATCAAATGCTCCCTGGACACCAACCGTCAAGCGTAAATGGCTGCCTACCTCAACCCTGGTTTTGTCAACGTTTAGCGTAATCTCTATTTCTTTTGCAAAAGCAGTAGAAATCAGATTAAGCACAAATATAAAAATTGCAATCGAGGTAATCTTCTTTATCATCTCTTACCAGTTTTTTTCTATCATAAATTGTGCAGAGTTGTCTTCTTTTTCCTGTATATCACGTGCGGACTGCTCTGATTGTTTCAGAGCATCAAGAATTCTTTCAGCTTCTTCCTTTGTCATCTCTTTTTTCTCATAAGGCTGCAAGGGAGCTTCTTCATTCTCCTTTTCCGGTTGTGATTTTCTTTCCTGTCCACCCTTATCACCTTTGTCTTGTTTTTCCTGGTCCTCTTTTTGCTGTTGCTGTTTTTGCTGCTCCTGTTGATCAGGGTCTTTTTCCTCCTGCTGTTGTTCTTCCTGTTCTTTCTGCTCCTGTCTTTCCTGTTGTTCTTTCTTCATATCTTCCATCTTTTTCTGTACAAACTCGTAATTATATTTTGCATCCTCTCTAACTCCTTTTCCTTCATCATCAATTACACCGGGTTCCTTTTCAGCCAACTTGATTGCCTTCTTGTAAAAGTCCAGGGCTTCGTTGAACTTGCCCTGTTTGTACATGGTATTACCCAAATTATAATTGGCCTTTGCCTTTAAGGCAGCATCCTTTGAATCCAGGACGCCTTTATAAGATTTTTCAGCCTCTGGAAATTTGCCGACTTTATAATGAGTATTTGCAATGTTAAAATTTAGTGAATCCGACTCCGGTAAATGTAACTGCGCATCTGTAAACTTACTTATTGCATCGCCATACTTCCCTTCGTTATAAAGCTGACGCCCTTCCTCGTTCTTATCTGAAGAAGGGTCTATCCAGCCGATGAACCCCATACAGGCTAACGGTATAATAAAGTTTCTTAATTTTTTACTGAATTTTATCATATTGATAATTCAAATTAAATCTGTGAAATAATAATATCTAAATTCCTCTGTCAATTTGAGTCTTACTCTTCCTGGTACGTTCTCCAATCAATGATTCCAGTGTTATAAGAATAAGCGCTATAAATAATGGAATCTGGTAGCGGTCTTCATATAATCTTATCTTTCTGCCGCCTAGTTGTTTTTCCTCCATTTTAGCTATGAGGTTTGTATAAATATTAGCCAGACCCCATTGAATTCCGTATGCGGGAGAATACGCACCACCTGTTTCAAGGGCTATCTTATTTAATAATACTTCGTCAAGACGCGATTTGACAACCTTTCCTTCTTTGTCTTTTAATAACTCCTCTCTCCCTTTATTATCTCTTACTTTAATATAGGCTCCCTCTTTCTTGCCAACACCAACTGTATATATAATTATACCCTTTTCCTTTGCAGCCTTTGCCATTTCCATAGCGTTACCCTGATGATCTTCTCCATCAGTAATAAGTACGATTGCTTTGTGTTTTTTCAATTTATCACTAAATGCAGATATACTCTTTTTTATCGCCTCACCAAAAGACGTACCGCCCACAGGAATCAGACGCGTATCTAGGTCATCCAGAAAAAGGCTGAATGCGCCGTAGTCAAGGGTCAGAGGGCATTGAAGAAAGGCCGTTCCCGCAAATGCAACCAGACCAACCCTGTCGCCGTCTATAATATCAATCAGATCTTTGATTTCTCTTTTGGCGGCCTCCAGTCTATTTGGCTTGATATCGTCTGCAAGCATACTCCGGGATGTGTCTACGGCAACAACAATATCTATTCCCCTCCTCTCCACATCTTCCCAATGGTATCCCCATTTTGGCTGTACTAAAGTGAATATCAGGAAGAGTATGGCTGTAATGACTAAGGAGGCCTTGACTATCTGCTTCTTTTTACTTACCGCCGTTACTATGCTATCCATCAATTCTGCCTGCACGAATCTCTTTAAAGCCTTTTGTTTGCTCTTAAAGAATACAATGTATGCCAACGCCATGATAAAAACCAACGGCAGTAGATATAGGTAGTTAATATTTTCGTATTTCATAGTTATTAATTCAGGAATATTATAAGGATTATATCAGGGAATCCTCCTGAATCTCGTATTTGCAAGTACAACCTCAAGGAGAAGGACTCCTAACGCAGGAATAACCAGGTAATGAAAAAGCTCATCATACTCGGTATATATGGCTTCCTCCATTTTAGTCTTTTCCAGACTATCAATTTGCCCGTAAATCTTTTTCAGGGATTCTGTATCCGTTGCCCTGAAATATTTACCTCCTGTAATCTTTGCAATTTCTGTCAAACCCTCATCATCAATATCAATCTGTATAGACCTGTACGTCTTCAGCCCGAACAGGTTTTTGGTAGGATAAGGGGCAAGCCCCTTTGTGCCGGCGCCGACTGTGTATATCTTCATATCATATGTCTTCGCCAATTCGGCAGCCGTTAACGGGTCAATCTCACCTGAATTGTTACGTCCATCAGTTAGGAGTATTACAACCTTGCTTTCAGCTTTAGAAGTTCTCAGTCTATTTACGCACACGCCTATGGCGGAACCAATAGCAGTGCCATCCTCAACCATTCCTATCTCTACTTTTTCTAAAAATTGCAGCAGTACATCATAATCGAGCGTCAGCGGGCATTGAGTATAGGCCTGTCCGGCAAAAACCACCATCCCTATACGATCATTCTCACGCCATTTTATAAAGGCCTTTACCACCTCTTTGGCTACGTAAAGACGGTTCCTTCTTTCTTTATTTAGATTAAAATCCTCTGCAAGCATGCTGCTTGAGACGTCTAATGCCAGGATTATATCGATCCCTTCTGTAGTTACCTTCGAATGAGCCTTGCCAGATTGAGGCCTTGCAAGAGCGATTACCAGCAGTACAATTAACAGCGCCCTTAATGCAATCAGGACATGTCTATATTTAACAAAACTTCCTTGCTCTATCTTTACAAAATAATTGAGAGTAGAAAATCTCAAATTCCCACTATCTTTTCTCAAAATGTAATTTGCAAGTATAAGTGGAATCAGGATTATTATTAAGCTCAGCGCTAACGGATCTTTTAAAGTTATCATAATTTATTTAGTATCCCTTAGTTTTGGCCGGAAAACATGAGGTAAAATAGGCCTTCGGCAACTCAGCACATTGACGTAGCGGAAACCTTTAGGTTTCCATTGTAGCGTCTAAA
>MHZA01000074.1:5835-12183 GCA_001828595.1 Planctomycetes bacterium RIFCSPLOWO2_12_FULL_40_19
CAAGATATCAGAACAAGAAAAAGGCAACGATATCTCTAACGTTTTTATTTCAAATATCCTGCATTGTATCCCTCTATCTGTTACGAGTGACGAAGGAAGAGAGAGGAGAGACGAAAGAATCGGCCATCGTCATAGCCACGAAGGGCTATCGTCCTTCATCCTTCGTTTACCACCTCTTGTTTCTTGCTTCATGCTTCTTCTTTTAACGAACACTTGCCTCTTTCTCTGAACCCTCTTTGGTTTCGTCAACCAGTTTTATTGCCGAGTTAAATGCATTTTCTATTTCCCGTCTATCGGGGCCATACGCCGCAAACTTAACCATATCGCAGTGTTCAAGGAAATTGCTGATAAGTTTCTTATGCACTTCTGCCAACCTGTCAGTAACCGTCATCTCTGCCAGGAACTCTTCCGTCGTTCTTTCAGGGGCCATCAGTTTGAATCTCCTCTCAATATAGTGCCTGACTATGTTTGACAGGCGATAATAATATTCCTTTACCTGGCCTTTAGATATCAGGTCTGAAGCCTTCAAATTCTCCAGTTCATTATAAGCAATCTGATGGGCGGAGAGAGGTTCCGGTATAAATTCAATCACTCTATGTTTCCTGCGATATAAAAACGATATAATAGCGCCTGTGATTGCCAAAATCCCAAAAGCTATCGCAATAATAATGTAAAGCCGGAAGTAGCTTTTGTTTATTGCCACAGGAGGCTTTATGTCTCTTACATCACTGGCATTCTCATCCAGTATGGTTACAACCTCAATAAATACTTCCGGCGTCTTTACTACCGCCTTCTCTGCTTCAGGTTTTGTTTTGTATTCTATATCAAATGCAGGAATTATATACGAACCGGTATTAAATGTCTCAAGGATATACCATATTTTCTGCGTAATTCTCCCTTGCTCATTCCTGGATTCTTCAATACCAGAATCTTTTACAGCTATCCCTCCTACTTCATCCTTTATCCCGGGAAGCAAAACCTCTATTCCTTCAGGAAAATCAATCGTTATCTTATACTTTATTTTGTCTCCAATTGTTACTTTAGCTTTATCAACATTAGCGTTTACGTTAACGTGCGGCTTAGAATTTCCTTCCTCCAAAGTTTTCCCGTCCGCATATGCATATTTTGCATATACAAGGACTATGAGAATAAATATTACGTATTTTATGATTTTATTCATACTGATACCTATTTACACAACCCGAAATTTGCGCCAATTTCAAAATCTCTCAATAGACATATTTTATCATGCAGTTGGTTAGTAGTCTTTCGCAGGTAGTAGGTGCCTGACTGATTAAGCTGACAGGTAAAGGTTACTTACCCAACTCAATCATTAAGGCAGGAGAAACCGGTATGATAAGTTGGACTGTGATACAGTAAATAGCAATAAACTACTTAACCTGCCTTTTCCTAATATACCCAAAAAGTGAATTTAATGTTCCCGTAAATACCATATCCAAAGCGCTTAAACATAAATATCGGGAGGTCAGTATTGAAGTCTCTTTTCTCTTGCCCTGAAGAATTTCATAATTGGTTCTACGTACGATCTGTCCGTCCTTACGTCAATCAAATCGACGCCCATGCTCCTAAACAATTTTGCCCTTTCCTCCATATTCTTTGTGTTAAACCTGTTAAATCTTTCCATCATCTTCCTGTCTGACGTATCAATAAGAGTAATCTCGCCGGTTTCTGCATCTTCCAACTCAACAAACCCAACATTTGGTATCTCTAGTTCACGGGGGTCCGTTATGGAAGCTGCAATTATATCGTGACGCTTGTTTGCAATACGCAATGTATGTTCAAAACCTTCGGTTATAAAGTCTGATATCAGGAAGCAGACTGCCTTACGCTTGGTAACCTTTATAAGATACTCAAGGGCTATGGATATATCGGTCCCCTTATTTACCGGTTTGTAATAAAGCACCTCTCTGATCACGCGAAGCACATGAGTCTTTCCCTTCTTGGGCGGCACAAATTTTTCTATCTTATCAGTAAAGAGAATAAGGCCAACCTTGTCATTGTTTCTTACGGCAGAAAGTGCAAGCAGGGCGCAGATCTCGGTCGCAATCTCGTTTTTAAACTGTTTCATACTTCCAAATTCACCTGAATAACTAAGGTCTACCAGAAACATAATGGTTAATTCTCTTTCTTCCGTAAATCTTTTTATATAAGGATGACCCATGCGCGCCGTAACATTCCAATCAATAGTGCGTATATCGTCTCCAGCCTGATATTCCCGCACTCCCTCAAATTCCATACCCCTGCCCTTGAAGACGCTTACGTACTCACCAGCCAATACGTCATTAACCAGACGGCTTGAGCGTATCTGTATCTGTCTTACCTTTTTTAATATTTCCTTTGGAATCATGATAAGAATATTTTAGATTTAAGAATTGAGAAATCAGGGATTTAGGAATTATTCCCTGCCTGTCCACGTCCGACTTGGCGGCGGCAGACAGGAATCCCTCAATCCTTACTTCAATTCCTCAATTAACTAATACATTTTATAATATAATGAATAAATATAAAATTTTAAAACAAAAAATGTCGAACAAAAGAACAATGAAAATCAAATTTTATAGTTTCGGGTAATCTTTCAATAAAATAAAAGGCTGAATTTAATCTTTTGACATTACTTTGTTTTTTATAGTATAATTTACTTTTGGTTTTTCGTAATACTTAAGTACCTATATGAAAAAGGAACCTTTTTGTTCTATAAATTGTTTTAACAATATATGAAGATTAAGATTACAACAAAAGAATTAAAGTCTGATTTTGCTAAAGAGGTTGAAGAAAGAAGTGGAATAGATGTAAAGAAATGCTATCAATGCGGTAAATGTACGGCAGGATGCCCGGTAGCTTACGAGATGGATTACATGCCTAATCAGATCATCAGGTTTGTGCAAATTGGCGCCAAACGGGAGGCCTTAACTTCAAGAACTATATGGCTGTGTGCTTCCTGTATAACATGTACAACAAGATGTCCCAAAGAGGTTAAGATAGCTGAATTAATGGACGTCTTAAGAGAAATGTCACTTGAAGAAGGCCTGGCCAACCCGCTGGAAAAAAATATCACAACGTTTCATCAATCATTTCTTAATTCCGTCAAGAAGCACGGCCGTATCTCTGAACTGTGGATGCTGAATGAGTACAAGATGAAGAGGCCTAAAACCGCATTGCAGGATTTGATAGTCGGACCTCAAATGTTAAGCAAAGGAAAGTTGTCATTCTTACCCCATGACATTAAAGGTAAGGATGCTGTTAAACGAATATTCGAGAAATGCAAATAGAGGGGAAAATGCGGATAGGTTATTACCCGGGCTGTGCAATCACAATGGGTTCAAGTTCAGAGGAATACGGCACCTCAGTATTAAGAGTAGCCGAAGCAATAGGACCGGAACTGGAGGAAATCCATGATTGGAACTGCTGCGGCGCCTCTTCCGCTCACGCAACAAACCATAAACTCTCCACCGCCCTGTCTGTCAGAAACATAAGCCTGGCAGAGAAATACGGTTTCAAGGAAATACTTGCGCCCTGCCCTATGTGTTCTCAAAGGTTGATTATTTCTCAAAAAGATATTGCGGACGATGAAAAACTGAAAAAGGATGTCGAGGACGCAATAGAAATGCCCTGCAATGGCAACGTGAAGATATTAAATTATCTTGAACTCATCAAGAACTATTGTATGGATGAAATCGCCAAGAAGAAAAAGAAGGCTCCAAGGGATTTAAAGATCGCCAGCTATTACGGATGTCTTTTGGTAAGACCTCCAAAGGTGCTTAAATTTGATGATCCTGAAAACCCCAAGTCTATGGATGAGATTATAGAGGCAATAGGAGCCATACCAGTAGACTGGGAATTTAAAACAAATTGCTGCGGCGGCGGCTTTACACTCAGCCGGACAGATGTAGTCTTAAAGCTGACTAATGACATTTTAGAGTGCGCCGTAGACGCGGGCGCAGATGCAATAGCCGTAGCTTGTCCGATGTGTCATGCAAACCTGGATATGAGGCAAAAGAAAATAGAAAAAGAATATAATCGCAAATTCGATATACCTATCGTGTATATCTCAGAACTTATTGGACTTGCTCTGGATTTAGGGCCGATAAGCCTTGGTCTGAATAAACATTTTGTAGATACAGAATCAGTCGTTAATGCGTTTGCATAGAAAAACAAAATCCCCCTTTCACCCCCCCCCTTTTGTAAAGGGGGAAACAGGGGGATTTAACCCATTTTCTGAAGTGGGGATTAAAGAAGGAGAAATGTAAGTGAGTAAAAAGATTGGTGTATTTGTCTGTCATTGTGGTACGAATATCTCTGCTACCGTTGACGTTGAGAAAGTAGCGGAAGAGACAAAGAAAAATAATCCCTGCGTTTCATATACAACTACTTACAAGTATATGTGTTCAGACCCCGGCCAGAAGTTGCTAAGAGATAAGATTAAGGAAGAGGGGTTGACCGGGGTAGTGGTCGCCGCCTGTTCTCCAAAGATGCACGAACACACATTCCGTAACGCCGCTATAAAAACAGGCTTAAATCCATATCATGTTGAGATCTCTAACATCAGGGAGCAGTGTTCGTGGGTTCATCCTGATAAACCTGTAGGGACAGAGAAATCTACCGATCTCGTAAGGATGATGACCGAAAAGGTCAGAAAGGATAAATCACTAAATCCGATAAAGGTTCACGTAACAAAGCGTGCCCTCGTTATCGGAGGCGGTATTGCAGGAATACAGGCGGCGTTAGATATAGCTGATGGTGGACATGAAGTTATAATGGTTGAGCGAGAGGCGTCAATTGGCGGCCATATGGCTCAACTGTCAGAAACCTTCCCTACCCTCGACTGTTCACAGTGTATCATGACTCCAAAGATGGTTGAGCTTGCACAACATGAAAACATAAAATTATACACATGGTCCGAGATAGAATCCATTGACGGCTATCTTGGTAATTTTGACGTCAGGATCCGGAAAAAGGCAAGGTCTGTTGATCTGAACTTGTGTACGGGGTGCAGTTCCTGCTGGCAGGTATGCCCATGTAAAAAGATAAAGAGCGAATTTGATATGGGGCTTGGAAACAGAACAGCCATCTATATCCCGTTTCCGCAGGCGATTCCGAGTAAGCCCGTAATTGATCGGGAAAACTGTATATTATTTAAAGATGCGCGAAAGAAAAATATTCGCCCAAATGACTCCAAGGTATGCAGGAAATGTATTGATGCTTGTCCTATAGCTCCCGTTAAGGCAATTGACTACAACCAGGAAGATGAAATCATTGAAGAAAAAGTTGGCGCAATAATTGTTGCTACCGGTTATCGGGAACTTGAGGACGGTCTTTATGGTGAATATGGCGGCGGTAAATATAAAGACGTAATAACCGGTTTGCAATTTGAACGTCTTGCCAGCGCTTCCGGCCCTACGGAAGGCATGATCAAAAGACCTTCTGACGGCAAAGAGCCGGAAATAGTTGTATTTATTCAATGTGTTGGTTCAAGAGACCCGGCAAAAGGGTGTTCATATTGTTCAAAGACATGTTGTATGTATACGGCCAAGCACACCATGTTGTATAAGCACAAGGTGCATCATGGACACGCATTTGTTTTCTATATAGATATCAGATGTGCCGGAAAAGGCTATGAAGAATTTTCACTAAGGGCAATAGAAGAAGAAGGAGCCACGTATCTCAGAGGCCGCGTCTCAAGGGTCTACCAGAAAGGTGAAAAACTGGTTGTACTCGGGGCAGATACATTAACCGGCTCAGTGGTTGAGATTGAAGCCGACATGGTTGTACTCGCATCTGCTATGAAGGCACAGGATGATGCTGAGAAATTCGCACAGAAGCTGAGTATACAATATGATAAAGATAGGTTTTTCTCAGAAATGCATCCAAAATTAAAACCTGTGGAAAGCAGCAGCGCCGGAATTTTTCTTGCAGGGACATGTCAGGGGCCCAAAGATATACCGGAGACTGTAGCACAGGCAGGCGCTGCGGCAAGTAAAGTCCTTGCCCTGCTTTCATCTGACGAGCTGGAACGTGAACCTGTCGTCGCCAGGGTAGACAGACGACTCCCGCCCGTATTTTCAACATGCATTGGCTGTTTTTACTGTCAAAAAGTTTGCCCATACAGCGCTATCGAGCAGGAAGATATCAAGGCACGTGATGGCAGTGTGATAAAGACCGTTGCCAGGGTAAATGAGGGACTCTGCCAGGGATGCGGTTTGTGTGCGGCAACGTGCAGGTCTAAGAGTATAGAGTTAGATGGCTTCAACGACGAACAAATATATGCGGAGATTAATGCCGTAGAATTTAATTAAATGTCTAGGAATTTCAAAGTTGCCACAAAGTAGG
>MHZA01000075.1:0-5951 GCA_001828595.1 Planctomycetes bacterium RIFCSPLOWO2_12_FULL_40_19
GAGACGGCTCCTACCAAAAACATTGAAATTCATACATTAAATTAAAAGTCTAAAGACTTAACTCCAACAGACTTAAAATGGAAATTCCTATACTAACAAGTTATGTAGTTTCTATAACTTCAAAGGATTGTTGGATTTTCTATAAAATGACATTATTAATCTTATCTACTCTTTCACTACCATTAACAGCGATATGTTATTTCTACTCGAAGATTAAGCTGTGCATTTTCTTCGCCTTAATATTCTTTGTCTCGAATATTATATTTGCACATGGCCTGCTCTATGAGGATTATACGCTTTTCTTCTATCTGCTCCTCTTGCTGTGTGTTGTGTTTCCGGTTTTATGCCTGACAGCGTTTGCCCTTGACGTAAAATATGGAATATTCTGCATAGACACCTCTTTTTCATCAATAATAGCATGGATATTTTCGCCAAT
Source organism: Planctomycetes bacterium RIFCSPLOWO2_12_FULL_40_19 (assembly GCA_001828595.1). Classification (GTDB taxonomy): domain Bacteria; phylum Planctomycetota; class Brocadiia; order Brocadiales; family Scalinduaceae; genus Scalindua. The sequence goes on from MHZA01000075.1 coordinate 437, forward strand.
ATTACTCCCTATAAATTTAATAATTCTATACCTTGGAAACTAAAAAGATATTTATAAGCGCAGGTGAAACGTCCGGTGACATTCACGGTTCAAACCTCATACGTGAGATACACAAGAAAAATCCGTCAATCACGTTCCACGGTTTAGGCAGGAATAGAATGGTTGAGGCGGGTATGCATTGTATTCATGACATGAGCTCCCGTTCTGTCATGTGGCTGCACACTTTGAAAAAGATTCCCGAATTATGGAATATATTTAAAGATTGCACCCGTTTTTTTGATGAAGAGAAGCCCGAACTGGTCATACTGATTGATTATGCAGGTTTTAACTTCTACCTTGCGAAATCGGCAAAGAGAAGAAATATTCCGGTTATGTATTACATAAGCCCCCAGCTCTGGGCTCATGGATCATGGAGAGTAAAGAAGATAAGAAAACTGGTGGACAGAATGGTGGTTGTATACCCTTTTGAAGAGGCATTCTATGCCAATGAGGGTGTCTCCGTAAAATATGTCGGGCATCCGCTTTTTGACGAACTTCATATGCGGGAAATAGACGAAGCCTTCGTTGAAAAGATGAAAGACGGAGAAGATAAGGCGATTGTTTCACTATTACCCGGAAGCCGCAAACAGGAAATAAGGAGGCTGTTGCCTGTTCTCCTGAAGACAGCAACCGTCATTCATGAAAGAAACCCATCAGTCAAATTCATTGTGTCCTGCAGCAACAAAAGAAATTTAGAACTGATAGAAGGCATTACAAAGAGTTTTGCCTCTGCGAATAGCAACAAAAATCTGCCGATTGAAATAGTTACAGGGAAGATTTCTGAAGTGATAAAGGCATCTTCACTCTGCATATCCAGCTCTGGAACGGTTGTCCTGGAAATAGCAAATTATCATGTCCCCATGGTAATCTGCTACCGTGTCTCGCCATTTTCCTATTTTATAGCCAGGCCATTTATGACCACGCCATATATTTGCCTGGTCAATGCGATTGCGAAAAAAACGGTCGTTCCGGAAAAACTCATGTACAGGGATGACTATAAATGGCTGGCCTCACGTGCAACCGAGCTGCTGTTAGATGAAGAAAAAAGAGAGATGTGTATTGCCGGACTTAAAGAGATAACATCCCTAATCGGGACTCCCGGCGCATCGGCAAAGGCTGCGGATGAAGCCTTGAGCATGATATAAGTAAAAGTTACAACAATCCCCCTCTTTCCCACTTTTCCAAAGGGGAATTAGGGGGACTTTGTCCTTATTATAAACATAAACAAAAGTGTATTAAAAGAGGTTTTAATTTTGAAATTATATTTACATTGCTGTTTGTCCAATTATCTGTATAATGCCTTTATGTGATCTTTGCTAGAAAGATCTAAAATTTCAGAAATAGGAATAATCCATGGTTAATATAATGTCCAGCAAAGAAAGAATTCTGCAGTTGGCAGAAGAAACGGCTGCAGGTGAAAAAGCGAAAGCGGAAAAGAAGAATAAAACAACCCGCAAAAAAGCAACCTCAACCATAAAACGGCACAAAGCCGTTTGGAAGGTTTTCAATGACAGTCATAAGGAAGTGGCTTGCTTTCCTTATTCTGAAAAGGACGAAGCTTATGCAAGGGCAGATGACCTTACCAAAAAAAAGAATAATAATCATTTTGTAAATGAGATAAAGGTGCTCATGGAAGATTAGTAAGTAGAATCCTTTAAAACTACATTTATTTCTATGTTCAGTTACGCAAGGACATACCTGCGTTCCTTTCTGCCATATAACACCTAAAAAAACAAAACCGCTCCGAGTACTTATCCTACATACCTTTTTTGTTGTATATACCCCTTAAATAAGCAAAAACCTGTCTTAACAAATGGGAAAAAGGGGAGGTGTAACGCTCCCCTTTTTTGAGCTACCGCTATTGTGCAAACTATCACCTATTTGCAATCTATTTTATGTTATCTCTCGGGATCAGGCCGTTCTTTATCCGTCAATGATTTTTCAGTGGCCTATAGTGGCTGAGAAACCTGCCTTTTTAACATAAGACTTCTGCTTACTATCTTCTGTCTTTGCCTCGATTTTCTTTGAGTTTTTTTTAGCTCTGCCATCTTTTTTAGAGGTATCTTTCCCAAAATTTTTTTGCATTGTATTCCTCCATATAAAAATGTTATAAATTCCCAGGTTCTTATTCTTCCTCTACAAAAGAGAAACCAGCTTCTTCTATAGCATTTACGATTTCATCACTATCAATCATATCCACATCGGCTTCTATAACAGCATTACCCTCTTTGTGGCTGACCAAGGCAGTCTTGACGCCGGCGCACTTCAAAAGCGCTTCTTTCACTGTATTCTCGCAATTAACGCAAGTCATTCCTTTAATGCGAATTTCAAACTCCTCTAATTCTCCTTCCCCGATATCTTCTTGATCAGATTCCTTCTCCTCGGAAGTAGCTATCTTTTCGATCGTATAGGATTGTGAGGAATCAATATTGCTTTCTAATGAAGACTCTGCTTTTACAAAAGATACGCTTATTACTATCCCAAATATAAAAGAAGCTACTGAAATATAGCCAAGATTTAAGTACTTATTTTCAAACATCTGTTTTTCTCCTTTTTTTGCAAAATTAATAAATGGTTAACATAAAGTAAAACTATGAAAAACGACATCAATTACACCCTACTGCTGTTTTTTGTACAGGCTTTTTGACCTTTAAAGACACCAAAGTCATATTTCTCCGTCACTGCCCTCCTTTCCCTCAGAACAATTTTGACTTTTCTTGAACCCCTCTTATCTCCTGTTTTCTTGTTAGACGTCTTGTTTATTTATGTTAAGTTTAATATCAAAGCCTGTGCCAATTGGCGGACATTTGTAAGTCCTTGTAAAAAAGTTACTTAACGAGGTGGCTTAAAAAATGGTTGTTTTAAATTAATATTTCTGCTTTAAATGACTATGTCATTTTGACGCCTAATTCCGACGTTATTAATATTTACATGTCAAGATGACGCACACATTTTGTGTTTTTAAATAGAAAGGGAGTCAAAATTTACGTATTTTATGGAGAAACAAAATGCAAATTAATATTCTTACGGTTTTTGATAATAAAAGATCAGAATGGGAAAAGATAATTAATCATTTGAGAAAAAAGAAAATGTATGTTCACATGGTTTCTACAGTAAATGAGGCTTATAAAATACTAAAAAGCGAACCCATAAATATTATTCTTTCTGATTACCATCTTCCAAAGATTAAAACTCTAGCCTTTCTCAATAAGATAAAAACCATAAGACCAGACGTAGAGCTGATTTTTCTTTCAGAAAATGCGACCCTTTCCAATGCTATAAATACTATGAAAGATGGAGCTTATGACTTTTATGAGCTTCCTGTGAAGCCGAGACTTTTAGCAACCGTGATAGAAAAGGCAATTGAAAAACAATTACTCTTTCTGGAAAAGATAGAACTTGAGAAGAAGGTAAAAGGGATGTTTAATTTAGAAAATATGGTTGGAAGAAGCAAACCAATGCAGTATGTTATTAATCTAATTAGTTCTGTAGCTCCTAAGAATGCAAGCGTCCTTATTACCGGAGAAACCGGAACCGGAAAGGAGATGGTTGCAAAGGCCATACACTATAACAGTCCGCGCTCTTCAAAACCTTTTATTAAGGTAAACTGTGGGGCGTTTAATGAGGGGGTGCTCGAATCAGAAATATTTGGGCATGAAAAGGGTTCGTTTACAGGCGCAATTACAAAAAGGATTGGCAGGTTCGAGCTTGCTGATGACGGCACAATATTCCTTGACGAAATAGGCGATATATCATTAAGCACACAGATTAAGCTACTCAGGGTGCTCCAGGAGAAAGAGTTTGAAAGGGTTGGAGGGAATGAAACTATAAAGGTAAATATAAGAGTTTTGGCCGCAACTAACCACGACCTTAAGAGACTCATGGATGAAAAAAGATTCAGGAAAGACCTTTATTATAGATTGAATATTATACACATTGACGTGCCTCCTCTTAGAGAAAGAAAGGAGGATCTTCCCCTTCTTGTCAGTTATTTTATTAATAAATTCAATGAAGAGAAAGGATATAAGACAAAAGGTATAAATAAAGATGCAATGCAAATATTGTTAAATTATAGATGGCCTGGAAATGTGAGAGAACTTGAAAATGCAATTGAAGCCGCTATGGCGCTTGCTACCAGGGACGTAATAGAAGCAAAATACCTGCCTTCCTTCTTGCTCCTGACACAGCCTCAACACGCTGATTTCTACCAGATTCCTCAACACTTTACCCTTCAAGAAGCTGAAAATGAAATAATTAATTTTACTCTGGAAAAAACAAAAGGCAATAAGTCCAAAGCCGCAAGATTACTCGGAATCGGTTTAAGGACACTTCAGAGAAAGGTTAATAAAGTATGAAAATTGCACCTGGAAGGGGTTAAAAGGCATACATTACTTAATCAAAAATTTAATTTGTTTCTGATTTTAAGCGATTGTAGATTGAAAATTCTCTTTCCGACTCTTTTACCTTCCACTTCGCCCTGTAGATTATGCCAAGGGCAAAATGTGCATCCGGATTATCCGGGTTTATTTCTATTGTCTTTCTTAGCATGTGAATAGCATTTTCCATATCGCCTTTTTTGGCATAAGCAATTCCAAGATTATAATGAGCTTCGTCATAATCAGATTTCATTTCAATCGCATGTTTATATTGATATACGGCTTCATCAAGCTGACTTTTAAAATCGTATGCAACTCCAAGATTGTTATAGGCCTTTGCGTAAGTAGAGTTTATCTTGATAGCCTCCTTCCATTCTACAATGGCATTATCAATATCACCCAAATGGCGATAGATGAGGCCTAAATTGTAATGGGCTTTTGCATGATTGGGCTCGAGTTCAATTGTTCGGGTAAGTTCTGAGGTTGCTTCTTCCGGCATGTCCTTTTCAATATAAATCGAACCCAGGTGATAGTGCGCCTCTGCATAATCCTCTTTTATCTCTATTGCCTTTTTAAGGGATGTTATAGCCTTGTCCACCAGACCCTTTGAATAATATGCAAAGCCAAGATTATTATATGCTTTATAGTGTTTCGGGTTTGTCTCTAAGGTTTTTCCCCATTCTACAATTGCTTCATCCAATAAGCCCTTATCACTATAAGCGTTTCCCAGGAGAAAATGGAGAATGTCATTGTCAGGGTTAAGCTCAATTCCCTTTTTTAACATATTTATAGCGTCTTCAATCAAACCCTTTTTCAGATATGCAAAACTTGAATTATAATATGCTTCAGCATAATCCGGCTTGATCTCTATAGCCCTGTTGTAAGCCGTGATAGCTTCATCCGGTAATCCTTTTCTGTAATGAGCCACTCCGAGATTAACGTAGGCTTTAGCATAACGTGGGTCTACTTTTAGTGCCTCCTGGAATTCCTTTATAGATTCATTGAGCATGTTTTTTCTCATATAGATTACGCCGAGATTATAACGGGCTTTTGCGTGGTCGGGCGCTAATTCAGACACCTTTTGCAGTTCCGATATCGCT
>MHZA01000075.1:5967-20250 GCA_001828595.1 Planctomycetes bacterium RIFCSPLOWO2_12_FULL_40_19
TTCTCATATGTAACAATGGCATCCTCAAACTTTTCTTTTTCATAAAACGCTGTCGCCAGATTATTTAAGGTCTTTATATCCTCCGGATATATTTCAGTTGCTTTATTGAGTACCGATATTGCTTCATCCAGCATCCCCTTCTTCCTGTATGCAGTCCCCAGGTTGTAATATGCATCCGGGAATCCGGGTGCAAGGGTTATGGCCTTCTCAAGTTTAGAAATGGCATTATCAAACTGGCCCTGTTCAAGATAGGCGGTTCCAAGGTTGTAATATGATTCGGCATAGCCGGCATTTGCCGCAATGGCCTTTTTGTAACTTTCGATAGCATTATCCGGTAATCCTCTTTTATAATAAATAATCCCAAGGTTATTTAATGATTGATAATGGTCAGGTTTAATTTCAATCGCCTTTTTATACGCAGCAACCGCATCGTCTATTAACCCTTTTTTATCATAAAGGAAGCCCAGGTTGTATTCTGCCATTGCATTAGCTGCATCAACCTGTTGCGCCATTTTGAATATCTCAATTGCTTTATCGATATCTCCCTGATTGGTATGGATAGCGCCCAGGTAAAAGTATGCATTAATATAGTTCTTATCAAGTTCCAGGGTTTTGCTAAACTCGCCTACGGCTTCAGATACCATTCCTTTATCATAGTAGGTTAATCCAAGATAATAATGACCCTCGACATTTGATGGTTCTTTTTCTAATACCTTTTTCAATTCGTCAATTGATTTAACTAAATCGTTTTTTACATCTTCTTCACCATGCACAAGATTGACTTGTTGTGCAATCAAAATGGTAATGATGGTTAGAAAGAAAATATGTTTTAGTCTGCACATGTTATTTCTCCGGTTTAGTTAATGTATTTTATGTAGGGGCGTACCCGCCTGTTATTGTTTATCAGCCTCTTCCACTACGTGTTCCTCAGATACGGCTGTTTGCATCTGCACCTCTGAAACAACATCGGGGGATTCAGACTTATCATAAATAGTACGAGAGAGGAAGTCCTTGACAGTTATCGCTTCTGATGGAAGGTACAAAGAATCCGGTGTATGCGGTCCTGAAATTTGTTCATTGAATTTGTCTAATTGAACCGCAAAACCTTCCGTAACTGCCCTGGCTCTGTCTACCCTCAATCCCTCGCTATTTGCAAGCGCTAATTTATAGTTCATGGTTTCCTCTGGTATTCCAAAAGAATGTACTCTCTCTTTACATGTGGAAACACTACCCGGGTTGTCTAATGGTAAGATAACCGGGTTACCCATTAAATCCTTCTCAGGCCTCTCAAATGGTGATTCAATGGTGCCTTTCTCAGTCTTTGTTTGAACGAACTCACCAGGAACTATACCTTTAAGTTTTTTGGTCAATATCGGCTCCGGTATTTCCATGTGTTTAACAATTAGTTTTTTGACCAGTAAATCCCCCACAAGGAGTTCCTTGAAGGTGTATTCGTTATTCTTGTTCTTTTGTAAACTGTAGTTTGCGTAGATTAGCATGACGGCTATTATTACGGATAATGCCGTGACGATCTTGCCAGAAGATTGCGGTATCACTATTTTCAGAATATGGAGAAAAATGACAAATAAAAATGCCGAGCAACTGACCTCAATAAGTCCGGCCTGCCATTTTCCGCTGTACGTGAAACTGACAAAGACCACTGCTATTACGAAGAAAGCGATACAGGTATACACCATTGCACTTTCAAATCTTCCATGTGAAGGCATGGAATTATCTGCTTTCTTTTTAGATTTTCCGATTAAGGCCCTGAAGAATTGCATAAGAATCTTTAATCATTAATTGTGTGAATATAATAGTTTAACAATCATATAATGACACGTATTTGACTTTAACCTTTCCTTTTCTCCAACCACCTTCCGGCATAGAAAATTGCTATGCCGATCCCCACGCACATTATTTCCAGGTTCATAGAATGTTTAACAATACCAAGATAGAGGCCCTCTATTAATAATAGCATACCTAAAATTTGAAAAAACTTTGGAATTATCAGAATTTAGCTCCTTTCAGCCCGCCCCCGCCAGAATGCGTGTCGGGCAGGTCGCTAACTTCTTGTTTTGCTTCGCAAACATATTAATAATAGAAGTAGGGTGGATTAAGCGAAGCCACGCTCAGCGTGGCGAAGCGAATCCACCTTTATTTCTCATGCCCTGCCATGAGCTAATTCGGATAGATGCTTTACTCTTTTGACCATATTTGGATGTGTGCTTAAAACTTCCATTAGTTTGTCAGAAGTTTTAATTTTTACTTCTATCATGGCCAATGATTTGAGTTCATTTTCATCAATTGTACCACTCATATCAAGGTCAACCTGTCTTAATTCTCTGAGGTCGTTTGCCGCCCTGGACGGGTCATTTGCAAAGAAAGCTTTATATCCTTCGATCTGTTTCAATGACTCCTTCGGTACCCTTGCATTTCCGTATACCAATTTGTACAGAGCAGAAGCCATGTCATGAGGGGTATTCCCGAGCCTTACACTTCCAAGGTCTGCATAGTATTCCCGTATCCTTGATGCATATAAAACTAACATGTTTGTAATGAAATAAAGAATAAAGGCAACGATACCTATCATGGCAGTATTGTTCCCTTCACGGTTTCTGCTGAACATAAAATTCCAGGCAACGTACCAGAGTATCATGGGTATTACGGAGAGCATAGTAATGGTGGCTACATCGCGGTTCTTCAGGTGAGAGATTTCATGGCCTAATACTGCCTTGAGTTCTCCTCTGTTTAAAAGCTTCATAATAGGTTGAGTCACACAGACCCTGCCGTCACTGCCCCATCTGCCAAAGGCAAAGGCATTGGGGATATTCATTCTTGCAATACCGATCCTTGGCTTCCTTATTCCCGCCTTTTGTGCCAGTTCTCCAACCATGCTATGCAATTCGGGAGCTTCCGCTTCGGACACATATTTTACACCCATTGACCACTCAACCATCCTCGGCCCCATCATATACTGGACAAGAGTTATGCCGCCTGCAATAACTGCATAAAACATAAAACCTGAAATTCCCATCATGTGGGCTATCATTACAATTACTGCGTACACTATACCAAACATAACCGTCAGCATGAGGTATAGTCTCAATCTTAACCACATTTTATTCTCTCCTTATAAATTAGGTTGGGTTTTAAAAGGCTAAAGCTTTAAAATTCCCATGCAATCATTATATTATCATTTATGATTTTGTCAATTTTTATGAGTGTTCTTAAATCCTTTCCGCTACTTCGATGGCTCTTAATAAACCCTTAGCCTTATTAAGAGTTTCCTGATATTCTCTCTCCGGAATCGAGTCAGCAACAATACCTGCGCCAGCCTGAATATATGCGTCCTTACCATCTTTCAGGACAATTGTTCTTATGGTAATGCACGTATTTATATCTCCGGAAAAGTTTATATAACCTACTGCGCCACCGTAGGGGCCTCGCCGGGTGGGTTCCAATTCATCTATTATCTCCATAGCCCTCACCTTTGGAGCTCCTGACAAAGTGCCTGCGGGCAGACATGCCTTTAAGCCGTCAAAGGCATTTTTGCCGTTCATTAGTTTTCCTCTGACACTGGATGTGATATGCATAACGTGAGAGTATTTTTCGATTACCATTTTTTCGTCTATTTTGACGCTTCCGCCCTGTGAAACCTTTCCAACGTCATTTCTCCCCAGATCAAGGAGCATGATGTGCTCGGCAAGTTCCTTAGGATCTGATAATAATTCCCTTGCAAACATCTCATCTTCTTCCGTTGTGCGTCCGCGCCGTCTTGTTCCGGCGATGGGCCTTACATTTTTATATAGAACATGTATGGAGAGGGGTTGATGACCCTTAATGTACGATAGATATTTATGGGCTTTGCTACTATTTGTGTTTGCAGGCGTTGTGAAATAACAGCCTGTATTATGTCTCCTGCGCGAATATATTCTTTACAGGTTTCCACCGCTTTTATAAAATCAGGCTTCTTGAAATTCGATGAGAATTTTATATTTAATTCTCCCTTTTCGGTTATATCGTCGCTCAGCGTCATTACGGGAGTACGGAGTTTTTTTATAACATTATCAATTTTTTCAACTGCATCCTCATAAACATCTTTAATGTCTCTATCGCCAACATAAGAGGCGCATACCACTTTTATCGTCTTGTTTAAGTGATCAAATATAATTGTTACATCATAGAACATAAAGTGTATGTCCGGCAGGTTAAGATCGTTTGTTGTTGTATCCGGCAGGTTTTCGACATAGCGTACAGAATCATAGGATATGTATCCCACCGCCCCGCCAAAGAAATCAGGCAGTCCGTCAATATGTACGGGGGAGAATTTACTTATCTGTTTTTCCAATTCATTGAAGGGATCGGCGGTTTCAAGACGCTTAGTCTCTTTGCCGTTAAAGATTTCTACAGTATGCCCCTGGCATTTGAACCCTGAAAACGGGTTGCTTCCTATAAAGGAAAATCTCGCTATCTTCTCACCACCATCAGCGCTTTCCAGGAGAAATGCGTAATCCGTATCTGAAACCTTCTGAAATGCGGACACAGGAGTCAGCGTATCCGCAAAAAGTTGGCGGTATACGGGTATTACGTTTCCTCTCTTTGAAAGTTCCCTGAATTCGTCAAATGCCGGGTAGTATTGAGTTTCCATAACTTATAAATTTCACTTGACTTTATGTTTTTTTTACATAAAATCAGCTCAACTATCTGATTCAGCAGTTTTTCTGCAGGACAGATAGATAATATCTGTTAATATTCTTAATGTCAAGGTAAGATACCCGCTTAAATATAATATAGTAGACTATCATAAATGTGGAAGTGGAAAAAGAATCAACAGACAAACGAAGAAACGAAAGAAATGCATCCTTCAAAAGATGAAGTAGAAATGGTTAGTGTAGCAACTGAAGAAATGCCTCCTTCAAAAGAAGAACAGATTAGCGCCGTAACAGAAGAAACTCCTTCTATAGAAGAAATATCACCCTCTGGTATTTTCATTTTTGGCAAAAGGGTTGAAGGCCGCTTTACGAAATTTATAACGGCTCTATTTTCGATTTTTATTTTGCCTCCCGTCGTATTATTCGGGCTGTTAGTAATCACGAGTGTTGTGCTGATTGCTTTTCCTTTGATTTCAATTGCCTTGCCGATAACATTGTTATCATTGTGTATACTTCTTATAGCGCTTCCTGTTGTGATACCTTTCCTTACGGTTATCTCTCTTATTGCGGGTAAAGGAACAATACACTTTGGCCTGAAGAATAAGAAATTTGCAATTAAGGTGCTCGGTATAACCTTTCCTCCTTATGCAGATCGTTAGCGCTGTTACAATTTAACATAATTTTTTAAACAATAGAGATTTAAAATGGAAAAAAGTTTTGACCCAAAAGGCGTCAAAAAGAAGTTCATTTCTACGAAAATGATGTTTTTTGTCATTGTTCCCATAATGCTGTTAGTCTTGCTCATAATAGGCGGCAGGAGGATGTCATGGAAGGTGATCCAGGGTGACGAGGTTGCCGTAATCATCAGTAATATTACGGGTAAAATAACAACCATAGACCACGCCGGCGCTATAATATACTTACCCTTCATTCAGGACCTGTACATCCTTGACAAAGGTGAGCAGGCGGCCCGAATGACTTCCGCAAATATATCAGCAGAGTACCCGCAGGGTAATCCCGTAATACTTAAGACGCGGGATGGAGGCGACGTGAGCCTCGACCTGGTCATCCAATATAGATTAATCTCGAAAATTGCGGATAAGATAACTCAAAACACGGGCCCAGGCAAGGCATTTATAGAAAAATGGATTCCGGACTATGCAAAAACCATATGCAGGTATGAATTCGGGGAACTGGAAATTGGCGAATTTCCTAATGCTGAAAAGAGAAGGCAAAAGACAGAGGATGCGAAAAAAACGTTAGACACGCTTTTAAATCCACATGGTATAGTGTTGACAACTCTAAACTTTATTGACTATCGCTATTACAGAGAATATGCGGAGAAGATCCAGGAAAGAAGGATTGCTGACAAAGAGGTTGAGGAGCAGAAAAGCATGGGAAAAGCGGCCAAAGAAAATCAGGAAAGGGTGGTTACCGAAGAAACAAAAAAGCTGGATGTAGCGGTATCCAGATTCAGAGGCCAATTATACTTCATGGAGATAAAAGCAAAAGCAACCGCCGAAAAGATTAGACAGGAGGGAATTGCGTATCTGATCAAGGCAAAGCGGGATGGCGATGCGGAATACGAAAGATTGAAGAAGGAAGCGGAGGCAATACTAGCCGTCAAAGAAGCTGAGGCGGCGGGTATCCTCGCATTAAGAGATGCGCTTGTGGGTGAGGGCGGACACAACCTGGTCAAACTGGAATACGCAAAGAGATTGCGTGAGGCAAAGATAACAGGCACACCGGTTTTGAGAGCCGCAGAGGAAATACCACAACTTAGGATAAGGGAAAGAGAACAACAGCTTCGGGCGTCGGAAATAATGCCGCCAGCGGTGGAAGAAGAGGGGAAGGTTCCTCTTGAAAAAAATGAAGAAAAAGAGCAGAAGCAATAATCTTTAAGAGCAGTATCAGGAGAATGAAACAATGTTAAAGTTTCTGGCAAGATTTTTTGCTAAATATTTTGTGCCTCTATGCATCGGGGTGTCTATAATAGTCATCCTAATCGGTGTGAGGTTTATGATTATCATGGTCGAGATTGACCAGATTGGGGTAAAAACGGTAATATGGGGCCTTAAGAGGGGTGTTGTACAACAAGACTATAAACCGGGCTGGCACAGGTATATAAGGAAAATTGATGCCTGGGACTTATATGACGGCACTGTGCAAACATTCAACTTTACAAAAGAGGCGCGTAGGCCGGACGGTAAGATTGAATCCAGAGAGTTGCCCATAAGAACTGCAGATGACTACGACGTTACAGTAGAAATTATTGTGAAATACCAAATAAAGAGAGGAAAAGCGCACAGAATTCGTGAGGAAATCGGCCCGGGTGATAAATATAAAAGCTTTGTTGGAAATGATATTCGTGAAGTGACAAGAGTCGTTCTCGGTAAAATGATTGAAAGGGATCTTTATGACCCTGACCAGAAACGCAGAAGGGCTGAAGAGGCAAAGCAACTGCTTTCAAGTGTGCTTGAGTCCCGCCATGTTAACGTAATAGACTTTCTTATACTGGACTTGAGATTCGACCCTCAACTGGAGAGAAAAATCAAAAATGTTAAGCTTGCAGAATTAGATGAGGTATTAAATATATCAAAAGAGAGGGCAGTTAACCAAAGAGGTATTACCCAGACCATAGACGCCACCACAGAGGCCCTTGCTGAAAAGATACAGTCTGATAAGGATGGAACGATCGTGACGCTGGATGCGGAAATGGTAACCAAGGTCACAGAAATCCTTGCAGACGCCAACAAGTTTTTAATAGAAAAGAAGGCGGAGGGAGATCTTTACAAAGAGGAAAGACGGGCGGCAGGAGTATTGCTGATTGCAAGGGCAGAAGCAGAGGGTGAAAGATTGCGAAGAAAATCCATGACCGGCGCAGGCGGCGACTTAATAGTAGCGCTCGAAGCGGCAAGAAACATAAACCTGGATGATGTGGTGGTATCTACACAAGACGTAGACTTCCTGGATATAGAAAAGATGATACGTAAGTTGGGAGGTATGATTGAAAGCAAGGAATTATTGGAATCGAAAGAGGAAAGGATATTGAGAGGTAAAACGGAGAGAGAAGAGTTTTTCCGCATGCCAAGGAGAATACCTGAAGGCTTGAAACTGCCTGAAAAATTTGAAAAGGAACTTAAAGAGGAAGACCCGGAATTGCCCGATGAGTTTGAAACGGAACTTAAAGAGGGAAAATCTGTAGTGCCAAAAGAGCTGCAAGACAAAATCGATGAAGAGGTACAATCGCTTACCGAAGAATATCCTGTATCTCAGTAATGGAAGGCTTCCTGCCCGAACTGACTGGTCAGGCGGGCCTGCCCGAATAGGTACAGGCGGGTAGCCTTCCATTATCATATATCGTATAGCAATCATGGAAACCTGGAGGTTTCCGCTACGTCTTGACGAATAACATTGCGCTCAGTAGTAGCTTTTAAGCGCTATCTCGTACCTTTCAATATCTATTGGATTTACTCCGGTAACAATCTCTTCAAAAACCTTTGTCTCACTGCTCTTAATCTTCCTTACTGAAAAATCAAAACTCGTCAGCATGCCATAATTCTTTATGTATATTTTCATAACAAACGAAGCATTGAAAAAGTCATTTTTTGAGTTATTTCTAATTTCTCCTGTTACGGCAGAGGAAGAACCAAAGCTGTTAAAAGATACCTTCCCCGCATAAAATCCACCGCCTACATTCTCAAACCCTTCCAACTCCTTTAAGACCTCATCTTTCCCTTTATCCAACAACTCTTTTAAATCTTTTGGCGCCGCTTCTTTTGTGTCAACCTTTTTTGTCTCGGCCTTTGCAACCCGCGGCTCCATTTCGATCATCCTGATTGTACTTTCGCCTGTATCTGAAACTGATTGCAGCCGGGCAGGATAGATGGCATACATGGCAATCTCTTCAATTTCTACCCCTGTTATTACTTCTTCAAATGTCTTTGTGCTATCCTTCCTAAAACCATTAATAGTGAACTCATGGCCTCCCAACATAACATTGTCTTTATCAAATGCCTGAACTTTAAACCCTATCAAGCCATACTCTCTGTCGGATTTATTCATTATATCACCGCTTATATGGGAAGATGAACCAAAAGGTTTCAGCTTTACGTTATTAATAAGGAAACCTCCGCCTATATCTATAGAGCCATCAGTCTCAGTTACTTTCTCGGGAGACGCCTTTGTTTCCTTTGGCTGAACTACTGGAGCAGCATCTTTTTTCTCTACCTCAGTTTTCTCGGGGGAAACTTCTGAAACCTCAACATCTTTTCCTGCCTCAGTTTTCTCAGTTTTCTCACTTACCTCTTTGGGAATTTCTTCAAACTCTGATTCCAGTTTACTTAATCTGACATTGAGTTCTTCAACCTCTTCCATAGACATAATTAACTTTTCCTGCTTATCCAGCCTTTCTGCCAACTTGCTGATAACGCTTTTCTGTTCGTCTATAGAATTAATCAAGGTCTCTACTGGTTTCTGGGACGTTTGATATATCCTTTCAATCACTGCCGTCTTAACCTCCTGGTCCTCTAATCTTTTTGCCATTTCAGAAAACCTCTTCTTAAATACATCCAATGTCCCTTCGAATGAATTTACTATATCTTTTACACCTTTTAACGATGCCATATTCGCAACCTTGTCAACTTTGGCATTAAGATCGGTTATCAGATTTCCTATGTCAGCCATACTCTGGTTGAAATCTGCAATTTGCTTTTCTCTGGCTCCACGCTCACCCTCCATTTCTGAGAGCCTTTGACTCAATTCATCGGTTTGTTTCACCCAATCACTTAAAGATTTCTCAAAGTTTTTCAAATCCTTTAAAATGTCAGAAAAACCATTAGTACTTGGAAATGAAAATATCAGGGTAAAGAGGCACAAAATAAACAGTTTCTTCATATACGTTTCTCCAGTATAGAACATCCTTTAAAATAGGCCTTCGGCGGCTTTCTGTCGTTGCGTAGGGGCGTATAATTATACGCCCCTACATTATTGTTACAAGATCGAAATTCTATACATTAAAATAGCCGAGGCATCCTGCCTCGGTACTGCATGCGGTCAGGCAAGATGCCTGACCTATATTAGTTATGGAGTGCATTGACCCCGCCCAAACGACTGGCGGGCAGGTCATGCCCGAGGCAGATTCGCTGCGGCGAACGTGTCAATACAACAATTCCCCTTAATCCCCCTTTATTAAGGGGGGTTGTAAAAACCTAACGAACAAATATTTCTTCGCTTCATTCAAAATGACATAATGCGAATAGAAAACTAATAGATCAACAAGATAAGAAAATTTATCCTGTTCACCCTGTCAAAAACAGTTGTCCTGTCAAAAGATTAAACGGCGGGTGAACTGTTACAATTAATATACACCAATAAATATTATGACGCAAATAAAAAGAAGTATCCATGGGTAACTGTTCACTGTACACGGGTATCATAATAAAACTAGCAAACCCTTACCCGCCCGGCAATCCGTCTGCCTGCTCGTCAAATCTGTTTGCCAGCCCCCGTCCGATCCGGCACGGGCGGGCGATACGCATTCCCGCCCGAACGCCCGTCTACACCGTTCGGACGGGTACCTATTCGGGCAGGTACCGTTCGGTACGGGCGGACTGGCGGGGACGGGTTTGATTGTTAGGTTTTTACAACCCCCTTAATCCCCCTTTTTTAAGGGGGAACTACGTTCTGGCAAATATCGGATATTTTATGAAGCGGAAGAGACTTTTAGAAAGGTTGCAATAGTTGCTGTTGGACACAAAGAACACCATGTGTTATTGATTAGAGAAAAAGAGGTGAAAATATGAAAACTGTCAATTTAGAAAAGGAAAAGATGGATTTGAAGGAAGTGATTAATCTCACCCGAAAGGAGCCTGTCTTACTTTTAATGCCTGATGGAGGGGAATTCTTCATCTCTGGTTTATTCAGATTTTCTTTCACATCATCCCAGGTTCATAGTTACTAACCGCCAGGCGACGATACTTCCGACATAGCCCAGGGCAATTGCGGGTGTCCATTTCAGATGAGACATAAACGTGTAATTCTCCCTGTTAATACCCATCACAGCCACGCCTGCCGCTGAACCTATCGACAGCAAGCTGCCTCCCACACCGGTGGTTAAAGTTACGAGGAGCCACTGGTCCAGTCCCATTGTCAGGTCCATATTCAAAACTGCATACATAATTGGAATATTGTCAACGATAGCAGAAAGCATCCCGATTGCCGTGTTTGCCGAAGTATATCCCATAAATGAATAAAAACCTCCCCCAACAAATGTGAGAAAACCAACATACGACAATGCCCCCACGGCAGTCAAGACTCCAAAAAAGAAGAGCAGTGTGTCAAATTCTACCTGCTCCACCTGTTTGAAGAATTCATAGCGGGAAACCTTGCGTCTTTCCTGTACAAGTCCTAATTTCTTTAAAAATTTCTTCTCCCCCCACTTTTGCATGTAGTATGCTATAAACATAAGATATCCCAAACCGGTCATCATACCCAGAAAAGGAGGAAGGTCCAGAAACTGATGAAAAGAGACAGCCGTAGCAATCGTCAGCATAAAGAAAAACATTGTCCTTTTGGCTCCTGGCATCATTGCAATCTTTTCTTTTCCGGGTTCAGGGTTACCCCTTGGGATAAAAAAGCTCATGATAAGCGCAGGGATGATCCAGTTAATAACAGAGGGAAGCATCAAATAGCAGAATGTAAGTGTAGGCACTTTTCCGGCCGTCCACACCATCAGCGTGGTAATATCCCCAAAAGGACTCCAGGCGCCACCGGCATTGGCAGCGACTATGATATTGACAAATGCCGGTACGATAAACTTTCTGTTACCGTCGCTTACTGCTAATGCAACTGTTGACATAAGCAGGGCGCTGGTCAAATTGTCTGCAAAAGGGGACAGGAAAAAGGTTATGACCCCTGTAACCCAAAATAGTGTTCTAAAACCCAATCCTTTTGATATCAGCCAGGCACGTAATGCCTGAAATACATTTAAAGAACTGAGGGTGTTAATGTATGTCATTGCAACCAGCAGGAAGAAAAAGAGCCCTCCAATCTCTGCAATAAGATGCTCGACAAAGTCGTGGGCTCCTCCTTCATGCCTCACCTCGAAGTGAACAGTGCTGCCTTCCTTTAAAGAATATATGCTGGCGTGCATTGCCTCATGTTTTATTTCATAAATGCCTATAAGCAGCCACATGATGCAGCCTGTCAATACAATCGGCTTGGATTTTTTTAAATGAATTTTTTCCTCAAAGACTATAAGGGCATAAGCAATTACAAATAAAATCAGCACTGTATACCCTACCCACGAATTAAGCATGTTCTTTATTCATCCTTTTTTTAGACGCATGAGATCATGAAATTATACTTCATATTGCTATTACATCAGAAAGTGACCTTATAACTAATTTGAACGTGTTAAGTCAAGTAAAATCAGTTATATGAAAATACCAAAATGTAACTGAATTATTGTAACTACTCAGGTTCACGGTTCAAGGTTCAAGGTTCAAGGTTAGAGAGCGGTGAAGATTGAACCTTGAACCTTGAACCCCTGTCTGCCGACAGGCAGGCCTGAACCTTGAACCTGAGTAGTTACGAATTATTTTATATTATTGATTGCAAACCATCTGTGCGTATTCTTCTTGAGATTTTCTATTATCACTTTCATATAATGTTCTAACTGAAATCTGGGTTGCCATCCTAATCCCTTTTTAGCCTTTTCAATATTAAAACGATATTTTTTGTCAAGTATATCTACCATCCAGGGTTTAAAGAAGAATATCTTTCCTGATAGGGAGTAAACACTGTTTATCAGATATAAAAAGAAACGTACAAATCACTTCGGCAGATGTATTAAGTTTAAGTGTTTGTCATAAATCTCTCTGTAAATAAGACCATAGAGTTTATTGTTCGGGATATAGTCTTCTTCAGACAAGATAAAAATCGAGCCGGAAGATATTTTTTGCGTCATAAGCATAGTCTTTTCAAGCGCATCAAGCACATCTTCAATATGTATGTAAGACAATCCCCCTTCTCCTTTTCCCGGAAAGATTTTGCAGACAAAATTTCTCCGCCGGATAAAGGCAATCTTATTTGCAAGTGGTATCGATCTGCAATCCTCAGAATAAACCGCTGAAGGCCTGAGGATTGTTACCTTTATCCTTTTCTTACATTCTAACAAGATGTTTTCTGCCGCAATCTTTGATTTTCCATAATAAAGCATAATATATTATTGGGGTTTGGTTGAGATACAAGAAGAAATTTTTCGTGAAGGGGCTTTTGGAACTGGTAGATTAACGAATGGAAATGCAAAAGAACCGGCGTGAAATGGAACATTTAGCGTAATATTTAATGTATTAAACTCTGGAAGAAATCTCTTAAACCTTATACAATCTGTTTTAATTCTATTTTTGTATTCGGTTTCTCTTTTTTAACTACCTTTTCACTCTTTGAAGTGGATTTAGCTCTTTTCTTAACAGGTGGCTTTGCCTTTGCATTAGGTTTCTTATTCGCCTTTTTTGCCAATTTCTTTGTCTCCTTTAAATAAACTTGCATTTTACTTCTGCAGGATTGAGTATCAATTAGATTTAAAGTAACAGTTCAGCCCACCGCAAAGACGCAAAGGACGCAAAGGAAAAACTTTAAAAAAGAGAAAATACTTCACAGACCTGCCTGTGCTACGGCAGACAGGTGGACTACCTTCTATAATACCGTAAAACGGCATAAACAAAATCACAAAGTTTTCAGAAATTTTCAGCATCTAGTACGGGCGATCCGGCGGATCGCCTCTACGTAATTTTCCCTTTGCACTCTTTGCGTCTTTGCGGTGAACTATTACGATTTAAAATAGATGATGACGGCAAAAAGGGCTTCTTTTACCACGTAATGCAAAAAGCCCTTCTGCCGTCAAGCGACGAGGGGGAAAGGAGTAAGACCCCCGTCAGGTGAGTACGGCAATGCCCGATTACGCTGTGACGGCACACACGGGAGGGCGAGGCTTGAAGTAACGGAGATGAAGGCTCCGGTCACATTTACCCCCGTACCCATCTAATTCTTAAAAAATACCAAATCCCAAATACAAAACTTTTAATCTCTCATTTATCATTTTTTTCGATATTGTTTGTAAATTTTTTAACCTCACTTTTAAGCGCCCTGCTTAATACCATCAGGGCAATCTCACTATCTGACCTCCGCTTATAATACGGAGAATCCTTTGCTTTTTTTAATACCTGAATCATTTCTTTTATGTTTTCATCCCGTTTCTCATTATAATATATTTGTAGACATTTACTCATTTCTTGCCTTTCGCTAATAAATCTATTCAAGTTAAATCAAATCACCTTAAATTTATTTGCATCGTTTAACAGAAACCGTAGATATTGTCAAGGAAAAAATACAATATTTTGTATATTTTCCTGTTTTCCTCACAATATATTGTAAAAATAAGGTCGAAATGGTGTAAGTATGTTGTAGATATGTTGTAAAAAAAAGTTAAATTAGGCCTTCGGCAACTTTGCTGCTAACATGCGTGGTGGCACGGACAAACTTTGTTTGTCCGTGCAATGTGTTGCAACCTGCCCGAACCTGCCCGAATAGGTACCCGTCCGAACGGCATTGCCGGGCGGGCAGGCGG